>NZ_DAXS01000041.1:0-20847 GCF_002506515.1 Caldivirga sp. UBA161
CCACCTCCTAATACTATACCTCCTAAGGACGCTAACCACCTCATCAAGGCTCGGCAACCTCCTAGGCCCACCATAAAACCTCTCGTAAATGCCAAGCATCCTCAGGATGCGCCTCGTATCCTCAATGGGCACATAAATCTCGAACCCACCACCACGCCTATTCAAGCTAACATTAAACCCAGCAGACCTAAGGTCACTAAATATCGCCACAGCCAACCCCCCATTACTCGTTGACCTGGCCAAGTACCAACCACGGCCCATATTATGCTTCCTAAGTATCAACCCATGACCCAACACATCAATGACCGGGTACTTAGCGTAGGACAGGCAGGGTATCGAGTATTTAACAGCATCAACCAATTTAATAACCCTGTCCGTAAGGCCATAGGCAGGCCAGGCATTGGCTAAAGCAGCAATGTCATTAATAACCAGGGCCTTCACGGGGCAAGGCACATAATGCTCACTACCCTTAGCCGAGGAACCACTGAAGAATGAACCGGAGCAACCGTAAACACTACATAAGAACTCACCCATAAACCTCCTCACAGGCTCATCAACCACAAACGATAAGCCAATATCAAATGAGCCACGGCCAACATGGCCAAGAACACCATCACCAAGAAACCAACCAAACAAAGAAGCCCTACCAAGCAATCCATTCACGGCATAATAAATAAACCTAACCTGCTTCCTCACCTTAATGCTATCCCAATTACTAAGGGCATCCCTAAGCCAGGGAATTAGGTAATCAGGAACCTTGGGATTATTAAGGAGTGTTTCAGCCTTTTCCTTGTCCACTATGAACTTACCTATTTTGTCTCTTAACTTTCCGGTTATTTCTATTATGTGCTTAAATGATGCGTTTACTTTGGTTTTGCCTTCGCTAACAGTTATGTATACGTAATCCTTAACTCCATTTGTATTAAGGTAATTAATTAGAGTTATTAGTAGTGCGGCGGCTAATCGAGGATCTGGTGAATTCAGTGTAATAGCGTATGTACTACCGAACTTTACAGGGGATGCATCGCTAATAAGGAATCCAGCGAGTATTTGATCTGCATTATTGACTGTGGCATTCGTCGTAACGAGAAAATGTAGCGAGAATCCACGTAGGTAATGCATTTTTGCGCCTAAGGCCGACTCCTTGGGCTTTATGTTATTTACGTCCTTAATTTTATCCCAATTACTAAGTACCTCCTCTTTGATTCTCATTAATGAACTAACTAGCTCCTCAACCGTAACCATAGTGTTATTATCCACATTAAGTAGCCTCCTCAAGCCATCTGAGGGCATTTCACATCTATTTAGTTAAATTATCTTCTTAAGTTTATAAATTACTTTCGGTGCCAGGGCAGAAAGATGAGTAAAATTTAAATAGATGCAACACGCACCATTATAGGGGATAGGTCACGCCAAGTCATGGGTCATTGACGAAGGCTGGTAAGGTGAGGAGTCAGACGCCTAAGATTCCTGCTAGGCCTAGGAGGAATCTTGTTCCTAGGTTGAGGAATAGTCGTAATTTTAGGCGTAGGGTGCTTTTTGTTGAGCGTCAGGGTCAGGGGGTTTCTTAGTTTAAATTTTTCTTTGTTTTTCTTGTTTTGGTGTTTATGGTTTGGTGGGTTTGTTGGGGGTATTTTTAAGTGTGGGGTGGTTGTTTTTGTTTTGGTGATGTTGTTTGAGAGGGGTGATTGGTGATCGGTGGGCTATTGGCTGATTTTATTGTTTGGTTTGTTGGTTTTAGGTGCCTTGATGTAAACATTTATAAGTGTAGGTTTGTTACTCACGTGGTAGTGATGGGGGAAAAGGATGATGAGGGGAGTAAGGTTAAACTTGTGGAGGATCTTCTTAGGATTGTTAATGAGGAGGTTAGGGGTTCTTTTCAAGGTATTGTGAGGGATTTATCCAGTGCCTTTGCCTTATTTAAGGATACTTACGGCTTTAATACTAGTTACGTGGATTTAAGTGAGGGTGGTTTAATTGTTCTTGAGTCTGTTTGCTCTCAGTCTAAGGGTACTGGTAATGAGTCTCTTAATCCATTGATTAGGTTTATTGGCCTTAATCCAAGTGAGGAATCCGCTTACCCATTCACGGTTAGTTTAGGCTTACTATGTATGCCTTCCCAAGAATCATTGAGTTACCAGGGGGAGGGGCCTGGTGTTGAGGATGGGGCCCTGTACTTCGTATCTGGGTTCACTGAGGTTGGTGAAGTAGGTGACTTGAAGCTTTACTGTGCTAGGAGGGTTATTGTTAAGCCTGGTTCCTTAACCACTGAGGTTAAGGTTAATGGTGATGACTTAGTTAGGGAGGCTGCTAATGCATGCAGGGGATTTAGGGATAGCCACAGTGACTTGGTTAAGTCCTTTAATGAATCCTTCGGCCTTGAGCCCGCTGAGGTTGTTGAGATTGATGAGGGTTCAGTGGGTGTTGACCTACCACTTAGCTTAAGCCTAATGGAGCCTGTTAAGGCCCTGGCCACTAGGTTAAAGTCAGCAGTATCTGAGGAGGGGCCATCATTAATGCTCCTAGGCCTCCAATGCACTGGAGGGGAGGGTGAGGATTACGTGCTGAACGCCAGTGAGGATGGTGTACTGGTTATTGGTAAGAGGCAGAGTAATGGATGCTTAAGGTACTTCATGGTTAAGTAAATTATGGTAACCTACGTTCAACCAAAGGTAAGGTTCAAGTGCACACTATGCGGTGAATGCTGTAGGAGGTATTGGATAACGGTGACTTTAGATGACTTAGTTGGAATATTCATTAACACTAAGCTTAAGCCAAGCAGCATAACAGCCCTCTATAACGCTAATGTTGCTGGTGATTGGCAGGCACCGAGGATTAGGCTTAAGGATGGGCAGTATTACTTAGTCCTCAGGAAGAGGATTGATGGATCATGCATATTCAATGAGTGGAGGGGTGGTAAAATGGTATGCTCAATAAATGACTTCAAGCCCCTCACCTGCAGATTCTACCCATTCATATACCATTGGAGTGGGGAAGTACTATACTTTGAGCTTTACGATAAGGCAGTGGGCTACTGCCCGGGGGTGGGTAATGGGCCTATTGTTGACTTAGCTAAGGAGAGTGAATACGCTGTTAAATCTAGGGCAGCTAAGGACAGGTTTAAGGCGTTCACCAGCCATTGGAATACAATGGTTAATGATGGTTTAGTTAACGGTGATGCGGGAACCTTCATGAATTACCTAGACTGCACCGTTGAATCAATCATTAATCCCCAGGGTACATGCATTAGTGAATTTAAGTTAGCTAATTTATTAGCTGAGTGGGGTGTTTTAAGTAATAGTGCGCCTTAAGCGTAAACTCTACTGCTTATCCATTAGCCTCAGGTTGAGCCTCCTTAATTCACCCAATACATCATTAATGAATTTCTCGTAGAGCGGCCACTTATCCTCCCCAACCCTCCTCCTTATAATATCCATAACCATACTATAATTCTTATACTTTTCATTCAATTCCCTCCAAGGAACCCCCCTTAAACCCTCACTAAGCTCCTTACTGAAGCTTAGTAAACCAAGCATCATGAGTACAGCCACTATCGGGTAACCCACGTAACCCCTATGAACTGTCCCATTATCATTACTGTAAACCAACCCCTTAGCCTCATCAAGGTATACGGTATAGCTCCTTGACCCATCACTGGACACAATAATATAATGATCCCCCTCCCTCCTAATCCTTCCATCAGCGATAGCTGATAATGCCTCAAGCACCTTAATCCTGGGAGGTAGCCTTAACCTCTTCTCCATAATTCACAAGCAGAGCACACTCTAATAAACCTTTATGATGCATGTGAGGAAACGCTTATAAGCACTAGGGGGATTAAGTCAATAGCCCCAGCTCCCTTCCTAAGGGCGGCCTGCCGCGTGGGCGGTGCGTTTTCCCATTAATGATGAGACGGGGACGGTGAGGATTTGGTGATTAGAGTTCCACGCACTGATTTTGATTAATTAATCAAAAAGGGTGTTAATTTTTACGATGAAGGGCTATAACCTTACCTAAGCAGTATTAGGGCTACCAAGCCATAGAGGGCTATGGTCTCCACAAAGGCCAGTACCAGGAAGAATATTAAGAGGTCCCTCTTCTCAATTGATGCAGATGCTATTGCTGCACCAGCAATACCCATACCAATCCCTGCACCACCTGCTGCTAGGCCGAAGGCTAACCCCGCCCCTAGGTAATTATATGATTGGCCTGTGGCCTGCGCATTCAACACCGGTAGCATTGACATTAAGATCATTAGTGCTACCGCAATCCACCTATTCATATTAATCAAATAACCGTTAGCGTATACGTTTTTAAGCATTAACGCCACTTAACTGTAATGCAGGAGTCAATAATAGTTATTAGGGCTAAGGGTGAAGAAGGCATTAGGGGGGAAGGCGTCATTGAGGTTCCTGTGCTTAAGCCTATTCCTGACCAGGATGCCTTAAGGAGGCTGAGGGAATTATGCCTAAGGAGGTGGGATGTTGCAGTCTTCATGAGCACTATAGCCGTTGAGTACGCTCATAGTGTTGTTAAGGATCCATGCTGGTGTAAATGCATGGCCATTGGCCCATCCACGGCAGAAGCCGTGAGGAAACTCTACAGTGATGAATGCATAATACCAAGTGAATACTCAAGCATAGGCTTACTAAGAATGCTTAAGGGCCTTAACGGACACGTACTGGTGATTAGGTCCATGGAGTATAGTAATAGCCAATTTAATGAATTAGGAGGAGCTGTTACTGAGGTTGGCTTATATAGGCTTAGCGTTAATGTGGATGAGTTAAGTAAACTTAAGGCACTGATTAATGAAAGGGAAGCCGCAGGATCCCCCTATGCCCTAGTGGTTACAAGCCCTAAGGTTGCACGTGAAGTCAGCGGTATCTTACTTGACTTAAGGCATGCCTTAATTGTGGCAATAGGGCCCACTACGTCTAGGGAATTACGTGTACTCAACATACCTCATAGGGTTGCTAGGATCTACACAATAGATGGCGCGGTTAATGAGGCTAAGCGGGCGTTAAGTGGAGTGTGAATTTTGCCGGTAGTAAAGTTAATGTATATGAAGCTTACCTAAATCCCACGGAGGAAGCATGATAATGCTGGCTTATTAGGGGTGTGTGGTTTCAGGTCATTGATGTTGATTATAGGAGCACCAAGTATGTATTCTGCAGATTTAAAGGTGGCGGGGACCCAATCTTAATCCTAAATATAGTACCTCCTTAGGGTGAGGAGGATAGAACTCTGTAGGCGCGAAATAATTATATGCATTTAGGGTAAGGTGTTACGCATGCTGTTTGATTATTCCCAAAGGCCCCTATTAGTCTTCTGGGAGACCACTAAGGCATGCCCATTAAGCTGCAGGCACTGTAGGGCTAATGCAATACTAAAGCCCCTGCCTGGTGAGTTAAGTACTAGCGAGGGGAAGGGGCTTATTGAGCAGTTAACTGAATTCGGTAAACCAACCCCAGTATTAATACTGACTGGTGGTGACCCATTAATGAGGAGTGATATATTTGAGTTAATTGACTACGCTAAGTCATTGAATGTGCCAGTGGCTATATCACCCACCGTCTCTGAGAAATTACTTAATGATAATGTTATTGAGGAGTTGAGGAGTGTGAGTTCAGTTTCAATAAGCCTTGATGGTGCATCACCAATTACTCACGATTACATTAGGAATAGAGACGGCGTATTTGAGTTAACGTTGAGGGCAATATCAAGCCTCCTTAAGGCTGGGGTTAAGGTTCAAGTTAATACAACCTTCATGAAGCTTAACGTACATGAATTACCGTTAATAGTTAAAGTACTTAAGGACCTAGGCGTCTACACCTGGGAGGTATTCTTCCTAATACACGTGGGTAGGGGTATTGAACTTGAAGCATTAACACCTGAGGAAACTGAGGATGTGGTTAATGTACTTTACGATGTATCGAAGTATGGCTTCACTGTGAGGACTGTTGAGGCACCATTCTATAGGAGAATTGCACTGCATAGGTATGCCCTTGAGAATAATGAAATTAACCTAAAGCCAACCCTTGGCCCATTATACATGCAGCTATATGAGGGTTTAATTAAAGTCATGGGGAATGAACCACCTAAACTCACTAAGAGGCCAATGGTTGCTAGGACTAGGGATGGGGATGGGATAATATTCATCGCCTATAATGGTGATGTATCACCAAGTGGCTTCCTACCAATTAAACTGGGTAATGTTAAGGAGGAGAGTTTAGTCAAGATATATAGGGAGAACCCAATACTATTAAGGATAAGGAGGGGGGAGTATGGGGGTAAGTGCGGTTTATGTGAATTCCGCTTCATATGCGGGGGCTCTAGGGCGAGGGCTTACGCGGAGTATGGGGATCCATTGGCTGAGGACCCAGCATGTGTTTATAAGCCCGGTACCATTAAGCTTCCTGAATTAATACTAGGCCCTTAAATACCGTTGAGGGTTAATTTTAGAATTCATTGTAGTATTGGATTAACGTAATGCTTATTAAAGAGGGGGCTTAAGTAACTTAAGTGATGAATCAGAGTTACAATGAGTTAATGATACCCGGCGTTTCAGCTGATTTTACTTAATACGCCTCTAATTATAATCGTTGGGCGGCGAACCTAGTAGGCATTCCGTTGAAATAATTCAACCACTTAGGCAAGGGAGGCTGCCGGTTAATGGGATATTATCCTCTGGGTTACTGAATTGGATTATTAAATGGGTTTAATGGATATAATCTCAATGTAGTCTCCAGGCCGTATGCCGTATCTTTCCCTAAGCTCCTTAGGTATGGTGAATTGCCTTGAGTCAGTGTGCCTAGTCCTAAGTAACCTAGCGCCTTCAATAGTTTCAGTAATATTATTGAACCTAAAAGTGATGTTAGCGTACCTTAAGTTAGCTATATCAAGCACCCTAACTAGGCTAGCTGGTATTAGCACTTGAAAATTCGAATACACCTTAACCCTATACGGTAGTTCAGTAATTAGGAATCCCGCAGCACCCCTCCTACGCATACTCATTAGCTAGAGCCACTAAATTAAAAACACTAACCCTTAAAATGCATTTAATAAGAGAACCCATAGAAGCATTCCCTACCCCCTTACGGGAGGCAAAAGAGTAATTAAACCCCACTAAGGCTAAGTGGAGTGCCTATACTTAATGAGAGCCTACTTAGAACTAGGATATTCATAAGCAGGGGGTTTAGGAGAGGTAGGTGCCCATACTGTGGCCACTACTATTGGACCCTTAACCCAAGCCAAGATAATTGCGGCGATCAACCCTGTACACCATACGGCTTCATAAGTAACCCACCGGGGACATATAGGCCTGAGTCCATTAAGGATGTTAGGGAACGTTTCTTATCCTTCTTCGAGAAGAGGGGGCACATTAGGGTAGCTAGGTATCCTGTTGTCGCCAGGTGGAGGAATGATGTTTACCTAGTTGGCGCATCAATATATGACTTCCAGCCCTGGGTTACTGAAGGTGTAGTACCACCACCAGCTAACCCACTTACAATATCTCAACCAAGCATAAGGCTCACTGATGTGGATAAGGTTGGTAGGAGTGGTAGGCATTTAACCGGCTTTGAAATGATGGCTCACCACGCCTTCAACTTCCCCGGTAAGGAAGTTTACTGGATTAATGAGACTGTGGAGTATGCTCATGAATTCTTCACGAGGGAATTGGGATTCAGGGATGATGAAGTAACTTACAAAGAGAACATATGGGAGGGTGGGGGTAATGCTGGCGAATCCTTTGAGGTCTTGGTTAGGGGGCTTGAATTAGCCACGTTAGTCTTCATGCATTATAGGGTGATTGGTGACGAGTATAGGGAAATGCCCATTAGGATAGTTGACACTGGCTATGGCCTTGAGAGAATATACTGGGTTTTAACAGGTAAACCAACTATTTATGAGGCCGTCTTCGGGGGATTCCTCAATAAGGCTAGGCAACTACTTGGCTTACCTAAGCCTGATGAGAAGATGCTTGCATCATTAGCCATACACATGGGCCAACTTGACCCCGAGGTTCTGGCGCTTGATAAGGCTTATGTTGAGGTTGCTAAGAGGATTGGCGTTAATTCAACTGAATTAATTAACTTCATTAAGCCGCAGGAGGCGTTATATGTGCTTGCAGATCATTCAAGGACGGTCTCCTGGATGATTAATGATGGTGTTATACCATCTAACTCAGGTGTAGGATACTTGGCTAGGTTACTCATCAGGAGGATGCTGAAGTACATGCATATCATTGATGCCCAGATTCCATTAACTGAAATCTTCAATGCACACTTAAATTACCTAATTAACGATTACCCTGAATTGAAGGAGAGCATGCAGCTAATACTTGACCTAGTTGATTTAGAGGAGGCTAAGTATAAGTCAGCTATAAGTCAATTACCTAAGTTAATAAGTAGGATTAAGGGTGAATTAACAATCAATGACCTCATAAACCTATACGACTCCCACGGCATACCCCCTGAGGTTGTTAGGGATGAAGCCGCTAAGAGGGGTGTGGGGGTTAATGTTCCAGATAACTTCTATGAGATGCTGGCTGCTAAGCATCAGAAGCCGGCCAAGGGTGAGGAGGGTAATAAGCTTGATGTAACCGCAGATGATGTGATAGACCTACCACCCACTAGGGAATTATTCTACGAGAATACCTACATGTTTGAGGGTAGGGCTAAGGTGCTGAAGGTCATTAAGAGTAAGTACGTCATCCTTGACTCAACAGTATTCTACCCAGAGGGTGGTGGTCAACCGGCTGATAGGGGTGTGTTGAGGTTTAATGGTACTGAAGCCAAGGTTATAGACGTACAGAGAGTTGGACCAGTGATAGTACACGTAATTGAGGGCCCAGCACCAGGGGTGGGTGATGTAGTGGAGATGAGGGTGGATTCTGAACGGAGGCTTGGGTTAATGAGGATGCACACTGGCACCCATATTCTACTTCAAAGTATAAGGAGGGTTTTAGGTAAGCATGTTTGGCAGGCAGGCGCCCAGAAGGATATACCATTAAGTAGGCTTGATGTAACCCACTATAGGCTGCCAACTCAGGATGAGGTTAGGAGGATTGAGGAGTTAGCCAATGAAGTAGTTCTAAGTGACCTACCGGTTAAGGTTGAGTTAATGCCTAGGAATGAGGCAGAGGCTAAGTACGGCTTCATAATATATCAAGGTGGTGTAGTGCCTGGTGGTAAGGTTAGGATTGTTAAGGTGGGTGAGGGTAATGATGTCTACGATGTTGAAGCATGCGGTGGTACTCACCTGGATAGGACAAGTAGGGTTGGTTTAATTAAGATTGTTAAGGTTGATAAGATACAGGAGGGTGTAATTAGATTCATTTTCACCACGGGAAAGTATGCGCTTGACTATGTTAGGAACCTGGAGGGTAAGCTTGATTCAGTGGCCAATAAGCTGAAGGTGGGTAGGGATGATGCTGATAATGCTGTGGATAGGCTGCTTAGGGAGCTTAATAATGTTGAAGAGAGGAGTAGGATATTGGCTAGGAAGGCTATTGAGGCTGATTTAGCAAACATAGTGAAGTCCATGATTAATATAGGTGAATTCAAGGTTGCAGTATATTATGAGGATTACTGGATTAAGGATTACCTACAGGAATTAGCCAGTAAGTATCCAGGGGACGTATTAATACTGATACATGGTAAGGAATACCAAGTGTACACTAATGGTAAAGTTAAAGCCATTAATGTGGCTAAAATATTAAATGAATTAGGAGGGAAGGGCGGCGGCGGTAGCACATTTGCACAAGGAGTCTTCAATAATCCGGTTAAGCAGGATGATGTGGTTAATGCTATTAAAGGTAAGTTAATTTAACTTAATGATCATATATCATGTAATCCTTAACCCTCCTTAAGTAATCACTAATACCCTCATCAACATTACTTAACGCCTCATCAAGCTTCCCACTCATTAATAGTTCCCTAACACCCCGCCTACCCACTAAGTAATCAAAGTGGTACACGCCGTCACGTTCAAGGAATTTGAATTCGCCGGAATGTATCCTATACAATGCATGAATTAACATGAGCGCTAATTTAACCGGCCTTAATGATTCCCTATCCCTCACCAGTATTTCAATACCACTGCAGTCTTCGCCATTATACTTAACTCCGGTTCCCATAGGCTTATACTTGATTGGAACCAAATCCACACCCCTTAACCCCAGTTGGGAGGCTTCATTAATTAACTTAATGTTATCCAACCAAGGTGCACCAATAACTCTAAAGGGTTTATTAGTCCCCCTACCCTCATTAACATTAGTGCCCTCGAATAAGCCAATGCCAGGGTACATTAATGCACTGTTTAAATCAACTATTGCCGGGGATGGGTTTACCCATGGTAAACCAGTCTCATCAAACCACATTCCCCTCCTCCAGCCATCAAGTTTAATAACCTCAACCTCCGCCTTAAGGTTAGCCTCATTATTAAACAATATAGCTAACTCACCTGCGGTTAAACCATACCTAATTGGTATACTCCAAATACCCACGAAGGATCTTAAAGATGGCTCAAGGATTGGCCCCTCAATCACTGTACCGGTTAATGGATTTGGGTTATCAAGTACAATAACCTTAACGCCAGCCTCACCAGCAGCTTCAAGGGTATAGTAGAGTGTGGATATATATGTGTAGAATCTAACTCCCACATCCTGAATACTGTAGATTACTGCGTTAAGCCCCTTAAGAATGTTTATGGGTGGTTTACGCCTAGGCCCATATAGGCTATACACTGGGATGCCCCTATATGATTCATCACTGTATGTTTCACCTGCAGGTAAAATACCCCTTAACCCATGTTCCGGCGTGAATACTGCATCAACTTTAACACCGCTTTCAATTAGTAAGTCTATTAAATGCCCCTTACCTGGGTAGTAGCCGCTATGGTTTGTGACTACACCAACCCTTTTACCCCTTAAGTCATTTACGTAACCATCATCAATAAATACCTGAACCCCATTCCTAACAACTGGGTTCACTTAACCTTCACCAATCATCACAAATACTTCACAATCTGCCTATACTTACTTAGTAAGGATTCATTACGCTCCCTACCACCTGGTACATTAACGCTAACCCAAACTTCAGGTTCAATACCCCTCCTCCTTAATTCACTCATTATTGTTAATTCAAGGCTATGCAGTATGAATGCATTCACTATTGTTGACACTGCAGCAACCCTAATACCATTAATCTCCAATGCAGCCTCCCCTGGCGGTACCTTATTATCAATGGTTACATCAGCTAATTCAAAAAGCCTCTTACCAAGTGGATTATCTGGTTGAAGGCCCTTAGAGTAATTAACTGAAGTTAATGCAATAACCCTCAACCCCCTCCTCTTAGCCTCATAAGCCATCTCCACGGGTACGGCATTCTTACCTGAATTAGACACTATAATCATTACGGAGTTTGGGATTATTCTCTGTGAATTAAGAAGATTACTTGCATAGCCTGGTAGCCTCTCAAGGCTACTTGATAGCGACATACCGTTTAACCCAAGTAGGTTTGGGTCAAGTATTGGGTAAACTGACGCTAATCCCCCTGATCTATAGAAAACCTCAAGTACCATTAGCATTGAGTGGCCGGTGCCGAAGACGTAAATTAACCCACCCTTACTTAATGAGTCAACGCATAAGTCTGATGCAGCCTTAATGTTACCCCACTGGTCCTTTAAAACATCATTAATTATACTTTCCACGGCGGCCTTATATTCATTAACATAATCTAAGGCACTACTCATTACTATGCCTAGGCATTAAGGTAAATAAGCATTAACTCATTTAAACCAATGAAGGCTAATGCATTACGCTGCAAGAATGCTTTAAAAGTAATGAGGCAGTAATTCAGGTGAATATGGTAAGGGTTTTAGTGGCTGGTCATAGTGGATTAGATAAGCATAAGTGGATTAAGGCGTTAAACAACTACATTGGTAATAGAGTTGGTAAGGTTTTATCCCTTGACTTTGATTCAATGCTATCTGAATCAATGCCGTACTTCCTTGATAGTTACCTTGAAAAGCAGAGGAATAAGTGGTATGAGGCTGTTAATCAGATTCTAGACCGTATTGAAAGGGAGCAGCCTGACCACGTTATAATTAGCATGCATTTAACGTACTTTAGGCATAATACGTATTGGAGCCTTGTTGATGCTAACGCACTTAAGGAGTTTAAGTTCGACATGATTCTAACGCTCATTGATGATGCCTACTCAGTGTGGAACAGGATAACCAGTAGGGAATCTAAGGAGAGGCATGGGGTCTACATTAGGTTAAGGGATGTGTTCGTTTGGAGGACTGTGGAGATAATGATGGCTGACATGATAGCCACAGTACTTGGGGTGAGGAATTACGTTATGGCTATTAAGCACCCTACGGAAACCTTCTACAAGATAATATTTACTAAGCTACCTAAAGCCTACCTATCTCACCCAATAAGCCACGTGAGGAGTGATAGTAAGGCTGTAAGTGAGATTAATGAATTCGCCAGGAAACTTAGGGAAATTATTGTGCTCTTTGAACCAACCACTATTGATGAATTAATTATAGAAAGGAACTGGTTGAATGGGCATGTAGCCGTGATTAATAAGGAGGATAGGTGGCCTATTGATAATGATGATTATGATTACCCAATTAGGCTTAAGGACGATGAGGTTGCTGAAGTATCTTCAAGGAATCCAGTAACTAAGAGGAGCCTCATTCAGGATCAAATAATGAGGAGGGACTTCAGGTATATTGAACAGTCTGATATGGTCATAGCCTATAGGCCCAGGTACGGTGGCACATTAAGCAGGGGAGTGTTCTCTGAAGTAACCATAGCGGTTAACATGGGTAAGCCTGTTTACGTCTATTGGCCTCCTGAGGATGGTGATATTGCGGAAAACCCATTTGAATATGTGCATGAGTATTTCAGCAGTGCCGATGAATTATTGAACTTCCTTAAAGGCCAGGTGTCGGCATAATGGGGCATGAGTCATTAATAAGTAAGAAGGCGATTAGGGTTCTTGGTGTAGCTGAGAGCTTCAAGTTAACACACCCCAAGTCAGTGTTAACTGGGGTTGTCATGAGGAGTGACTTCATTATCGATGGCGTTGTTAATGCATACTCCACGGTAGGCGGGCTTGATGTTACTGACTCAATAATAAGTATGTTTAAGGGGTTGAATAGGCCGGATGTGCACGCTGTAATGATTGATGGATGTATAATATCCTTCTACAATATTGTTGACATAGATAGGCTTCACGATGAATTGGGCTTACCGGCAATGTGCCTATCCTTCAGTAGGAATAGGGGTAATCCAAGGGCAGCCATAGTTAAACTGTTTAAGGATTATGAAGTAAGGTTAAGTATACTGAGTAAGATTGGGGAGCCGGCATTAGTTAACACTAAGTATGGCCCAATCTGGGTTAGGTACAGGGGTTTAAGCTACAGTGAGGCTAAGATTCTTATAACTAAGTATCAGAGGGATGGGAGGAGGCCTGAACCCCTTAGGGTTAGTAGATTAATATCAGCTTCAGTTTTCAGGAGCATTTACGGTGATTAACCCTGCATTAACCTATTAATGAGGGCCACCACTGAGCCTAATAATTCATTAACCCTACCCATGTTAAGCGCCTCAGAGTAAACCCTAATCAATGGTTCAGTGCCACTACCCCTAATTAATACCCATGACTTATCCCTGTAAACTGCCTTAAGCCCATCAATCTCCACGAACCTTGCTAAGTCACCCATTGAGGTAAGCTGCCTCTTTAACTCAGGCTTAATCTTATCAACAAAGGCTTTAGCTTCATTAGCCTTAATATCAACCCTCCTAAAGTAGCGTTCACCATACCTGCTGGTTAATTCACTGTATATGCTTGATACACCATCAATACCCTCTATGCAGGCCCCCATTACTCCACTATATATGCCATCCTTCTCAGGTATATGCCAGGAATAGGCTAATCCACCACTCTCCTCACCGCCGAGGTCAGCCTCACCCCTATTGATAGCGTCAACAATGTACTTTATACCCACAGGCGTTTCAGTTACCTTAATATTAAAGCCTAAGGCCACATCATCAATCAGGTGCGTTGTAGCCACTGTCCTAGCCACACCCCTCTTAACCATCCCCATCCTCAACAATGCCCTTAGGAAAACGGGTATTATCCTATTTGCATCCAAGTAGCCTAAGCCCTTGACAACCATGGCTACCCTATCACTATCACCGTCATGGGCTATAGCCATATCATACTTACCATTAAGGACCGCATCCACATCATCCTTAATTTGATTATACTCAGGGTTAGGTAACTTACCCTTGAAGTCAGGGTCCTGTTCACTATTAACCTCTACTGCATCAAAACCAAGACCCTTAAGTATACTGGCGGTATACCCAACTGCAGCCCCATGTATTGGGTCAACAAGCACCTTAAGTTTCCTAGGTTTAAACCTGCTTGAAAACCATGAGATTAAGTACTCCACGTAACCATCTCTTACGTTAATCATTGGTATTTGCGTATATTCAATATCCCTCACACTTCTTAAAACATCATCATACTCATTATTGATCACTTCCTCTATGCCATTAGTATCCTCAGGCTTGGCTGGTGCACCATCCCCCCCTATTACCTTAACGCCGTTGTACATTGGCGGATTATGACTTGCAGTCACTTGGAAGGCTAAGTCATACTTGAACTTCAATACGGCCCATGAAACAACAGGGGTGGGTGTGGGTGAGGATACTATGTTGGCGTCAGCACCATGCTCCCTAGCCACTGAGGCTATTATGACTGCGAAGTCCCTTGACATGCGCCTAGTGTCATGGCTCACAAGGACCCTTGACACATTATACCTCCTACTCCAATACCTTAACGTTGCCTCGGCTATCACTGCAATGACTAAGTCAGTTATGGATTCACCAACAATACCCCTAACACCATCGGTACCGAATTTTATGCTAATTTTATCCACCTGTTGGCTTAAGCACAAGTGGTTAAAAATATTGTTCACATAATCTAAGATTCAAAATAAACTACTGCTGACTTGAGCCACCGCTGGCTTGTTTTCTTAATTTCTCAATTAGCTTCCTCTGCCTCTCCCTAATTCTCCTAATTCTCCTACCCTCCTTAAACTCCTTACCAACTACCCAAGCGTAATCTGGGTCATTCCTAATTGCTGGGTGGCTTGGGTCAATCATAATGACCTCAAACCACTTATAGATAGCATCCTCACCAACCCAGTATGATCCAAGAACCTCCAGGTTACTGAACTTTCTTGCAGCCCTCTGTTCAGCAACTACCTGCAGGTTAGTGGATAATGCAATGCCATAAACCCCCATCCTCTTAGGCCTCCTACCGGTATTTGGCCTACGCCTATTAAATGGACCCCTCCTCACCCTAACCCTAACAACCACTATGCCCTGCTTAGCCTTATACCCATACTTCCTAGCCTTATCAATCCTAGTTGGCTTCTCAACCCTAATTATTGCAGGCTCCCTACGCCACTTAATTAACCTAGCCTTAATTAATTGCCTTAACGGGCCCTCATATGGCTTCTTCCAAATATCAGCAATATAGCGTAACGTACCCATACGCCCCTCTTAACCCAACCCCCTATTAAAATATTCCGTAGGCATTAAGGAACCGTAAACTCAGGTCTCCTTTTACAGGGTACCTTCATCTCACCATTCGGGGTGTTTACGTACCTTGACTCGTACCTCTCATTAAGGCATGGGCTATGTTAACTTCCGCTTTCAGGGAACATCCCAGATATAATTTAGGCCGGCAAGGTTTAACTTCATGCCTCAAGAGTTATGTGCACCCCCATCCTTACGGACAGAGGTCTCTGGTGAAAGAGAGTGAAACTAGCTGGGATTTCATAATACTTTAATAATGCTTAAATAACGTTAAGATTAGGGTTAATTATGATAACCTTAGAGAATAATAACATTAAGTTAGTTATTCATGAACCCTCAGGTACTGTGGTTGAACTACTTGATAAGCGTAGTAATACCCAGCACTTGCTGGCTAGGAAGCCGGAGCTGGAACTCATGGAGCCCGGCATGGGGATACTGGAGATTGAGCCATTCATTAAGAATAAGAGGAGTATAGTTAACCTAAGCAATGACTCAGTGGCGCTTAGGGCTGAGGGTGAGGGTAGGGTTTTGAATAAGGAGGTTAAGTTAATGCAGAATGGTGCATTGATTACAATTAAGGCTACTGGGGTAGATAGGGTTAGGGAATTAATACACGTGGCCTGTGGTAATGGTGGATACTGGGGTGAGGCATTGGGTGCAATGTATAATTGCAGGTACTTCGTTAAATTCGGCTTCACTGAATCACCCAATAGCTTCTCCTCAGTGGGCCTTAAACCACCCACCTCAGGCTTCAGGTTTAGTAAGCATTCATATAATGATAGGTATTTTCCAGAACTTAAGTGGGTTGCCTTCATTAATGAGAGTACCCTTGTCGGCCTACTGGTTAAGTGCCTATCACCCTGTTACGGTATTATTGAGGATCAATTCTTCAATGCTGAACTTAACCTAGTGGCTAATGGTGATGGCGAAGCATCATTGAGGTATGAGTTAATATTATTTAATGGATTAAGTAGAGTTGATTACATTGATGACGACCTAATAGTGGGTATTAACTCCCCAAGCGTAGTTAAGCCTGGGGACATTATTAATGGTTCACTAAGCATCTACTCATTATCAGGTGGTGGGAGGCTCAGTATTAATGGTTACGTTAAGTTAATTAAGTCGATGCCAACACTGGGTAGGAGGGGTTATGATGTTGATAGGGTTAGGGTTGGTGAATTGAGGCTTGGGTTAACCCTGGAGAGTAATATCGTTAATCTTAAGCCTGGTGAAGCATCAACGGTGAAATTCACTACGGAACCAATGATGTGGAATATGGAAGATACCTTATACTCAATACCCTACCTTGAGTTTAACATTAATGGGAAGGTAGCCTCAAGGGCATTCTCAATTAACCCAGATTATGCAGCAGCCCTTAATGCCTTAGAGGGAAGGAACCCTGGAGTAGTGAACCACATTAATGATTGGAGTGATGAGGTTGAGGGATTCTACGATGATAAGTCAGCCTCAATGCCCATATATGAGTTAGCTGCTGAGGATTTCTCATCATCCCGTAGGCTAATTAAGGGGAGGCAATTACCTGAGGAGGTGAAATGGATCCTTAAGGAGTATTTAAGCAGTGGCGTTAAGGTTTATCCGGCAATATTCCTTGACTTAAGTAAGGCTACTAGGGATGGTTACGTTACATCAGCCCTAGCTGACATGATTCTTAAGTCAGCCTCAAGCCACGTATTCCTAGATTCACCAATTAATGATGCCTTAAGGGGTTTGGAAATGGTGGCCTCAGCATATGAGAGGGGTGAGTTAATTCACTGGTTTAATGGCATTCACGGTGGGGCTGGTTCAGCTGGTCTGCTTCAATTAACCTTAGCCTATGACTTAATTGAGGATGAGCTCCCTGAGGAATTGAAAACTAGGTTAAAACTAATGTTCAGGTGGGCTCAGGGTGAATTAATTAAATTAACTAACGCCTGGGCTGGTAACTGGGAGTTAACGGAGGCCTTAGCATTACTAGCTATTTCAAGTAAATTCAACTTCAGTAACTCTAAGCTTGGGTTAATTAAGGCTGAATCAGTATTGAGGAGTACATTAAATTACTTCCTTAATGATGGTGGCTGGCTTGAGGAATCCGCAGGATACCATAATGCCGTACTAAACATGGTTACGTGGGGAGCTGAGTTACTTAGGCTTAATGGGATTAACCTATACTCAGTTACGAGGAATGGGGAACCAGTGATTAAGAAAGCCGTGTACTGGCTTTGGAATGTACTTGACCCACGCTACAGAATGCCGGCACTTGAGGATAGTGGTGATGATATGCCTAACCCAGACCCATTCATAATAAGTGGAGTTAGGTATAATGACCCACTACTCCTTAAGGTTGGTTTGAAGCTAATGATGCTTGGCTCAAAGCCAACATCACTATTCAGCGCATTAGCCCTAGCTGACGGCTATGATTTAATTAAATCACCCATTGAACCCAAGCACGAGCCAGTCACAGTACTTAATGATTCAGGTAGATTCATAGTGAGGAGCGGTGATGACCCTAATGCAGTATACTTTATACTTGATTATGGCCCTCACGGCGCATGGCATGGCCACCCAGATAAGTTAAGCTTCGAATTACACTCAAACGGTGAACCACTCATTGTTGATGCTGGCTCAGGTGGATACTATTCAGACCTCCATTGGAGGTGGAGTAGGAGGAGTATAGCCCACAATACCGTGACCTTGGAGGATAAGGATCAATTAGAAACCAGAGGGAGGCTAATAAGGTACTGGATTAATGGTAATGATATCTACGCCGTGTTCGAGGCTAACACGTACCCAGGCATTAATCATGAGAGGGGTGTGGTTGCATTAGGTAAATCAATATACGTGGTATTGGATAAGATTAATGGGGTAGGTAAATTCAGGTGGAATATACACTGCATGGGTGACGTAGCCTACATAAGTAAGAATAGTGTAGTGTTAACCACAGGGCATACGGACTACATTATTGTATTACCAAAGACACCGGAGATTACATATGGGTGGAGGGGGCATAATGTCAGGACTGTGTACGCTTATTATGAGGATTACAGCGATGGTGAGTTAAACATGTGGGGTATTATTATACCCTTTAAGGCTGAGGTGAGCCTTAACGATAATGAAGTAAACATAACTAATGGGGGCCTAAACTATATAGTGAAGCTATCTATACTCAATAATTTACTATTTGGTAGCAAGCATTAATATTAAGCTATTTTTAATTACCTAATACTATTTTGAGAAAAGTTTTAATAGCAAAGTAATTGATCACTTGGCTGCAGTATGCCATTGTTAAGCATTAGGAATCTGAGTGTGGAGTATAGGCTACCTGACTTAAAGATTGCCGTTAAGGCTCTTAAGGGGATTAATATTGATGTTAATAAGGGCGATATCGTTGGGATTGTTGGCGAAAGCGGTTCAGGTAAATCAACACTTGCCCTAGCCATAATGCGTATGCTTAAGCCACCAGCCATGATTAGGAGCGGTAGCATATACTTTAATGATGTTGATTTACTAACACTTAGTGAACATGAGTTTAATTCAAAGTATAGGTGGGTTAAGGTATCAATGGTTCCTCAAGCGAGCCAAAATATATTTAACCCAACCATGAGGATTAAGGATCATTTCCTCGACACCGCTAAGGCGCATGGCATCACTAATGAAAATGAGATACTGAAGAAGGCAGGCGAAATACTTGAATTCACTAAACTTAACCCAGCTAGGGTCTTTAACCTATATCCCCATCAATTGTCAGGAGGCATGAAGCAGAGGGTTGCCATATCCCTAGCATTATTCCTAAACCCTGAAGTGGTGATTATGGATGAACCCACTGCAGCTTTAGACGTAGTTACTCAGATGGATATTCTTAATCTAGTTAAGTTAATTAATGAGAAGTTCGGAACCACTATAATCTTCATTACGCACGATATATCTATAATACCTGTAATAGCCTCATCAGTTGTTGTACTATATAATGGTGAAGTAATGGAGGTGGGGCCAATGGAGGATATTATAGTTGACCCAAAGCACCCTTACACTAAGGCGCTTATTCAATCAACGCCATCGCTATCCTCAAGCGCTGATGAGGTTAAACCAATACCAGGCGAGCCCCCTAACCCACTGGAGGATATTCAAGGTTGCCCATTCTGGCCCCGTTGCCCATATGTAATGGATGTGTGTAAGACTGATAAACCCAGCGAGTATAATGTTAATGGGAGGATAGTGAGGTGCTACCTGTATGAGAAGTAACGAGTACCTTATTGAATTAAAGGATGTAAGTGTCTACTTCACTGAGAGAGTTGGCTTACTGAGTAAGAGAGTTACTAAGGCACTTGACCACGTTAACTTGAGGGTGAGTGATGGTGACGTTATTGCAGTTGTTGGCGAAAGTGGCGCTGGCAAAACAACAATGGGTAGAGTTATTCTTGGCCTTCAAAAACCAACCAGTGGCGTTGCATTATTTAGGGGTAAGGATATCTACTCATTGAAAGGCAGGAATTTTGAGGAATTCAGGAGGGAGGTTCAATGGGTTCCCCAGGACCCATATTCCAGCCTAGACCCATCATTAACCATCGGTGAGCAGTTAATGGCTCCCATAAGGAGGTGGAATCCTAAAATTGATGCATCAGCAAGGGCCCAGGAATTACTTAGGTTAGTTGGCCTGGTTCCCCCATCATTCTACATGAATAAGTATCCCCATCAACTCTCAGGTGGTCAAAGGCAGAGGATAGCCATAGCTAGATCACTGGCCTCTAATCCAAGGCTCATTATTGCTGATGAACCAGTAACAATGATTGACTCCTCCCTGAGGATAAGCTTCATAAACACTTTCATCGACCTAATACGTATCGTTAACTTAAGCCTAATATTCATAACGCATGATATTGCCCTAGCCAGGATACTACTATTGAAATCAAGTAAAGGCAGGATAGTGATACTTAAGGATGGGAGAATAGTGGAGGAGGGTGATATAAATGAAATAATAAGTAATCCTAAGGATGAGTACACTAAGGTGCTTATAAATGCAGCCCCAGATTTAAAGAGGTGGCTTAAGGCCTATGGGGAACAGTAAATTATGTGAGCTACCCGCCTTTTAGGGGTTTCCTGTCTCATTGCCTCACCTTGCCAGTACTGAAGTACTGGTATTGGGTAGGGACCCCCATGCGGCTAAAGGATTTTAAATACACCTTATAACGATGCTTTAAACCACCGTTCGCCTGGGAGTGGTTTTA
>NZ_DAXS01000041.1:21029-34060 GCF_002506515.1 Caldivirga sp. UBA161
GATTCATCTAATCACCTCAATACAATGAATGCTAAGGGATAGTTCACAGGGAGAAAATATTAAAGAGCACTGAGGTAACCCCAACCCATGCCGAAGGAGGTTTTCCTAGTGGATCTGTGGAGGAGGTATGCGGATAATGCAGTGGAGATTAGGGTTAAGAAGAATGGTAATGTAGTTAAACTGAAGGCTAGGACAAAGGCTAGCCTAGTTACCATTAAGTTACCTGAGGATGTGGCAACTAAGCTTATTGAGGAGTATAGGAGTAAAGGTAAGAGAATAATTGAGTTCTAGTCGCTTTAAAATTCTTCAATGACTTGCATTAACCATGGTTTAGCTACGGAATCATGTTTTTAAGCATAAATTAAGGACCCTTAAGTGAATGGAAGGCTTAACAAGGGATGACGTACTTAAGGCCTTATCATTAGTTACAGTGAATGAAAAGGAATTCCTAGGTAGGTGGGTTTTCATTAATAATGCATCAGTTTTTGAGGGCTTAGTAGCTGTTATGCTTACTCAAAATACCAGCGATAAGGTAGCCACTAGGGTTTATGAGAGACTTAAGGAGAGGCTTGGTTTAATAACTCCCAACGCTATATTAAGCTTAAGTAGGGGTGAATTGGAAAATATATTGAGGCCTATTGGTTCCTTTAGGCAGAGGGCTGGGAGGTTAATTGAATTAGCCACCGTGGTTAATGAAAGGTATGGTGGTTCACTGGAGTTCATTAGGGGAATGAACACTGACGAGGCTAAGAGAATACTCATGAGCCTACCTGGTGTTGGACCTAAAACTGCCGACGTGGTTTTACTTAATTTAGGCAAGCCTGTTTTCCCAGTGGATACACACATAATGAGGATTAGCCACAGGTTGGGTGTAGTGGGTAGTTATGAAAAGGTCAGCGCCTTCTGGATTAAGCTATTGAAACCTAGTGAATACTTAATGGTTCACCTCGGATTAATAGCCTTCGGTAGGGCAATATGTAGGAGTAGGAAACCACTATGCGGCAACTGTCCACTTAGGGTTAAGTGCAAGTACTACATAAGTACTAATCAGCAGCATAATTAATGTAACGTAATTTATTTAAATCATTATGGGCTACCGAGTATAATGCCCATAAAGCCTGTATACGTGGTGCTTGGATTAAGCCTATTATCGATAGTCCTCTCAACTATAGCCATGGTGCATAGTTACTTAGGTATAAATGAATTATTCATGAAGCTTGAGCCAGCAACTTACTCAAGTAAACTAGTGTATGAGCTTGTCGGCATAGCAATACTGGATATAATTACCTTCACTGCGTCTGTTTTCGTAGTTAAGGAGAGCTTCCTAGATGTTGCAACATCAATCTACGTTCATGAGGAGGTTATGGCTAAGATGAGGAGAATTATGGCATTCATGGGTGCCGCACTCTCATCAATATCAATAATTATGGTGCTGATAGCCATAGCCTCAGTGATTTAATGATTCCGACCTAGATTATGCTTATTGACCCTTATTATGAATATATTTCTGAATTCCATAGCATCAACACTATTGAGATCCCTAGGTGCATTAAGTTTGCCTAAATAAGGAAATTCACAAATGTTAATAAATTAATAAAAATCACTATGGCTTAATCCTCCTCATATCCCTTGGGAAGGGTAATGCATCCCTTATGTGATCTAATCCGCAAATCCACATAACCAGCCTATCAACTCCAAGGCCGAAGCCAGCATGTGGTACTGAGCCATATTTCCTTAAATCAACATACCATTGGTAATCCTCAGGGTTCAAGTTAAATTTCCTTATCTTACTGATTAACTCATCGTAATCATATATACGTTCACCACCACCCACTACTTCACCATAACCCTCAGGTGCCAATACATCAACACTCAGGGTTGTAGATGGCTTACTTGGATCATTCCTGTGGTAAAAAGCCTTAACATTCTCGGGGAAGTGGTGGAGGTGAATTGGTTGAGTGAACTCAAGGGTTAACGCCTTCTCCTCATCAGCGCCAATATCATCCCCCCACTTTAAATTGAATCCCTTCTTATTAAGTATGTTAATGGCTTCATCGTAAGTTATCCTGGGGAATGGTGGCTTAACGTTCTCAAGGGGTTCGGTTTTCCTACCCAGTAGGCTTAGGTCATCTAGGTTTGATTCAAGAACCCTCTTAACAATATGGCTTATTAGATTCTCCGTAACAGTGAACATGTCCTCAAGCCCAGCCCAAGCAACCTCAGCCTCAGCATGCCAGAATTCAGTTAAGTGCCTACGGGTCCTTGACTTCTCAGCCCTGAAGCTTGGGGCAATTGTGTAGACCTTCTCCAGTGAGAATATGAGAGCCTCCAGGTAGAATTGGGAGGATTGGGTTAAGTAAGCCTTCTCACCAAAGTAATTAACCTCAAAGAGTGTTGAACCACCCTCCACGGCTGATGTTATGAACATTGGGGCTTGAACCTCATAGTAGCCATTACCCCTAAACCACTCATGTATAGCCCCAAACACTGTACTCCTAATCTTCAACACGGCCTGCATCATCCTACTCCTAACCCATAGGTGCCTCATATCCAGTAGGTATTCTGAATCAGCCTTGGCCGCATCCTCGTTTATTGGGAATTGCCAACCCACGAAGCTCCATGGTATGTCTATAACATGAATCTCGAAGCCACCTGGTGCTCTGGGTTCCTTCTTAACATGCCCTGTCACAATTAGTGATGACTCTATGTTAAGCTGCTCCGCCTTCTTAAACACAGGTTCATTATCCTTACTCACCACTGCCTGTATTATTCCTGTTGAATCCCTAATAACTATGAATATTTTACCCCCAGTTACCCTCTTCCTATACACCCAACCCCTCACAGTAACTAAACCCCCTTCCCCAACCTTTGCAACATCCTTAACGTATGTGAAGCCCTGCATACTCTTATTAGCTGCCTTAACGAGTGTTTTAATTCTTTAACCAAATTGATTTCAAGGATTTTAGTGCTTCTTAGTTAAGTTAATGTAATGTACCTACATTAACTAATGGCCCTTAAGAATTCCCTGAAACCAATAATATTGCCTTAAGGTTCCTTAAGAAGTCATCAATGGTGTTCCACACTGATAGAGCTACCCTAGGGTTAGTGGCCTCCGCTGAAATTGTGTAATTGATTTCATCATTAATGCAGTTAATACTTGTTTTAATCCCTTCAGGTAACCCTACTTCATCAACCTTAAGGGCCTTAAGGATGCTTACGCAGTCGTTGGTCCTTACCTTAACGTTAACCGTTAATTCACTCCGCATACTCATCCACCACCTGAGCGACCTCCTTAATACTCTCCATAGGTATTTCCGGTGTTGGATTAGCTTCAGTGGCATTACCGTTAATTACAGTTAACTCAGCGAAGTATAAGTTAAGTCTCCTTAGTAATTCACCATATATACTATGCTTAATTGTAGCAAATATCCTAGACTCCTCACCGTTGAGCTTAACTAATACTGATGCTGAGGTAAGGGGATTCTTTAAGTAATGCCTATACTCAAGAATGCTTCTAGCACCCTCAACAGTATCCACGAAACCCCCTAGGCCAAGGGACCAGACAGTATTGAAGTAATAAGGCCCATTGGTGAAGGCTAATTTAACTGCTGAATCCCCAGCAACCACTAGGTAATCTAATCCCTGTTCCTTAAGTAGCTTAACTACTGATAATGAGTTAATTATTCCTACGGCTGGGTTAATGCTCTTACTGGTGGCTAATGCTATTGACAACGCCGTGTAGGGGTTCATGGACACTAACACTGTTAAATCATACTCATTGATTACGCTTAGGGCGAGGGGTTCATTACTTATATTCATGTATCTAACCCGGTGGCCCATGCTTGTTAACTCATCGGCAAGCCTACTTGTACTGTACCTACTGGAGTCACTTAATATGAGGAGTTTAGCCACGTTAACCCATTTCAGCGGGTATTAAATAAAGTTAATCACGCTATAGCATTCACTTAGGGCGTTGAAGCTTAATAACATTACTCCTCACTTTACCTTCCTCCGAGCTCTTAATTAATGCCTCCAGTAGTGCATCATCCTGCGTTGCCAATATGACTTGGTTAATCATGCCCTCACTTATCGCCTTTATAATGGTTTCAGAGAACGCCCTCTTGGCGTTGGCGTCAACGTAGGGGATGGGTTCATCCATGAGGATGAAGCCTAGGTTATGCTGCATCAGCCTATATACGGCTAGCACGAATGATTGAGCCAGCGTTAACCTTTGCCCATCACTAAGCCTCGATACTGGAACATCCCTACCTCCTCTAAGCGCGTAAAGTACGTAGTCGCTTCCCTTACCTCTCCTATGCTGAAGCTTAACGCTTATACCCTCTAGGTCACTGTATGGGTATAGTTGCTTAAATAGGTCAACTACCTTAGATTGAATTACGTTAACCACATTACCCCTGACCTTATTCTGAACATCATTAAGCTTATTAAGTATGCGCTGGAACCTACTATTAATCTCCTCAAGTTCCTTAATTTCACTGAGAACCCCCTCAACATCAATGTTCTCGTGGCTTATCCTAGATAATACAGTGTCCAGTTGCATGTATTCTGATGTAGCTTCCTCAAGCCTCCTCCTAAGCTCATCCATGCGCTTCTCCATATCCCTTAAGGCCTCATCAATACCCACAATCTCATCTAGGTTTATGCCGCTTCCCTTAAGCTCATTAAGGAGGTTACTTTCCTCAAGCCTTAATGCATCCCTCTCCTTAATCTTCCTATAGATTAAATACCTCTTCTCAGCCTCCTCAAGCCTCCTATGGGTTAACTCAATGATGCTTCTGAAGTCCTTAATCCTCTTCTCAAGATCGGCAATAGCCCTCTCCACCCTCTGAAGCTTATCGAGGTATTGGTTCAATTGAGCCTTATACTCATCAACCTTACTTAGTAGTTCCTGGTACTGAACGTACTGGGTGTATAATCCCTCCATTTCCATAACAACCCTCTCAAGTTCATTAACCCTGTTCTTAACGTCGATTATCCTTAATTCACTTAACTCCCTCTGCAGGTTACTGGCCCTTTCCTTAAGTTCATTAAGCCTATCCTTAGTTACCTTAAAGCCGTGGACTGGGCACGTTGCTTCACCATGTATTTCAATCTCCTTTATCAAGTAATTAAGTACCTCTAATGCGGATGCCTTAACCTTAACCACGACCTCAATTTCATTATACTCACTCCTAGTGGATTCTAAGTCAGCCTTAACCTTACTTAAATCCCCATACTTCTTAACATACTCAACATACTGCTTAGCGGCCCCCTCAATGGCGCTGAGCCTCTCCATTATTGAGCTTAACTCCCCTCTAGTCCTATCTATTAGCCTACTTAAATCCTCCCTACTCTTCCTCATGGCTTCTAACTCCTCCTCAAGCTCCTTCACCTTACTCTCCAGGGCATTAACGCTGCTGTAGCTTAACTCAAGTAACTCATCAATGGTATTAGCCTTCTCAAGCCTTTCACTTAATTCCTGTAGCATGGCTGACTCAAGCCTTGGAATCAGCATGCGCCTAACCACCTCTAGGCTACCCTTAATTAGAACCTCACCGTAATCCTCATCCTTAATGCTCCTCAACTCCTCCTCAAGTTGCCTTAAACGCTCCCTAACGTACAGGTACCTGGTGTACTGTTCCTCAACCCTCTTAATAGCCTCAACGTACCTTGACCTCCTATTGGCTAATTCAACGTAAGCCGTTGAAATAGACTTAACTTGCTCCCTAATACCCTCTATCTCAGCGGCTAGGCTACTCCTCTTATCTAAGGCTGCCTTAATTGAACCATACTTGCGTAGTAGATCCTCGGCCTCCCTTATGCTGGCTAGCCTCTGCTTCCTAATGCCTATAGCCTCATTAACCTGCTTAACCGGTAATACACTACCTAAGACTTCAAGGAACTCTAATCCAAAGAGCCTATCTATGGCTAGTGTCCTCCTCCTAATTGAACCATAAACCAAATCCTCAAGAGTCTTATGGCTAATTAATATGAACCTCTCGAAATCATCATCATCAACCCCCAGTAAGGTGATTAGGTAGTCGTCTGTTGATTGATTACCATTTATGGTTAGGGACTGATACGTTGAATTACCCTTACGCATCAGCCTCCTCACAATTAAATTACCGCTTAGTCTTAAGGCTACTGTAGCTTCATTAGAATCCTCATTAATTAAGTCACTTAACCTGGCAACCCTCTCCCTAGCCTCTAATTGATTACCATAAAGGGTGAACTCAATCGCCTGAATGATACTTGATTTACCTGAGCCTATTGGCCCATGAATCACGTTTAAGCCATCAATGAAATTAAAGGCTGCCCTACTCTTAAATACCCTAAATCCCTCCAATTCCACTGAATCTATTATTAAACGATTACTCATAACTTGATCCCATATTTACTAAGCATTGCGTTTAATTCCTCCCTAATTCCCCTAACTCCCCTTTCCCTATACGCCTTATATAGGTTCAACACTAGATCCGAGTCTTCACCGAACTCCCTCCTTATTAATTCAATAATAGCCTCACTGGATTTAGCGTCCATTTCAGGTTTTAGGATTACCTGGTTATTATTAAGGTTTTGCTCCCCACTTCATATCCTCCACATATTAATGCGGTAGTGAAATTAATATGGCTAAACCTAAATGAGGCTGAGTGGGCATTAACTGAAGTTGTTATGAATTATTCACGTGGTTTGCTTAAGGATTTTGGATGCTATATCGGGTGCTAATTCCCTTACCTTATCCTTAAACTTATCCAGGAACTCCTCATCCTCCTTCTTATTCCTTAATTCATCAGGGAGAAGTATCGGTATCTCGTCCTTTATTGGATACCATCTACCGCACGTTGGGCAGTATAATATTCCATTAACAACCTCATGCTTAATGCACTCACCGCAAGGAGCCTCCTGACTGGGGTTGCTCATGTCCTTAATGTTCATTTTCCTGAAGGAGCAGTATAGTTCGCAGAAGGGTATCCTACCGCTGTATGTCCTTTCAGGGTAAGTCTTCTCCTCAAACACTACTAGGGTTAGTGGGAACGTTTTATCATATGGGCACGCTAAAATATCCATTAACCTATATTTCATCAGCAGGTGCTGTATCGTGAACTTAAAAATATTACTCCACGCAAACAATGAGTTAACGGTAAACCTCAACGTTAATGCACCATGTATTAAACGAACCGAGTTAATGATACCCTTATTTGTATCGTGGAAACTTTTATAAGGGGTTATGCCCATTGTTAGCAATAATAATGCCTATTGATGTATTAAGCATGCTTCATCCCATGGTTAGGGAATTAGTGGTTAAGAGGGGTTTCAAGGAATTAACAGAGCCCCAGCTTAAGGCAATCCCAATCATACTGAGTGGGAGGAATACCCTATTAATAGCACCCACTGGTAGTGGTAAGACTGAGGCAGCCCTACTGCCTGTCTTATCAATGTTCCTGAATATGCCTCAGGATAAGCCAAGGGGTATTTACATACTCTACATAACCCCCCTTAGGGCTCTTAATAGGGATTTACTGAGGAGGATTGAGTGGTGGGCCAATGGAGCTGGGTTAACTGTGGCTGTTAGGCATGGTGATACTGATAAGAATGAGAGGGCTAGGCAAAGTAGGAATCCACCTCAATTACTCATAACCACCCCTGAGACTCTTCAAATACTCTTCATTGGTAGTAGGCTTAGGGAACACATATCTAAGGTTAAGTGGGTTATAGTGGATGAGGTTCATGAATTAGTTGAGGATAAGAGGGGAAGCCAATTATCAATAGCCCTACAGAAGCTTAAGGCCTTAGCAGGTAAATTCCAGGTAATTGGCCTATCAGCATCAGTGGGCTCGCCCAGTGAGGTGGCTAAGTTCCTTGTGGGTAATGATGAGGAGTGCGAAGTCATTAACCTATCCTTCACTAGGAATTACCAATTCGACGTAATTAACCCAGCTGCATCATTAAGTAGCGCTGATATTAATGAACTTAAGGCTAGGTACATGATGGCGAGTGGTATTAACACCGATGAATTATTCCATAATGATGCCTTAGCCAGGTTACTGTACGTCATGCGCCTAATTGATGATTCTGGTAAATCATCAATAGTATTCGTTAACACTAGGTCAATGGCTGAGTTACTCACCTCAAGGATATTAATGATTAACCCAACCTACCCAGTATCAATACACCATAGTTCATTATCAAGGGTTAATAGGCTTAACACAGAGGAGATGCTTAGGGGTGGTAGGCTTAAGGCAGTTGTGGCAACATCAAGCCTAGAGTTGGGTATTGACATTGGGCACATTGACCAGGTTATTCAATACGTTTCACCACACCAAGTCACAAGGCTTGTTCAGAGGGTTGGGAGGAGTGGGCATAGGCTTGACAAGGTGCCTAAGGGCATTATAATAACTGAGGATATTAACGATACCTTAGAGGCAATAGCCATAGTGAATAGGGCTAGGGCTGGATGGCTTGAACCAACTAAATCCCCTGAAAAGCCTTACGATGTACTCTTCAATCAGATAGTATCACTAATACTAATGAAGCCTAGGTGGACTGTTGATGAAATATTCAACATAATTAAGGGAGCCTACCCCTACAGGAACTTAACGAGGGATGAGTTGGTGGCTGTTCTTAGATTCATGAGCGAGGGCCTTAGGCCAAGGCTAGCCTACTTCATTGAGGAGGAGGGTGTTGTGTTAAAGCCTAGGAGCCCCCAGTCTAGGATTGAGCTTAGGGAGTACTTCTTCAATAACCTATCAATGATACCTGAGGAGAAGCAGTACCTGGTTACTAGGGTTGATACAGGTGAGGCGGTTGGTGTACTTGATGAGGCATTCATGGCTGAGTATGGGGAGCCAGGCATAAAGTTCGTGTTCAGGGGTAATGTGTGGGTACTTAGGTCAATTAAGGATGATGTAATTTACGTTGAACCGGCAAAGGACCCAGTGGGCGCTATACCCTCGTGGATTGGGGAGGAAATACCAGTACCCTTTGAGATTGCTCAAGATGTTGGTAAGCTAAAGAGGATCATAGCCAATGAGTTAAGGAGTGGGGTTAATGAGGATGCATTAATCAGTAGGTTAACTAAGGAGCTGGGTGTATCTAGGCGCACGATTAGGTACATAGTGTCAGCTATTAAGGAGCAGTTGAAGTACGGCTTCATACCAACAGATGATTCAGTAGTCATTGAGAAGGTTGGTGAATTAGTGGTAATACACGCCAGCTTCGGTACATTAGTTAATAGAACCTTATCAAGGTTATTAGCCAGTTACATGACCCATACCCTTGGTTTACCGGTTAGGGTTCAGCAGGATCCATACGCAATAATACTTCAATTACCAAGTAAGGTTGAGGCAAGCATCATAGTAGAGTCCCTAAGGGCATTAGCGAACTTAAGCATGAGTGAGTTCCTCCAGTACATTAAGAGGATAGCCCTTGAGACTGGGTTATTTAAGAGGAAGGTGGTTCAAGTAGCCAGGAGGTTTAACGTTATTAAGAGTGATAAGTCGGTCTCGGACATTAGCTTAACAAACCTAATACAGGCCCTTGAGGGTACGCCTGTTTACGTTGAGGCATTGAGGGAATTCATAACAAGTGACCTTGATGTTGATGGCGCAGTGAGTGTTCTTAAATCAATCCTAAATGGGGCCATTAAGGTGAGCGTGATTGAAGGCAGTGAATTCAGCCCAATGGCTAGGGAGATCCTAAGTAAGGCTAGTAGTAGGCTTGAGGTAATTGCCCCAGAGAGGTTGGATAAGTTAGTGATTGAGAGCGTGAAAGCTAGGCTACTTAATGAGTCATTGACTTTAGCATGCCTTGAATGCGGCAACATTTATATTGGGAGGATTAAAGAATTGATTAAGAATTTAAAGTGCCCTAAATGTGGTTCAGTTAAATTGGCCGCATCAAAGATGGAGCCTGATAAGGTCGCTGCAATAGTTAGGAGGGGTAAGGGGGATGATTATGAGAGGTTAATGAAGGCCAGCGAATTGGTGGCTAAGTATGGTTGGAGGGGTGTGATGGCTATAGCCAGTAGGATTAGTTTACGTAAGGCTGAGGAATTTCTATCATCAGATGGATCAGAGGACTTTAATGAATTCATTACTAAACTATACAATGCCGAGAAGGAGGAGGTGAAGCAGAGGTTCTTCACTTAACTAACCTTAGTTACATTAAGGTAAGCTAAACCATACATCATAAGTGAACTACTCCAGGTGCATGATGGTGGTGGATTCGGTAATGTACTCCAATTTGGGTTAATTAACGTAACTGGAGTCTGTGAGTTAAGGCAATTTAAAGCAGACACCACCACAGGCTGCTGTGATGATAATACAGTTAACCCACTCCTCCTAACCGTGAGGCTGAAGCTACTTGTTGATAACTTAATGGTAATGTTTAGAAATAGGCCTAAGCCACCATTACTCAAGTAATCTGGGTAAAGCGTAACTGTATAGTATAGTGAAATACCTTGACCAGGTAATGTTGCTGTTGGTAGGGTTAACCGGTACTGGAATGAACCAGTGACTTGGCTTAATGACGCTAATGCAACGGCTGTTTGAAACTCATGGGTAATGGCATTATAAATCAATGACTCTAAGTATGATGCAACGTTAAGCATATTGTAGGTTACGTAATAGTTAACGTAATAATACATTAACCCAGCCACTGCAATTAAGGCGACTGTAATTATAATGTAGCCTATCACATCCATACCATTCACCTAAAGGTTATGGTCATGTTAATGATGATTATCCTAATATTGTCTATACCATTGATGGTAATTGATTCACTTAAGCCACCACACATCCCACTCACCGCCACAGAGGAGCCACTTGGCAGTGAAATAACGGTGGATTCAACATCAGTTACATTAATAATTAACGTGGCCCTAGAACCCAATGCCGTATTAGGCATTGTATTGAATACTGGGATGTAAATATAAGCGCTGGGTGGATTCTCAATGATCATTACCCTTGGGAAGACAACCAAGTAGGTACCGTAAGCTACCCCAAGCACATTACCGTAACCGAACTGCACAATGGATATTAATGGTGCAGCTGAATTATTAACAATGGGGGCATCAACCGCAGCGCTGGGTAATCCATTACTGTAGCCACCCCTAATCACATTAATAAATTTAGCTGGGTACGATAGTAGGTTAGGTGGGATGCCGTAAACCACTGCACCACTGGTGAAGTTACCGTAACTACCAATACTGTAATTACAGTACCTATCTATTAGGTTGAATGCACCATACCCCGTTGATGGCGTTGGGTAAACTAGTACTGTCCCTGAAACGTACATTGAAGCCTCAACATCATCGGCAACATTGGTTAGGAATGACTCAACCTGAGCCAATGCAGCTGATGCGGCAGCCCTATTGAAATTACCCATGGCATAAACTAGGAAGACTGCAGATATTATTAGCACCACTGTAATCAGTATTACAACCCCAATTACATTGGATTGACCAACCCTAACCATTAGCCACTCACCTCCTGTATTTCAAGGGCGATTAGGTAGTATGTCCCATTGGGTAATGTTATAATTGTGTATGCCCCTGCAGTTGGGGTAAAGGGTAAGCCTGGGATGCTGTATGCATAATATGGTGGAATAACGTTACTGGTTATTGCATAGTTGAAGTAAGTCCCAGTAACCACTGCTGAAGTGGCTGGTGGTGTGGCCATTAGGTCGAATATCCTTACTATTGAATTATAAGCGTAGTACACGCCAGGGGTGGATGGGGAACTTAAACTTAAGGTTATGCCAGAGTTACCGCTTACTTCAAGTGATGCTGAGGCTATTCCATTGTATGTTAATGGTAGGCATGTTGATTGATAGAGGACACTTATTGGCTCACTGATCATCGACACGTAATCATATATACTTACTGACTCACTGAGCGTGAAGTATAATGAAGTGCCACCAGGGCATACCCCTGCAGTGGCTGAGGGTTGTAGGCTAATCCTGAATAGGTAGGCGTACGGGGCATTAGCGCTGTAGGTTAATTGCCCATTAATGTATAATGCGTAGTTAACAGTACCATTACTATAGTAGGTTAAATTCAGTCCAACTGGTACTGTAGTTGAGTAACTACTGGTTCCATTATACACAGTTACCACGTAATTTACCCCTATGCTTAATGTTGAAGCGGGTATTATGCTTATTAATTGGCCAATTAAGGCCACGTCCACTCCAGTGGGTAGGGGGTTAATTAAGGTGCATGATGCTAGTGATGATTGTGAAACATTAAGGGTAAGCACATTACCTGTTAACGAGTAGGCACCAGTACATACTGCAGTATTTTGGTTAAACCACCAGTATTGGTTTAAGCCGCTTTGCTGTGTAAGCACACTTAACCCATTATTATAGTTGGCTATTGGTAAACCCAGTGATGTAGCCATGAGTGAGCTTAAGCCACCGTAGGGTGGGCAATAGGGGTTACTGCAGTATTTGCCGGTAATCGGGTTAAAGGGTACTGAGGCATTTCTGGAAACAATGATTGTTAACCTACTTGATGTGGTTCTAACCCACATTAAGGCATCGCCAGTAACATAGTTGTAGCTCATTAACCACCAGTTAACTGGATCACCATTACTGCTGATTATGAATACATTAGCCATGGGTACAGTGGTATTAATCCTGTAGCTTAAGGGCAATCCCTGGTTAATTAAGTGAATTGGTAAGTCAATTAGTGCGTAGCCACCGTACGTGCTTGGACTTGGCACCAGGGTTACATTTAAAGCAACATAATTAGGCGTAACACTGTATGAACTTACTGTTAAAGCCTTATAGAGGGGTTCAAGGCCAATGAACCAATTATACTGGGGGCCAATTACCGCTGAGGCTAGTGAATGCACAGTACCCCAATCACCTCTACTTAATGCATTTATAAATAGTGGATTAGTGACTAGGGTGTATAGTGAATTATAGGCGTATTGACTAACATCAACCTGAACCTGACTCCTAAGCGGTGTTAGGGGTGACTTGAATAATAGTGGTAGCATTGAGAAGAGTATGAGTATTACTATTACCGCCGC
>NZ_DAXS01000041.1:34163-35177 GCF_002506515.1 Caldivirga sp. UBA161
GTTATGGTGGTGTTAATGTATGTTAATGGGAGTGTTTGGCTGGGTAGGTACCTGTAGCTGATTATTAGTTTTGGGTTGAGGCTTGATGATGGCGCGGTCTCACTTAGGGCTAAGTAGCCTGTTGGTATATTGTAGATTGATTCATTGAATGTATAAATCTTGAGTAGGCTTACTGGGCTTTGGAGAATGTTTACGCCTGAGGGCTGTACATTAACTAGGTATATTGTTGTTAGTAAACCGTAATTAATCATCACTGATAAGCCATTGTATATTGTTAAGGCTGTGGGTACTCCACCATTCCATAAATAGGCTATGTTAGTTAAGGAACCTGTGGCTGTATTATAGACTTGAGTATAGTAAGCCACCATGGATGTTGATGAGTAGCCTGATGGGACATAACTACTATAGTTAATGCCATATATTCCTAACGCACTTGGGTTCCATGGATTAATAATCAGCACCATGCCGGTGTAGTTGACCAGGATGAGTAATTGACTATAGGGGTAGCCAATGATGCTTGGATTTATACTACTTAAATTAACCTCATACATTACTGCGTTTGAGGTTATGTTACATATAGTGTAGCTTATGTTAAGCATCCTCAAGCCCACGCTAGGCTTAACGTAGGCTAGGCTGAGTATTGAGCCTAGGGCTGGGGCGTTATTTAGGCTGACGGCAATAATTGGGTTAAGTATGAGCGCATAATTCTGCTTAAGCTTAATGGTAGCTTGCATTATACTTGAGCCAGTTAGGTTTAGGACACTAACCCATGAACCCAATAATGAGCCTGTGGATTCAGCGGTGTCCACGCCATATAATTCATACGCATACTCCTGAAATGTATACGAATACACGTAATGCCACCTAGGTAGGCTTATTGAAAATGAACTAACCTCAGTACCGTTCACGTAGAATGTGGCTGTGGCAGTGGGGTTGCTTGAGAATGGGCCCCCACTAATGCCTGATACTTGAACAGTAAGGTTAACTATATTCAATGGTGATTTCAAGTTAATA
>NZ_DAXS01000041.1:35255-36473 GCF_002506515.1 Caldivirga sp. UBA161
TGGTGGAAATATATTACTTAGTGGATACGGGTCTAGGATGCTTAAGGCAATATTTAAGTTGCTTGGATTAATCACCCTAAATAATGCACTAACCCTAAACCCCCCTGATGCATCCAATTCATCCACTGGGTAAAGTAACACCGCACCATACACCTCTGAACCACTGGTTAAGTATGCCCACATTGAGTTAGTGGAACCGGTCTTATTAACTCCTGGGCCAATGCATGAGTAACTTGAGGTGAAGTTGTAGGTGCAGTAGTATGTTGCCACATATTGAGTGAGCATTGGCTTAACACTGCATGTTAATGAGCTTGGCTTAACTAATGTGGCTGTGAAGTTTAGGGTATTGCTTAGGGTTAGGTTATAGATGCCTAGGGTAGGCATGTTGAAGGTTTGGTTAATGTGAACATAAATGCCTGCCCCATTACCCCCACTGTAGATCATGCGTAGGTTGGGTAGGTTTAAGGCACCGTAGAAGTCAGTGAACATGGATATGTTGAATTCAGGTTGATTAACTGGTACTGCTAGGCCTGTGGGGGCGTAGGCTGTGTTGATTACTAGGTTGAATTCCTGCTGAAGCATGCTTAATAGTGAGGTTGGTAATGGCGTCCAGCCAGCCAGTACGTGGAGGTACATTGTTATACCATAATTAATCATATATTTGCTGAAGTTTATTGCAAATGAATCAACCGCAGTACTCATGCTTAATGTTAAGCCCTGAGTCACTAGTAGTGGGTTATACTTGAAGACGTAGTATATGCTCCTCTGGTAAACGTATGCAGGAGCCATTGCGAACACTCTGAATACTACGGCTAAGGCTAGGGCTGCTAAGACTATCACCAAGGCAATGAGTAATACAGCTTGGCCCCTCATTAACCCACCCCTAATCCACTGAAGGCATTACCCCTATAATATAAGTAAAGCTTAATTACATAGGATGCATCGCCAATGTAGACTAAAGCCCTAGAAACACCAGTGGGTGCGTACTTAACTGGGTAGCCGAATACTATAGTCCTATTCACCAGATATAAGTCTGGATTATAGCCTAGGGGGATGACTAATAGCTGGCTTAGGGGTACTGTACTGCTTTGGCCTTGACTATTCCTCTGTATCCAAACCAGTAGGAGCATGGGTGTGCCAGGTAGGTCCCAGTAGCATGCTGAGTAATTTGGTGTACTTAAAGTATTAAGGTAAGCGCATGATATTGGGTAACTATTA
>NZ_DAXS01000041.1:36502-40957 GCF_002506515.1 Caldivirga sp. UBA161
GACTTATAAACAGCAACAACCCTTAAGCCCAATGCTGACTGACCTGGATTACTTAGGCTGATTCCCAGTAGGCAGTTAGTAAATAAGTGTGGGTCAGCGAATACTACACTATACCCATTACTACCAATTAGGGGTAATACACCAACAGTTAGTAATGGTACTTGGATGGCTGGATATTGGTAATAGGCGTAATCCTTCAATCCAGCGGTCTGAGCGGTAATAACCATGTAGTAGTAATTACTTGGATTAAAGGCCACCGGTAGGTTAATTGAGGCAATTCCACTGGAATTTGTTACTGCTGATGAGTAGCCTTGATAGAACATAGCGTTATTACCCTTTAATGATGCTGCTATGAAGTATTGTACAGTAACTGTTGCATTAGGTATTGCTGCACCGGTGGAGTAGTCTGTTACCTTAATGTAGGCTATGTTTGATGTTAAGTTAATTACCCTAATCATGTAGAGTGGGTGAATAACAATAACGAAGTCATAACTATTACCCAAGCCAAGTAATTGCTTAACCTGACTATAACTAATAATCCAGTTTGTTGGGTAACCTACTGTGAATAACCAGAGGTAATTAAATGCAATATAACTAATGCCATACTGACTTAGGAACTTCTGAAAACCCACACCACTGACTTGACTGGTGCTGCAGTAACCCCTGAGGTTGCTTGGTGTTGTGGCTACACTAACATTATGAGCGTAATCCCATAGTACTAGTTGTAGGACTTTGAATGCATCCAGGGAATATACTGAACCAGGTAAGGCTAGGCCAAAGGCTGTTAATTGGCTTGCATTCTGGCCCCAATAAACTGGGCTGCCTGGGTTTGTGACAATGTAGTTTAGTAGGCTTTGAGCTAGGGCATTGAGCTGGAGTGTATTAACCTCACTGCCTGCTGTGGGTAGGTAGCTGGGGAATAGCCTAATGAACACTACTACCGCTAATACAATAGCCACTATAATAACTATGGCCTCGATAGCACTCATTTGCCCCCTCCTAAAGTTAAACATAATACGCTTATATTCCTCTAAGGGTTATTTAAGCTTTAAGCATTTAATTTAACTTAACTCACACTGAATTAATGAGAAAAATAATTGATAAACTACTTAACATCTTTAATGATGAAGCAATCATATTAACCCCTGAGGCTTAAGCATTAATCATGGTGCAAATTATTTAAAAAGCTCCCCACCAGTGTGCTTTGGTTAAGTTATGAGTGAGGTTAAGGTGCTTAGTAAGGGTGAATTACCTAAGGAGAATGAGGTGGTGATTGATGCATCGAACCACATTGCAGGTAGGTTAGCGACTGTGGTTGCTAAATTAGCGTTGCAGGGTAAGAGGGTTGTAATAATTAATGCCGAGAAGGCTGTGATAACTGGGGATAGGAATATGGTTATTGACTGGTTTAAGAGGAGGATGAGTGAGATAAGGACTCACTATAATCCTGAGAAGGTTGGCCCAAAGTGGCCTAGGAGACCTGATAGAATCCTTAGGAGGATTATTAGGGGTATGCTTCCGTATAAGAGGGGCAGGGGTAAATTAGCCTTGAAGAGGATTAGGATATTCATGGGTGTACCAAGTGAATACAGTGGTAAGGGAGCCTACGTAATCCCAGGTTCAATGCTTAGGCTTAGGCCCGGTTTAAAGTACGTGACCCTCGAGGAGGTTTGGGCCAGTATTGAACCTAGTGAGTATGAGGCATGGAGAAAAGCCCAAAACGTAAGCATTAAGAGTGGGAGGCCCACTAAACAGTGAGTCAGTATTCATTATATTGCTTTATTCATTACCATAAGCTTAGTTTTTATTTAAGCTAAGCAGTTTAACAAAGATTACTATAAAAAATTAAATGCCATAACTATGTGAAATAGCAGTTAATATTCCAAATAATGCTTTTTATACCGCTGGCTATTACGCTTAGCTATGGGCTTAATGCTCGTCTACACTGGTGATGGTAAGGGTAAGACCACTGCTGCATTAGGCCTCGTAGTGAGGGCTTATGGCCATGGGTTAAGGTCAATAGTGGCACATGTCATGAAGACCCTAGTGTATAGGGGGCAATGGGTTGGTGAATATACTGCATTACTTAAGATGAGTGACCTAGTTGAGGTGTATTACATGAGTGAGGAGTCTTTGAGGACCCCTAGGGATGTTTTCAACAAGGCCATTGAAAGGAGCATAATGATTAAGCCATTCCTACTGGTGCTTGATGAAATTAATAATGCGGTTAATAGTGGATTATTGTCCAGCCGTGAGGTTATTGATGGCTTAAGGAAACTACCCAATGAGGTTAATGTCGTCTTAACAGGCCGTAATGCGCCAAGTGAATTACTTGAATTAGCCGACTTAGTGACTGAGTTTAAGCCTATTAAGCATTACTATGATAGGGGTATTGTGGGGGTCATGGGCCTTGAATGGTGAATTATGGTTAATTAAGGGAATGGTTTAAAAAGGCTGCTGAGGTAAAAGTTAAAAAGTCTTGGGCAATCATAGGTTAATAGGGCCCGTAGCTCAGCATGGTAGAGCGTCCGGCTCATAACCGGAAGGTCCCGGGTTCAAATCCCGGCGGGCCCACTACTCCTGCCTCAGTAAAAATAAACTATGTTAAATAAAGTTGATACCATACTCCTCGAAGCCCTACTTCAGGAATTTAATGGCTTGTTCCTTACTAAAGGGCCTAAGAGTAATATTTACATAAGCCCTACTTCCTTCTAATATTTAAACCTATTAACCAATAGGTATAATCCTGCTCCAACGGTAGCGCACTAAATGGTAGTAGGATTTTAGGATAAGAGTTAATTAAGTGTAATGACAAAGTGAAAGGGCAAGCTTCACCATTTATGGCNNAGGGCGGGGAGGAGGTCAGATGTATAGGGTCCCTAAACTAATAGAAAGATGTGTTGCATTGAGTTGCTGAATAATTAAACATAATTTACCAACTGCATCATGCATTAAAGATTACACTTAATTTATGAATCCACGTTTACTGCATTAAGCCTAAATTCCTCCTAATCTCCCTAGCTGCATCCTCTGGTTTCTCGGCTGTGGTTATGGCTCTACCAACTACAATTATGTCAATGTCCCTTCCCCTTAATTTAAGTGCTGTCCTTGCATCAACACCACCTGCTAGTGTAACCCCAACGTTATATTTCCTCTTTATTGACTCAACCTCATCTATGAGTACCTCAGCGGTAACCTTCCTAGAGTCCTGTACATCAATACCCACGTGAAGCCCAATGTAATCCACCTTAGCTGCATTAAGAACCTCCTTAACCCTATCCTCAACGTTAATCACCCCTATGAAGTCAACCACAGTGCTTAAGCCCAGTTTCCTCGCTTCATCACTGAATTCCCTAATAGTATCCACTGGAGCAGCCGCCAGTACGCTAGCCATGTTAGCACCATTCTCTGAGGCTAACCTAACCTCAATCCTACCGGCATCCATTGTCTTTAAGTCAGCGAACACCAGCGCTGAGGGGCAGCAGACCCTCATCCTTGAGACAGCATACATACCGTAAGCCTTTATTAATGGCGTACCAACTTCAATAACATCAATTAACCCACCACCATACAGCCTCCTAGCTAAGTCAACAGCAGTATCTAGGTTTGTTAAATCCAACGCCACCTGTAATTTCATTTACTTACACCTATAAGCATCTTAATCGGTACCCCAGCCCTAACCTGCACTAGTACCGGAACATCTAGTTTAGTTGATGATGTTATTGCCCTTATTAATTCCCTAACCTTTCTTAGCACAGTTAACTTATCCTTCATGGAATCAATGGACTCCTTAAGCACATCATACTCATCAATGGGCTTAGGGTCTATTATGATCTTAAGCCCAGTGACTTCTATGGCTGGGGTTAGCATTATGTTCTCATTACCTACAAGCCTCTTAATAATGTTTAGGAGCGATTGAAAGCCAGCTAACCTTGGTTCAATTTGTGCAATATTCTTATCAATTAAGTTAATAGTCTCCTCAAGGGATTTGATTTGGTTATCTATGTAGTTCATGAAATCATTCAATGACGCGAAGTACATTACCTCTAAGTCACCACCGCTGGTGTTCTCAATCTGGGACTCCATATTATGCAGTTTACACGCCTCAGTTAATAAAATTTAAGTCATTAAAACTAATGTTAAGTAAGCGAATTCAACAATTGTGAAATAATAATAAGATTTATAAAATCCCAGGCTAATTACTGAACGCATGGTTGAGGTATTAAAATACGACATAGTGATTCTTGGCTCTGGATTAGCTGGCTTAAGAGCAGCCTTTGAGGCTGCCAGAACGAGTGATGGTAAGCTTAGGATAGCCGTCATATCCAAGGTTCAAGCCATGAGGAGCCACTCAGTCTCCGCTGAGGGTGGTGCGAGCGCTGTCCTGTATCCTAAGGAGAATGGTGATAGCTTAGACCTGCACGCCTACGATACTATTAAGGGTAGTGACTTCCT
>NZ_DAXS01000041.1:41025-59673 GCF_002506515.1 Caldivirga sp. UBA161
CCCAGGGTAAGATCCTTCAAAGGCCCTTTGGTGGAATGACGATACCGAGGACAACCTTCGCCCAGGATAAGAGTGGATTCTTCCTATTGAGTACCCTCTATGATAATACGCTTAGATTTAAGAATGTTGAAATGTTCCATGAGCACTTCGCCACATCAATGATAATGCAGAATGGCACCTTTAAGGGATTCACAGTAATTGACCTTAAGACAGGGGAGTTTAAGGTATTCTTGGCTAAGGTAGGTATAATAGCTACAGGTGGTAATGGTAGGGTATATGGTTTTACAACAATGGCCCACTCCTCCACTGGCGATGGATATTCAATAGCCTATAGGGCTGGTATACCACTTAAGGACTTTGAATTCCCCCAGTTCCACCCAACTGCCCTAGTCCCAAATGGCATATTAATAACTGAGGGAGCTAGGGGTGAGGGTGGTTACTTAATTAATAAGGATGGGGAGAGGTTCATGAAGAAGTATGCGCCAAGTAGAATGGAACTGGCCCCAAGGGACATAGTTAGTAGGTCTATAGTAACAGAGTGCATGGAGGGTAGGGGATTCATTGATGAGGAGACGGGGCTATGCTATGTGCTACTTGACTTAAGGCATTTGGGTGAGGAGAGGATTGAAAGTAGATTACCCATGATTAGGGAAATAGTGATGAAGACTCTTGGAATTGATCCAGTGGATGAGCCTATTCCAGTTAGGCCAGCAATGCACTACATGATGGGTGGAATACATACTGACATTAATGGGCAAGTAATGCTTGATGAAACCACAACAAGGGTACCTAACCTCTGGGCTGCGGGTGAGGCTGCATCTATAAGTATACACGGAGCCAATAGGCTAGGTAGTAATGCACTATCAGAATGCCTAGTCTGGGGTAGGATAACTGGAGCATTAGCTGCACAATATGCACTCAATGCCCCTGAACCGGAATTTGATGGATCAATTAAGGACTTGGCAGCTAGGGAGGAGAGTAGGGTATTTGATAAATTGATTCATAAGGAGGTTGGGGGTGAGAATCCGTATGATATTAAGGCTGAGATGAATTCAACAATGGATAATAACGTCTACGTGTTTAGAGATAAAAGTACTCTTGAGGAGGCTTATACAAGTATTAAGAGGCTTAGGGAGAGGTTTGCTAAGGTTAGGCTTGAGGATGATGGTAGGATATATAACCAGAACCTTAAGGACATTATGGAGTTGGACTTCCTCCTTGAGCAGGCAGAGTTAATAACAATAGCTGCGTTAAATAGGGCTGAGTCAAGGGGTGCTCACTATAGGTTAGATTATCCTAAGAGGGATGATGTTAATTGGCTTAAGCATACCTTACTCTTCTACACTGCTGGAGATAAGCCGAGGATAAGTTACTCACCGGTTAAGATAACTCGCTGGAAACCTGAGGAGAGGAAGTACTAGGTAACATACACCTTACTCATCGATTCAACTTTTGTTGGCTCAACTTACTCCTAACCTCAATGGCCTTCTCTAACACGAGGCTCTTTAACTCTTCCTTACTTACACTGGAGTCGCCGTAAGCTACTATGGCTACTTGGTATGTTTCAAGCTGCTGCCAAGTCTCCTCAGCCAGCACCTTAATGCCCTTAACACTATCATTAATCAGTAATTCCCTTAAGGCATTCTCAAATTCACTTATAGGTATTTTAACAGGTAAATCAAGCCTAACTCTGACTACACGGTACTTAACATCACTTTGATTAATTATCATTGAATCTTTAAGGACGGAATTAGGTACTTTAGCTACCTCACCATTATCAAGCACAATGGTCGTGTACATTAACCCCATGTCAACTATTGTTCCAGTGAAGCCATTTGGAATACCCTCAGTGGGATACGTGGTCCTAAGTAACCCATAACGCCAAGTTAAGAAGGTTATCCTTTCCCCTGGCCTAAAGGGTTTAGATATCAGTAGTACGAGACCTGATATTACATCGTTAAGAGTTTGCTGGAAGGCTAGGCCAAGCACTAGGCCTATTATTGTACCGCTTAAGGCCGCGGCGGCTGGGCTATACTGAACTATGCTTGCTGTCACGAATATTATGACTGCTAGTGCTATTAGGAGTTGAAGGATAAACTTTAAGGCAGTGGCTGTATGAGGGTCATATGGGTAAAGGGCCTTAGTTATCTCCCTACTTGTTGTGAGTATTAATACTGAACCAATTATTAACACCAATGAAAGCCTAATCAAGTACTCGTAATTCCTTAGGTAGGCTAATTGCGGGAAAACATTAAATGTATAGATGGTTAAATGGTATATGATGTAAACTACAATGCCTGCTATTATTATTGGAATCCAGCTCTTAACTATCTTACTTAACACTGATGATAAAGGCGGTCCCTGCTTCACTTGGTTGCTACTAGCCTTCACAATTTCTCATTAATTAAGGGATTTATTTACCTTATTATTTAAACATTCATTTAAACCCCTAAGGGCTGAATACTGGTAGGACATCAATTATTCCCCTACTTGAATCTATTATAAGTAGCTTACCAGCTAGCGTTGGCTTTAATCCAGCAAGTATTCTTAATGCATCTAATGCCTGCCAGGATGCAACCACACCTACCACTGGGCCTACCACTGCGTTGCATAAGCCTTCCGCGCATGATACTGGGTTCAGGCCTTTTATGTTTAGTATTTCAGTTAACCGTGGTGTCTTACCTGGCAACACCGTGGTTACTAATCCAAACCACCCATCAACACCACCATTAACTATTGGCTTATTGTACTTACTGGCTAATTCATCAACATCAAACCTAGTCTTCATATTATCAACAGCCAGAACTATTACATCTGCTGAAGCCACTAATTCCTCGGATTCTTCATTCCTTGTTAACACCATTTGATGAGCCTCAATTTTAACCCCTGGGTTAATTTCCCTAAGCCTCCTCTCAGCCACCTCAACCTTACTCTTACCTATATCGCTAGTGGTGTACAGTAACTGCCTATGTAGGTCACTTATACTTACTGTATCGAAATCAACAAGTATTAGCCTACCAACCCCTGCACCGGCCAGGTACATTGATGCTAATGAACCTAATCCACCCAACCCCACCACTAGGGCACTACTACTGCTTAGCCTCCTTTGACCATCAATGCCTAATAGAGGCAATTGCCTGACGTACCTATCGCTACTAATCATTATCCTAAATGGATTAGTGCAGTAGAATAAATATATTTACTCATACTCCCTTAATCAGCATTTCCCTAGCCTCCCTCTCAAGCCTAGTGGGGTTGCTGGGTTGAATATTAGTGGTGAGCACTATGTAGTTACCCTCGATCCTAATTAATGAACCATCCTTAAGCCTACTAAGTATGTATGCAGCGTAATTCCCCCCACCCCACTCAAGTATTGTCCTATAAACCTTAAGGTACCTTAACTTGGCTTTACCACCCTTATACGCCAACTCTCTAAGCAGTAGCATTGCTAGCCTTGCACTCATCTGGGATGAGTACTGTTGACTCATTTAGATTCACCTCAACTACGCATCCACTGTAGTTAAGTATTTCCTCGGGAATATTAATAATTAAGGGTATGTTAGCCATAATTGACCCCACTAGCATTAACGTATCCGGCTTAGCGGCAAGTATGGCTAACGGTGCTTTACCGTACTTAGCTAACTGATACATTACATATGGACCCACCGTTGAACCAGTGGAGTATGGTAATGCAAAGACCTTGCCAGCTATGCTTATTTCCATTCCCTTAACCTTAATAATACCCCTAATACCGTCAACATCGCCTAGGAACGATATTGGAGAATTAATGGCAATTAACTCCCCTGACACGATACCATTACCGTGAACTGTATTACCTTTAAACACACGCACTTAATTGCCTTAAATAGCGCCTTAATAAGGGTTCGTTTTAGCTTCCAGTGATTAAGCTATAATGGTATTATTTTAACCTTTAACAACACCTATTGGCCTCATTCTAACAACCTTCTTAGCTAAACCTAATGCATCGGAAACCTCAGCCACAATATCAACGTTCTTGTAGGCCTCAGGAGCCTCCTCACTTATTATCTCTGATTCAGCGCTCTTAATAATAATACCCCTTGACTCTAACGCTGCCTTAACCTTACTTGGTGGTAGGCTCCTAACTGCTGCTGACCTACTCATCTGCCTACCAGCGCCATGTGGAGCAGTGCCGAAGGTTAACTGCATTGATTTCTCAAAGCCAACGAGAATATATGAACCCGTACCCATACTTCCAGGTATTAGGACCGGTTGCCCAATCCCCCTATACACCTTAGGTATCTCCTCCCTACCAGCTGGAAAGGCTCTCGTTGCCCCCTTCCTATGTACCCAAACCTTAGCCCTATGGCCTTCATCATCTATTAAATGCTCCTCAAACTTAGCTATATTATGGGCGACATCATAAATTATCCTCATACCTAATTTATCAGGGTCCCTTCCGAAAACCCTCCTGAAGGATTCCCTAACCCAATGCATAAGTAAATGCCTATTAGTCCATGCGTAATTAGCTGCGGCAGCCATGGCGTTCAGGTAATCCTGCGCCTCCCTCGCTGTTAATGGTAAGGCTGCTAATTCCCTATCAGGTAGGTAAAGGCCCCATTGCCTCATCTTACTTTCAGCAATCCTAATGTAGTCAGTGGCCACTTGATGGCCTAAACCCCTTGAACCTGAGTGAATCATGACCAGTACTTGGCCCTCCCTCTCTATACCGAAGACTTTAGCTATATCTGGGTTAAATATCTTATCAACGACCTGAATCTCAATGAAGTGGTTACCTGAACCAATGGTCCCAATCTCATCCTTCCCCCTCTCCTTAGCCCTTTGACTAACCTTACTTGAGTCCGCGAGGCCCCAACTACCATTCTGCTCAATGTAATCCTTATCATCAGCCCAACCGTAACCATTCCTAATAGCCCAATTAACACCCTCATCAAGCACCTTATTTAATTCACTAATCGGTAAATGTAATCTCCCTGTCTCACCCACTCCAGCTGGGGCTAATTCAAAAATCGTATTAACCAGCTCCCTAAGCCTAGGCCTGACTTCATCTTCAGTTAAATCTGTCCTAAGTACCCTAACACCACAGTTAGATACAACAAACCCATTAGCGACAAAGTCATGGGCCTCATCATTAACTGTTAAGTCGTAAACCAGGCCATTAAAAGGCTCCTCCCTCACCTCCTCCACTACGTCCCATACAATGTCACCATCGACCCTATCCTCATACCATTCTTCAAATGCGGGGAAGCTCCTAGGTATTCTAGGCTTATCAACCCTACCCTCATGGATACTGCGCTCAATGAACCCCTCATTAACGTACTCTAACGTTAATGAGGCTGCACTGGACTTAGCGTAGCCGCCCTTAGCCGTGGCAACGGCCAATTGCTTAGCCTCTTCATGTGAATTAATGATCCTCTCCTTGAGCCTAAGCCATATAACCGCAGCATTGGCTAACCTCTTCCCCTCCGGGTTATACTCATAGCTTACCCTGCTCCATAGCCTTACCAGATTCTCAGGTGTTGATAATATGTGTAAGCGAAGCCATACCCTATCACCGCTTGAGTATATCCTCTGTATTGAGCCTGTCTCAATGCCTATTTCATGCAGTAATTCAGCTATGTCATTAAGGAAGCCGTAGCCACTCCCCTCAAGCTCCCTCACCTTAGATATAGTTACGTGGGGATGCTTAAAGTTGTAGCCATTAATCGTAATAGGCTTACTCATCCCAGCACCAAAGTATGCAGCTAGGAAGAGCCTCTTCATCCATGGCGGTAATTCCATTATCCAGCCTGGTACCCTGAAGGGTATGTGAGTTTTCTTACCTTGCGGCGCGCCCAATGCTATTAATAAAGCCTTAAAGCTCCTTGAGGATACATGCAGCACACACTCATGGCTCCCAGTCCCTTTACCGTTAATCCTTATTCTTCTAGCTCTACAATATATGTTCGCATTATAACCAAGCTCTTCTACGTCCCTTTTAATCTCCTCTAGGCCTTCCCTTGAACCGTAGAACGCGGTAATTTTGCCCTCTACTCCATTAAATGATCCATCACCAATAAAGTAGCCAAGTAGTTTAAGTAGTATGGGTAGTTTCGGGTTTCTTGCAGTTAATGGGAGTAGGCCCCTCTTCCTCAACTCCCTGGCTATTGCATCTGGGAATTCATTACCACTTAGGATAACTTTATCAGGTGGTTCCTCATAGGGCATGCCCTCAAATGGGTATAAAGCTACCTTATCACCTACCCTCAAATCGCCGGCGTTTATCATACCCTTGGGTGTTAAGATTGGGTGATCTGCAGATGCCTTAAGTAAATGCCCGCTCTCGGTTCTAATAACTATAAGTTTATTCTCACTCCTCCAAAGGAATAATTTAACTTTAGTGTGTTTAGGTACTTTGGTATCCCTATCAATGGAGACAAGCTCACCACCCTTAATCAGTGACTCTATGGGTACTGTGTAGCCGAACCTAGTGAGTATTCTTGTACCAGGTGGCAGGCAGTTTATATCGTACCCTATTCCCCCTGGGCTTATTGTACCTTGATTTGCATCAACAGCTGCCACACCACCCACTGGGAAGCCGTAGCCCTGGTGGGCATCAGGTAGCGCTATACTATACTTATACACTCCAGGTAGGCATGCCACGTTGGCAGCTTGTTCAAGTGTTGAATCAGTCTTCATTTTCTCTATTAATGATTCATCAGCAAATATCCTAGCTGGAACCTTCATGCATGGTTTGTATGTCTTAGGTATTTCCCAAATGAACTTATCTATCTTTCTTAAAGGTGGAACCATATTATTAATCTCAGTAATCCATAGCTTGGTGGTTTTAAATCTTTTTACTCAGCTACTTAGCTTAAGTATTTTAGTCATTATTAAACGCATCCTTGATTCACTTACATGGTTACTTAAATTGCATCCGCCTTGATTGCCATGACTTCATGCCTATTTATAATTATAAATAATGCGGTGACAGTGGATCTATATTATAACTAATGCTAAGTTATTATTGCTAAAACATTAGTGAAGCCATGACTAAATGCATTGAATATAATTTGGTAATTCATAAGGATACAGCCGATGGAATCTCTCCATATTTTTTAACCTAGGAAAGATTAATAAGGCATTCTTGAAAAGGTAATGCTATGGAGGGTTTAAGCCGCATAGACATAACGTTCTACGGCAGAGGAGGGCAAGGTGCAGTTACTGCAGCGCAAGTTTTAGCTGAAGCTGCAATACATAGTGGCCTCTTCGCATCAGCGTTCCCTGAATATGGGGCTGAACGTAGGGGTGCCCCTGTTAGGGCTTATGTGAGGATTGCTAACCAGTACCTTGGTATCAGGGAACCCATAGAGAAGCCTGATATATCAGTGGTCTTCGACACAAGGCTTGTGGATTTATTCAACATAACTAAGATAACTAAGCCAAATGGTACAATAGTGATAAACTCCAGTGAGGATTATGCTAAGCAAATGCTTAGTCAGTTTAATGGTAAGGTAGTTTACGTAGATGCCTACGGTATATCAATGAAGTACCTAGGTAAGGCCATAGTAAACACACCGATGCTTGGTGCATTACTGAGGGTAGTGGGGATGATTAATATTGAGGTGGTTAAGGAGTTAATTAAGGGCACTTTCAGGGGGAGAGTCGGTCAATTAAATGCTGAAGCAATTGATGAGGCATATAAGTTGGCTAGGGTGATACCATGAGTGAGCTCAAGTCCTGGACCCAAATACCCATAGGGGGTTACATAATTGAGCCTAAGAATTCCATTAATAATAAGACTGGCTCATGGAGGACCCAAAGGCCAGTAATAAACCAAGACGCATGCACTAGATGCCGCATATGCTGGCTCTACTGCCCTGAACCAGCGATACTTGAGCTTGATAAGCCCTATGTGGCTAAGAATGGGAGGAAGTATAATATTACATTTGAGGTTAATTATGATTACTGTAAGGGCTGTGGCATATGTGCAAATGAATGCCCAGTTAAGGCAATAAAAATGGTGCCTGAGGTGGTTCAGCAATGACGCAGGTACTTGAAAAGCAGAGGGAGAGTAGTATTGTTGTTGAGAAAAAGGGTTTAACGACAAATTACGCCATAGCCCAAGCGGTTAAGGATGTTGACGTTGACGTTATTGCAGCATACCCAATAACACCTCAGACAACCATAATCGAGAAGTTAGCCGAATACGTAGCTAATGGGGAACTTGACGCGGAGTTCATTCCTGTTGAATCAGAGCACAGTGCCTTATCAGCAGCAGTGGGTGCATCAGCAGCCGGCGCTAGGGTTTTCACAGCTACGTCTGCTCAAGGCCTTGAGTTAATGCATGAAATACTTCACATAGCCTCAGGCCTAAGATTACCCATAGTTATGGCAGTGCCAGGTAGGGCTTTATCAGCCCCCATAAGTATACATGGTGATTACCAAGACTTAATGAACATTAGGGACACTGGATGGATTATTTACATAGCGTCCACCGCCCAGGAGGCTTATGATACTATTATTGAAGCCTTCAGGGTTGCTGAGGATCCTAGGGTTCAATTACCAGTTATAGTATCTTATGACGGCTTCTTAATGAGCCACACCACCGAGCCTGTTGAGTTATATGACCCTAAGGTTGTACGTGAATTCACGCCCAGGAGGCTCAATACTAGGCCTATCCTTAACCCTGAGAAGCCAACAACAATTGGTGCTTTAGCAACCCCTGACTGGTACTATGAAATAAAGTACCAGGCTATTAATGCGCTTAAGTTATCTAGGAGTGTGATTAATGAAGTGGATTCTGAATTTAATGAGAAGTTCAGTAGATCATATAAGCCTGTAGAGGGCTTCATGATTGATGATGCTGACTATGTCCTAGTCACATACGGTGGTGCAGCAACTTGGAATGCCCTTGAGGCGGCTAAGGAGGCTAGGGATAGGGGGCTTAAGGCTGGTGTACTTAGGATTAGGCTCTTTAGGCCCTTCCCAGCGGATGATCTTACTAAGGCACTCTCCAATGCTAAGGCTATTGCTGTTGTTGATAGGGCTGTGGCGCCAGGTTCACCCATAGAGGGGCCGGTCTTTAAGGACGTCTACATAGCCCTACACATGGCTGGTATCGATAAGCCAATGCTCTCAGTAATACATGGCCTCTCACAGCGTACAATGTACATAAGGGACTTCTATGAATTATACTATAGGCTTAAGGATATTGCTAAAGTTGGTAAATCACCGCAGGAATCATTATTCATGGGGTTGAGGTGATGGGGATGGCTAAGCAGATTAAGGTAGGTATAAGAACCATATGGGATGTACCTAAGGAGGAGTATTTTGGGCCTGGTCAACTAACATGCGCTGGCTGCGGACCATCGCTGGCGGTTAGGCTTATGCTTAAGGTGGCTGGACCAAACACAATAATAGCTAACGCCACTGGCTGCATTGAAGTAACCTCAACTCAATACCCATATACTGCCTGGGCTGTACCTTACATTCACGTAGCCTTTGAGAACGCGGCTGCTGTTGCATCAGGGATTGAGGCTGCTTTAAAGGCACTTAACAGGAAGGGTATAGCTAATACTAAGGCTAAGGTAATTGCCCTGGCTGGTGACGGTGGAACATACGATATTGGTATTCAAGCCTTAAGCGGAATGTTGGAGAGGGGCCATGGTGTATTATATGTGCTGTACGATAATGAGGCGTACATGAACACTGGCATACAGCGTTCAGGTGGTACGCCGCGCTTCGCATGGACCACTACATCACCAGTAGGCAGTAAGATTAGGGGTAAGGTTCAAAGTAAGAAGGATATAATGAGCATCGTCATAGCCCACCGGATACCATACGCCGCCACAGCAAGCATAGCGTACCCAATTGACTTCATGAATAAGGTTAAGAAGGCGCTTGATGCATTGGATGAAGGGCCAGCATTCCTACATGTGTTTGCTCCATGCCCACCAGGTTGGAGAATTGATGAAAGTAAGACGGTTGAGATAGCTAGGCTAGCTGTGGATACTGGGGTATTCCCACTTTATGAGTGGGATCACGGCAAATTCAGGCTTAATCCACCTAGTAATGCTCATATTGATAAGTCAAAGAGGAAGCCGCTTATAAATTACATTAAGCCCCAGGGTAGGTTTGCGCACATGAAGGAGGATGAGATTAAGGCGATGGAGGCTGAAGTAGATAATTACTGGGATTACTTAATAAGGCTACTTAAGGCCTTTGGTTAATTAAATCCTAATTATTAGCATTAAAGTTATTAACTATTATCATCATTTAAGCAAGCCACTCAATTTCATTAGCCCAGAAGCTTAATTCATCTGGGCTTAACCTCCTCTTTGTGTTCCCAGATTCAACAAAGGCGTCGGTGATTTCAACAATCTCACCCCTCCTTAATCCCACTACCCTAATAATGGTTTCACCGTAATTACTCTCGAACTCTGATGTTGAGGATGCAGACTCCTCCGTTGGTGGATAAAATAACACCTCAATATTATCGCCATTCTCAATCATCCTGTAGGCTGGGTGCCTAGTAGCAATTCTCTTAAGCTTACTATAGCTTACGCTCACCATACTAGGTCACCACTAGCTTTAACCATGCATTTAAATCACTTATCCAGTGCACTACTTAATCCTGAATCTAAGTAATGCCGCCAACCCCCCTAATCCACTAAGTAGCTTACCTGCCTCACTACCCTCAGGCACTATCACTAATTTAGCCCTAGTCCTAATACACTCATCTACAATGCGCCTGGATTCCTCAGCCTTCTCCATTAAAAGCTTATCAAGCATTGCCACTGAGTCAACTGCCCCCATGCTTAAGGCTTCATAAATCTCATCACCAAGGGCCACTAAGCCGCTGCCTTTACTTAACTCCTCCATAATTCTATTAACAGTATTATAACCTAACTTAAGGCCAACCTTATCTAAGTAGCCCCTCCTCTCAACCTCATAGATACCGCTTAATCCACCTTCAGAAACAATGGCATTTTCAATGATTACTCCCTTAACATCAATATTGGGAATACTATTCATTAGCATTCCCTGAGCGGCAATGATTAAGGCATTGGGTTTATGAATTTCAGCCAATTGTTTAACAACCTTGGAGATATCATCAATATACCTCTGATTAATTAATGACCCCCCGCTCTCCTTACTTTGAATATAATTATTATTAATTGTAGCAATAACGCTTACACCAAGCCTAGTAGCCAATGCTACTGTGGTTTCCTCGATGGATATTGATGCAATGATGACCTTAATACCGGAGCTAAGCGTGTTAATTAACTGTTCAAGGTAATCCCTACTAATACTCCTCATAATCTTCAACATTGAACCAATCCCCACTTCAAGGCTATGGTAACTTCCACCAGCTCCCTCAAGCCACTCAGGATAATCCTCAATAATCCCCCTAACCCTCAAAACACCCCTGGGTTCATGGAATTCAAGTTCCTTAACCCTAATACCCAGGTAAACCTTCTCTCTACGAAATCGCTCCCCACTCCTACCTCTAACTTCCCTAACAGTCCAAGAGTAAACTAAGTCACCTGGCTTAAGAGTAAGGTAAAGTATGAATAGGTCCTCAACCCTCTCCACAGTCAACTCAACGAAATTCTTACCCTCATTAATCTTCATTAGCATCAGCATCCTTTAGCAACCTTTTAAACTAACCTGCAGTAACTTCACCGTGGAGTACACGACCTATGGGGGTGTCTCAATAATTAATGCAATACCATCATTAAGAGGGGGCACTATGGCTATTGATTTACCTGTTAGGGTTAGTGTAAGTAAGGGTGAATGCCCAATGGATGAGTTCACCTCATTCATAGTTAAATACGCCTCAGCAAAATTAGGGGTTAGGGAAGAGTACTGCATTAGGGTTAACAGTAATGTGCCGGTGGCCAGTGGATTGAAGAGTAATAGTGCAGTGGCTGTTGGAGTAACCTATGCATTAGCGAAGGCCACTGGGGCTGAGTTAAGTAAAATTGATGTAATTAGGATTGCTGCTGAGGCGACTAAGGTTCATGGTTCATCAATAACAGGGGCCTTTGATGATGCATCAGCATCATTACTAGGAGGAGTAGTATTAACTGATAATCGGCTTATGAAGGTAATTAAGCACATTAACCCACCCAATGATGTAGTAGTGGTTGTAACAGGCTTTAAGGAGGGTAAGAAACCCATTAATATTAATGCCCTCAGGGATTTAAGAAGCCTCTACCATGATTTAATGCATTGGGCATTGGAAGGTAAGTTATGGGAAGCCGCAACAATTAACGGTATTATGGTGGCTAAGGCGCTGGGTTATGTTAAACAATTAAGCGCAATCAGTGAGGCCTTAGGTAGTGGGGCCTTAGCCGCTGGCGTGAGTGGTAATGGGCCATCAATTTACGCAGTGTTTAAGGTTGGTGAGGAGGGGCCTTTCATTGATTACATTAATAAGCATTGGGGTTACATAACACTCACTAAGCCTATTCCAGTATTAAGCATCTAACATTACCTAGTTTTAACCAAAGACATAGGTTTTTAAAGCTAGCTTAACTGAGATTACTATGTCTTGGTTTGAGGACTTTGATGAATGGTTTAAGAAGTGGAGGAAGTTTGTTGAGGAATTTGAAAAGGAGGTTGAGAAGGAGATTGAGGATACTTTAAGGCCATTAAGTGAGAGGCAGGGTACGAAGAAGGGGAAGAGTAATGTTTATTACTATGGTTTTGAAATAACAATGGGTCCTGATGGTAAACCTAAGATTAAGGAGTTTGGTAACGTTAGGCCATGGAGTAGGCCCCTAGTGAGTGAGGAATCTGAACCATTAACTGATGTTTACGAGGAGGAGGATACTGTTAAGGTAATAATGGATATGCCTGGTGTTGATAAGGATGATATAAGCATCAGCGTAGAACCAGATGGGAGAACACTTATTGTTGAGGCTAAGGGGAGTGATAGGAGTTATAGGAAGGAGCTTCAATTACCCACCGAGGTTGATGCAAGTAAGGCTAAGGCATCGTATAAGAATGGGGTCTTAACTATAGAATTACCGAAGCGGAGTAAAGGCAGTAGGGGCACCAGGATTAAGGTTGAGTAGTCATGCCCAGGAAAAGTACAACTGAGAGGAGGCGTAAGACTAAGGCTGAGGAGGTTTTAGAGAAGGTACTTAACCATGAATTAATGCCTAAGGCTGAAGTTGTACCTAAGGATAATGCTAAGGCATTACTTAGAAGGCTTAACGCTGCACCATGGCAATTACCCTGGATAAGGAGCACTGATCCATTAGTCAGAAGCCTAGGTGCTAAGCCTGGAGATATAATTAAGATAATTAGGAAATCCCCAACAGCAGGTGAAATCGAGGTTTATAGGTTCGTTGTCCCAGGTTAAACCAACTATTTTTTAACCAACCTCATACGTTAAGTATTTTAAGCATTCATTTAGCCTGCTTCTTAGGCTTAACCTCACCCAATACCTCACTATATTGGCTTACTGAAAATTCCTTACCGCACTTTGGGCATGCAACAGACATACCCATGTTGTACCATGATTCAGCTAATTCAAGCTCAAACACATGTCCACAGTATGGGCACTTAACTCTAAGCTTCAGCATCCTTTCAGGTACGCCACCAGAGTACTCCCAATCCTCCGGCAGTTGCCATCCTTCCTCGGACATGGGTGAAGCCATGCCTCCCTATTTTATAAATCTTTTTATTACTCCCGAATATTAGTTGATTGCCGTTAATGTATTCGTCAGAAATCTTAACCAATAGATTTAAACAGCATGGAAAGCTTTAAATATGTAAGGCAATATAGTTGGGGTAATGATATCTAAGTCAAGCAATTATGGCTACCCAATAGTTCTAACTAGCGAGATAGCTACTGCAAGTGATACATATGGCTCATCAGTGGTGGGTTTCGCCAGCGCAATACCTGAGAATTACTTCAGGAGGAGGATAGCGCACTGGTTCTTTAACGTAAGTAGTGATAAGGAAGGTAGAGTTAAGAGGGCACCATATGGCTTAGCTAAGGTTGAGGCATCACTACTTAACTACGGCTTTAATCGGGATGATGTAATAATAGCCAGCCCATATAAGCTCCATAAGGTTATTGGCCCAAGAACAAGGATAGTAGGCATCTACACTATGGATGCCCTAGGCCTTAGCTATGGTTCAGGAATACTATATTGGATCCTTAAATTAGCTGACTTACCATATAGGGGCCTACCTTACATAGCTAGGTCATTCCTTGAAGTTATTGAGCACCCAGCCATAAAGGCTCATAAGGACCACATTAAGCTTGTGGTTGGTGGACCAGCGGCTTGGCAACTTGTGGATACTGGGGCCTGGCAGAAGTTAGGTATTGATATAGTCTATGAGGGTAACTTCGAGAATTATGGCCCAATACTATTTGAGAGGATACTTAAGGGTGAGGATATTAGAGGTAGGATAGTTAACAGTAAGCCACCAAGCATTGAGGAGGTGCCAACAATAGTTACACCATCAATAGGTGGCTTAGTTGAGGTCACTAGGGGTTGTGGTAGGGGCTGTGAATTCTGTACCCCTACCTTAAATGGGATGATTTCTTCATTCCCATTCGAAGGACACATAGATAAGGAGATAATAATTAATATTGAGAAGGGAGGCCATAAGAGTATTACACTTCATAGTGAGGAATTCTTCAGATATGGGGCTAAGTCCATTGACCCTAACCCAGATAAGGTTAAGGATCTTGTGGTTAAAGCACATAAATTGATTAAACGCTATGGGGATGAATACCGGCTACACACTGATTTCACAACAGCCGCAGTGGTGGTTCAGGCACCTGACCTGGTTAAGTTCGTGGGGGAGTACATGAATGAGGGTGGTGAGTGGAGCTTCATAGAGATGGGTATTGAGACTGGGTCCCCAAGGTTACTTAATATGCTTATGGCTGGTAAGGCTAAGCCATTCACTCCAAGGCAGTACCCTGACATTGTGGAGCAGGCTGTTGGTATACTTAATGACAATAGGTGGGTTGTGGTTGGCACTATGATACTTAATTTACCGGGGGAGAGGGATGAAGATGTTGCAGCCAGTATTGAATTACTTGATAGGTTAAGGAAGTACAGGATATTAACATTCCCATTACCATTCATACCAATGGGCGCCCTCAGGAGGAGGGACTTCACAATTCTAGACAAGATGATTGACGACCCACTTAGGAGGGAGTTCATACTCAAGGCTTTAATTAAATCAATGGAGGAAGCCATAAGGTCAGTGGAGTTAATAGTGGATAGTATGGAGAATATAATAGCTAAGTTCATTATAAGGCGCATAAGCCTATTCGCATTCAATACAGTACTGCGTAGGTATAAGGCTAAGCTTGGTCAAATAGGCGAGTACAGTGAGGAGTTCATTCATAAATTAGCCTCAGCCGCATGGGACTTAAGTAAACGCCAAATATCAATCAATATTAATGATGATTCTTAATCAATTACTAGGCCCAATTCCCTTAACACATTAATCATATTACTATTCCTTAATCTAATTGGGTTAATGTGTATAATAACCCTAACCACATCATCACTATCACTCAGCATTACAGTATTTAAGTAAAGCCTCTGTTTATCAAACCGTAGGTAAAGCTTATTACCATTAATTCTTGAATCCAGTGAAATCTTGAGGAGTCTCTTATCATCATCAGTCAACTTAGCTGCAATACTCCTAATTAAATTATCATTACTACAGTCCCTTAACCTTAAGGTAAGCTTAAAAACCTTAATTGGATTCTTATAATGACCTCTAAGTGAATTAGTCTCAATAAGCTTAATTACTGATGATCCAAGTAGGTTAATTAACGCTGCAATAACCTTATCATAATCCTCCGTGGCGTGTGCATGAGTCTCCACATCTATCCTATCTATTAAGCACATGGGTCAATATCTAGAGGAGGGGGCAGTTTATAAACATGCTTTAAATCCAATTTAATACAAACACGTATGAGGCTCTATCTTTTTAAATAGTAGAGTAACCGCGGAATTATGTTCAGTAAAATATTGGTTGCTACGGATGGTTCCCAGTACTCGGATAAGGCCCTTGAAACTGCTATAGGGTTGGCTAAGGCATTTAACTCAAGCCTATATATAATTCACGTGGTTGAGGAGGATAAGGTTGCTATGGCTGCATCAACAATGCCGATCATGGTTAATGTGATCGAGGACATGGTTAAAATAGGTAATGAAATATTAAATAAGGCAAAGGCTAAGGCATCTGAAGCAGGTGTTAATGCTGAGGTCATATTGGCTAGGGGTAATGCTGCTGATAAGATCCTTGAAAATGCGGATAAGTTAAACGTGGATTTAATAGTGGTTGGATCAAGAGGCTTAAGGGGCTTAGCCAGATTCCTACTAGGCTCAGTATCAGAGAAGGTTGTGAGGCATTCAGGCAAACCTGTATTAGTGGTCAAGTGAGGTTACTTTATTAAAAAAGGAACCCAGTGTATTGCATAAAATCCCTAAGCTAACCAGCGCCTGGAATCATAATTCCTGGGGTGAATTTTTAAGCACCTTACATAAACCCTACGTGTAATTGTGATGAATCTGCAGGACTGACGTAGTGAGGATTCTTCTCGCAGCTGATTTCCTTAATCCACCATTACTTTAACCCCAAGCCTCCTCAGATCCCTCCAGAATAATCTATTACTCTTATTAACACACTCAGCATTATGAATAATGGTCTCGCCGTCAGAACCCGCACCAATTACACTACTCATCATTGCAATCCTATGGTCGCTTGGGCACTTAATTAATGCACCATGTGTTATTGATCCACTTATCCTTAGGAAGTCACCACCTTGGTTAACATTAACGCCAAATGCCTTTAAGGATTCTGATATGGTCACCAGCCTATTACTCTCCTTGAAGGCAAGGTGCCTAACCCCAGTTATCACTGTATCACCCACTGCAAAGGGCGCAATTGAGGCTATTACAGGGGCTAAGTCAGGGGAATCCTTTAAATCAACCATAATACCCTTTAGCACTTCTCTACCCCCAACACTCCAGTTACCGTTATTGAAGGTACTACGTGCACCTACATCATTAAATAAGTTTACTAGTGAATCATCGCCATAACCAAGCGGCCTCGGTAACCCAGTTACCGTCACTGATCCACCTGTAGTTAAGGCTAAGGCCGCGTAGAATCCTGATAAGGCGTAATCACCAGGTACATTACTTAAACTGATCCTTGGCGTACATTGATTAACCTTGATTAAATTATTACTTATTCCTACACTGCACCCTGATTCCTCAATAATCCTCCTGGTTAACTCCACGTACTGCCTAGATACTAAATCTCCGATTACGTGTATTGTAATACCAGACACTAGGCCAAGCATCATTAATCCTGAAATATATTGACTTGTTAAATCACCCCTAATCTCAACGTAATTACCCTTAACTGGTCCATTAATGGCTGCAGGTAATGAATTACCATCAACATTAACCCCCAGTTTCCTTAATGATTCCAGTAACTCCCGTATTGGCCTCCTCCTAAGGGTTTCATCACCATCAATAACCACTGGGTTCCTGCATGATGAAGCCAAGGCTACTCCAATCCTCATAACTGTCCCAGATCCCCCAACATTAACATAGCCACCGCATTGCCTTGAATTAGGGATTACCCTAATGCAATCACCCTGCTTAACCACCGTTGAGCCTAAGACCTCAACCATCCTTAGGGCGGCATCAGCGTCATCAGAATCCGGTATACCGCATATTATAGTTTCCTTATCACTAATCGCTGATAATAATATTAACCTAATAGCCCAACTCTTTGACCTAGGAGCCTCCACTGAACCTAATGCCACTGACCTGCTAATCCTAACAATCATTCAATAAGAGGCCAAACCCTGAATTATTAAATATATTTCATTGAAATTGAATACCCATAAAAATACTTTAATTCAAATTCCATTACTTAAGATTAATTACAAGTAATCATCAAGGCCAAGCTTCTTTAGGTGGCTCTTAATCTTAGACACATCCCTCTCCATTTTCTTAGCCTCATCAGTCAACTCCCTCACATTCCTATCCCTCTGATTTAACGTGCATTCTCCATTAGGCGCCATGGCATGTGCACTACATGATGCATACTGGCACCTATAACCAATACAAGGATCATTAGTTAAGCTGCAGATTGCCTTACCCTTAACAAACCTTAAAGCCTTCTTAATGCAAATAAAGTATTGGCAACTTGCCCCAATACAATACTGAACCTTCACAGTCGGGGTTCCTGAAACAGTAATCTTCACGCCAACCCCCTATTCACTGGGGTTACTTAATTAGGTTATTTAAGTGTTTTCCAATAATACACATAGTTTAAATAATAAATAGAATTACATAAATGGAATATGCACAATAATCCTCATGAATCCTTAACCTCATACTAAGAATTAATCATTAAAATAAACAGCCCTAATCCCAGAAGCTAAAGCATCTGAATCAATAGCCAAGAATAAATCATAGAACTAGCACTAGGAATAAACTTTTATCTCTAAGCGGAACAACAGTACAGTGATGAAGCGTGGTAGGAATGAACAAATGATTAGTCTAAACCAGGCTGAATCTATTTAATAATAAAAGAATAATTTGAGTTTTAACCTAAGTTTTACCTAAGGCTTTACTTCCTCCTCAACGCTATAATAGC
>NZ_DAXS01000062.1 GCF_002506515.1 Caldivirga sp. UBA161
CTCCTATATAGGACTGAACCAATTATTGTTGTTATAAGGACCATTACTAGTATTAAACCGTATTCACTTGGATCCAGTACACTGCTTGATAAGCCGATTGAGGCTACCACCAGCCCCATTTCACCCCTAGGTACCATACCTAGTGATGCGGTTAATGAACTAATGGGATTCCTTAACTTAACGTAGGCAAGTGGGTAAACTCCAATTATTTTCGCTGCAATGGCTAGTGCTGATACTACTAGGGATTGAATAATGATATTTAAGCTGGTTATTGTTTTAAAGTCCATTTGAAGGCCTATAGTTATGAAGAATATTGAACCAAATATAGCCAGTAAAGCATCAATGGATGCCCTAACCCTACTTGACCTACTACTCTCAGCAACAGCTACGCCGGCTATGAAGGATGCTATTACTGCTGAGAAGCCTGAGGCAACCATTGCGACAACTAGCCCAAATAAAACTATGAGTGATGCGTAAACCACTAGGTATTCATTAATCCCATTAAGTAGCCTAGGTATTATTAATACTGATGCCGCCAGGAAGATTGCCCAAAGCACAGAAATCTTAATTATATGCATTGTAAAGCCTATTACTGAATTAGCATTAGGGCTTGTGGATAATGTGGAGAGCAGTATTAGAGCTACTACATCATCCATTGATGCAGCGGCCACGAGGACCCTAGTGCTTGGGAGTTCATAAAGCCCCTCCCTCTCAATAATATTAGCAACCACGGCTAAGCTGGTGGGTGCTGTTGATAGGGCTATGAATGATGAAGCCACTTGGCTGAAGCCAATACTACTACAGTACCAGTAAACAATAATGTAGGGGGCTAAGGCGCCGGCCACAGCAGCCATTAACCCAAGGAACCCACCCTGCCTTAGTGAAGATAACCCATGCTCCAGCCCAGAGGCGAATAATAGGAGTATTACTGAGAATTCTGATAGGAATACTACGTAGTTGCTTATTGAGAATAAGTTAACGTGGAGCAGGGCATTAAGTAATCCACCCAGGGCGTAGGGGCTTAATACTATACCGGTGAGTAGCTCAGCCACAATGCTTGGATACCTATACCTAGCCATTATTAGGCTGAGGGATTCTGCTATAGTTACTAGGATTGAGAATTCCAGTAGCGTTAAGTAAATTGAACCAACAGCCATTACGTGAATCATGCTTATGATTAAGTTTTAAAGTATAACCCTGCCTAGTTCATTGAGGAAAGCTTTAACCACCAGTAAACTAACCCTAATCATGGCCACTGAGGCAGTTGACCTATTTAAGGAGGCTTTAAGCCTATTCCCAGGCGGTGTTAATAGCCCGGTTAGGGCAATGAAGCACCTGCCGGCGCCATTAATCATTAAGAGGGCTGAGGGTGCATTCCTCTACACGATTGATGGGGCTAAATTAATCGACTACTGCATGGGCTTCGGCCCCCTAATCCTAGGGCATAGGCATCCAGTGGTCCTTGATGCTGTGAGGAGGGCTCTTGAGGATGGGTGGCTTTACGGTGCCTTAACTAGGAATGAGGTTGAGTTGGCTAAGGAAATAAGTAGTAGTATTAAGAGTGTGGAAATGATTAGGTTCGTTAACACTGGCACTGAGGCAGTAATGAATGCTGTTAGGTTGGCTAGGGGATTCACTGGGAGGAAGTATATTGTTAAGTTTGAGGGTAATTACCACGGCGCCTTCGACTACGTCTTAGTTAAGGCTGGGAGTGGGGCAGCCACCTGGGGTGTTCCAACGAGTGCAGGTATACTTGATGATGCAGTTAAATACACTCTAGTTGCCCCTTATAATGATGTTGAAGCCTTGGAGAGCGTGTTTAGGAATTATGGTAATGAAATAGCCCTACTCTTAGTAGAGCCAATAGCCGGTAACTACGGCCTAATAATACCGGACTTGGAATTCATTAAGGCTACAAGGGAGTTAACTGAGAGGTATGGTGCATTACTCCTCTTCGACGAGGTCATTACTGGGTTTAGGGTTGGGTTAAGTGGAGCCCAGGGCTTATTCAATATTAAGCCTGACTTAACCACGCTGGGCAAGATAATTGGGGGCGGCTTCCCAATAGGTGCATTCGGCGGTAGGAGGGATGTAATGAGCATGGTTACCCCCCAGGGCCCAGTCTATAATGCTGGGACATTCAACGCCCACCCAATATCAGTGGCCGCTGGTTTAGCGACTATTAGGGTGATTAAGGGTGGTGGGGTTTATGAGGCTGCTAATGAGGCTGCTGAGAGGATTGCTAATGCTATACTTGATTCTGCCTCAAGGAATGGATTCGATATTACTGTTAAGAGGATTGCATCAATATTCCAATTCTACTTCAAGAGGGGTGATGTGAAGACCCCTGCAGACGTTAGGGCTAGTGATGAGAAGCTTTACTTAGCCTTCCATAGGGAGGCGTTGAGTAGGGGTGTTTACTTCACCCCAAGCCAATATGAGGTTAACTTCACCTCCGCTGCGCATAGTAGGGATGTGGTTGATGAGACTATTAGGGTTATTGATGAGGCCTTCAAGGCGCTTAAAACCCAGGTTCACTAACTGGAAACACTTATAAGGCTTAGGCAATAGGCGCCTTGTGTCAACAGGTGAGGTTAAGGCAAGGTACTATACTTTAGCCTCAGTATCAACGATGCTTGCATGGGGCCTCGAGTACTATGATATAATAGTCTTCGCAACCCTCTCCCAAATACTTGAGGGGGTCTTTAGGCTCAGCCTAGTTACAGTCTGGTTCGCCTTCGCCATAACCTACTTCGCAAGGCCACTGGGGGCATTAATCTTCGGTTACCTTGGGGATAGGTTCGGTAGGAGGGCCACCACAGCCATTGACGCCGCCTTAATGGGCTTAGCCAGCTTAGCCATAGGCCTCCTACCCACCTATGCTCAAATAGGCATTGCAGCGCCCATCGCCCTATACGTGATTAGGCTTATTCAAGGTATTGGGCTTGGCGGTGAGGCTGGTGGTGGGGCTACCTGGGCCCTTGAGCAGGTTAACCCAAGGTGGAAGCCCCTCTTAAACGGCATAATGTACAGTGGCTTATCCTGGGCAGTATTCCTAGCCGGCGCAATAAGTATACTGGTTGAGGGTAGTATAGGCTACACTGCCTTCGCCACAAATGGGTGGAGGATACTATTCTACATAGGTGCTGTACTAGCCCTAGTGGCCTTCGTGATTAGGATTTTCGGTATTGAATCCCCTGAATGGTTAAGGGCTAAGGAGTCCGGTTCACTGAAGCCCATTCCCCTAGCCAATAGGAGGGTTTGGGGGGTTAATATGCTTATATTAATATTAATAAACCTGGGCTTAACAATATACTACTACGGCGGCCTAGGCTACTGGCCATACGTATTGCCTAGGATAATTGCCCCAAGCATAGGCGTTAGCGTTAAGGTTGCCAGCACATACGCATACATGCTGACTGTGTATGGGGGTATTGGGGCTGTGATTGGTGAGGTTTTAAGCGGCTTAATAATGCTTAAAACTGGTGTTAGGGGTAGCTTCCTCTACCCAGCCATACTACTAGCCTTAACCGCACCACCTGCAGTTTACCTAGCCTTCACCATAAGTCCAAGCGCCTACTATGCATCATTAATAACAGGCATATTATTTGGCTTAGCCGCAGCCCCACAGACAATGTACTTCACTGCATTATTCCCAGTGGAGAGTAGGTGGTCGGCGGTTTCACTGGGTTGGAACATTAATGCAGCCATTGGGCCCTTTGGCTCATTAGCCTTAGCCCTACTGGTTAAGGAAACAGTGGGTTCACCTTACTCCTACTTAACTGGCTCATTAATAATGATGCTTGGCGCACTCCTAGTGGTGGTTGGTTCATTGATTAAGCCAAGTAACCTTTACGCTAAGCCTGGTGAATTCTATATACATAAGTAGGCCTTAGTTAAATACCCTTAATTTTATTGAGTTAAGTTAAGGCATGGTGCCTGCTCTACGTTACCATGAGTTAAAACTTTAAAGTTAATTGGGGGTTAACTTAATGTGGATTCTTCCAGTAAGGCTAAGGTTAGGGAAGAGTATGAGAGAGCTGTGCTTGATGTGTTGAGGGGGAGTGTTAAGGCGCCTTACGATGCCTACATTAATGAATTCATTGATCAGTTAGTAGCTATGGTTGAGAAGCTTAATAATTCTGACGTTGAAACTAGGAATAAGTTTAGGTATGGTTTAAGCATATTAACGAGCCCAAACAGTAAGCCAAACATAATTAGGGCTAAGATAAACGCCTACTACGCATACTTAGTATACAGGGGATATACTTCAGCCTACAATATCCTTAAGAATAAGCTAGTGGCTGGTGGGGAGAGCCTATACACGTGGATTAGAATGTACAGGAGCCTCAACATAT
>NZ_DAXS01000059.1:0-35658 GCF_002506515.1 Caldivirga sp. UBA161
CTTCCTATATTAAATGGCAATAGCAACGAAGAAGGCAGAATATTATTTGGTGGAGTAAAGCACCTTGAAAAGAAATTTATATTTAAAGGAGAGGAACTAACAATCAATAAACCCTCCTTTATGCACCATAGAGAGTCCTATAAAGGAACCGTGTTCAACGTGATTAGCAAATTATCTATAGGTGACAAAACTATAGGTGCCGTTTATAGCGCCACTCTCAACGCCATTGCCGGGAAGGATCTGTTGGGATTACCTAACGGTACCGTTACAACGGTTGATAGATTATATGCTTTTTTCAATGATGTATACGCAGAATATATAGGAGTATTGTTTGCTTATTATCATGTAAAACGCATGGGCTTAGCCATCTCGAAATTCACTTACGAATTTAATACTGGGATGTATTAGTGAATACACGCGACCGCTAAAGGATTTAACTGCAATACATATCATTTTAATGCATTACATGATCAATATCTGTTATCTTCTAGTTGAAAAAAGTTCAGGATGAGGGCAGGCTTATCGAGTTCATGAGCTTCCTCGGCATGAAGGTGAGGGATAATATTATGTTGAGGCCATAGGGTTTTACTCGTATTATGATCCGAAACAGAACTAGATGGACCAGAACGAGACCGGCTCCCTCTCTAACTATAACATTATAAACCTGGTCTAATAAATTGGTTCCAGCAGCAGTTCTTCCGACGCAAGAGATCTTTAATTTGAGAGTTTATCCTTCAGCTAAAGACGCTGTCCAATCTCTGCCCCTCTCCCCGCCCTGAGGGGCAAGGTTTACCCTTGCTTTATCACTTTTAACCTTAACGAGGGTTGAGGGGCGGAAGACCCCGCAAGGGCGAGGTAGTTCACTAATATTGTACAGGTGATATTTTTCTCTTTGATAGGAAAATAATTAATATTCCAGTAATTAAAGGAATGGAACCGATAATTATAAAACTCAATCCCGTGCCACTATATAATACCTTAAGGGAGACGTTGAACGTATTTGCTACAGGAGTTACTGATGGAATTGAAATATTTGGAACGTCGCTCTGACCGTAGCTTTTGATAATTAAAAATGAGCCTGCAGTGAATAGGATGATAGCGGTAATAATTAGGATCCATCCCGTTCTTATCGCCTTGCTAGAATCTGTCATCTTATCCATCCGTTTTACTTCTTAAAGTATAGTTATTAAAACTGACTGGCATATGATTTTATGCATCTCTTTTGCCTAATCCTTCTCTGAGGGTAACATGTTTTGTAATTTTAAATCTGACAACAACGTTTAATAATAATTGGCGTTAAAGAAGATAGTCTAGTGATCTATTCACGAGATAAACGATGCAATAGGGGCAAATCATTTCGAAATACACGTAATAAACGAGTATGAGGAGCAGTATTCCAGGTTTTAAATGTTTAAAGAAACTTGAGCAATTTACACATTACACAATATTCTCAATCTGAACAGTTTCCTGAATCCACCTACTTCCAGGTAAAGGTTTTTCAAGAGGCAGGGGAGTCTCTTGGCCCTTAGGAGCAACCCAAGCCTATACTACCCCGAGGAGGACATTGGGGGCAAGGCCTACGAATTTTGCGTACCTCAAGTTCCTGACCAGGATCGAGGAGGACGAGTTCATGAGACCTAGGGCCTTAGGCTCCTTGATCACAGCCTAAACGCCTCATCGGTTCGCCTCTCAGTCCCTCAAGGGCCAACTTCTTCAATCTCTATAACGATTTGTTTAATAGATTCTCCCAAGGTATTGGGGGAGAGTTAGAAGCCAGGTAAGCTTACTATCCCCATGGTATAATCTCCCACTCCTCCTTAATCTATATTACCGTATTGTTCTCTACACTTTCGTTTTGTGTTCATTCATGGTCGAGTGTAGGGGCTTGGTCCTCAGCCACCTGCCTGGGCTTAATGGTAGGTGAATCATGGAGACTTGTTGAGGGCAATGGCATGGGTCCTCCCATGTCTTGTTTATTGGTCCTCTTTACTAGATTACATAGGGCTAAAACACCCCCATGTCAAACTCCCCACTAATCTAGAACTTACCCACCCTTAGAGTATTACTCCCATCAAGCGGGTAGGTTATTTTACAGTTGTGGATTGGGCTCAGCAGCCCCTCTACGAATCTAGTTAAACATAAATGAATATTAAAAGACTTCTATTAACGTGAAAAAGGCCGTGTCCTTGGATTGTAAATACGCCTAATCCTAACTAATATTCATCCCTCATCCCTAAAGGGCAAGTCACTCAATGGTGAAGTCTGGGAACTCACCCCTGTAGTTACTCCACTTAATGTCTAATCCCCTTATTTCAGCAATGTTAATGCTCCTCAATGACTCTATGAATGCCTTAATATTACCCTCCTCCCCCTCAACAATTATTAGGACTGAACCATCATCATTATTCCTTGCAATTCCGGTTAAACCAAGGGATTTAGCGCTCCTCCTCACTAATGGCCTAAAGCCAACCCCCTGAACCTTCCCGGTAACAAGTATCTCAGCCCTCGTAAGCCTTGATGCAGTATTTTGCCTGGCAACACCCTGAAGAATATTGGAGGCTACTGTGAGTTTAGTGAGCATGCTCCTATCCTTAATGTACTTGGCCACGTAGTCTGGGACTATTAACGTGCCTTCACCTTTACCTACGACTTCACCTATCACCATAGGCTTCAAGCCAGGTATCTTCCCTAATTCACTTAATACATCATCAGCCAGTTTACTGGAAACCACCAATGCCACTGCACCATTTGTGCCTGCCGTGGCGTCTGAAATAATGTAATTTGATGCGGCAAATTCAGCAACCTCAGGGCTTATTAAGGGTATGTGGCTTAACTTAATCTTAACATTAGCTGCCTCGGCAAGTTCCTTAAAAACGAATATTCCTGGGCCACTAATGTCTATTGTTGCAGCAATATGCTCATCACTGTTGAACCTCCGCCCGAATTCAGGTAGGTGGCTGTAAATTACCTTAGCAACATCAATATTAGGCTTAGCCATTTGATTCAAGGCATACTCCTTAATCTCTTCAAGCTCATCAATAGTCATAACCCCCCTCTCGAACTTATCGTATAACTCCTCATCAACATGAAGAGCAACGTAAGTCCCTATTATGCTTAATTCACCAAAGGGCCTGGTTACAATAATCTTAAAACCCTCCTTAACCTCACTGTAGAACATGGGTGGCTCTTTATCAAGTCTACTAGCCACCGTGGAGCCTATGAGCAAGTAACCTAAATTAGGTTGCTCAACCTCATGTAGCCTCCCACCTAATTCATTAACATATGCCTTAACCTCATTAAACAATTTATGATTATAGTCACCTGGAGCATCATACACTGGGTAGAATTCAAGATCCTTAAAAGCACCCTTAGAGAATAGGTCATTGAGGGCATTATTTAATGCAACTGAGACCTGCCTACGGGAGGCTATTTCATCCATTGGGTCTATGATCTGTATGGTATCATTATTAACCAAGGTATAGGCATCATCCTTAGTTCTCGTCTTAATGAAGTCTAACACATGGATGCTGGCGTTAGGTTGAGTGCTCACTATACTATGCCCCTTACCTATCACTAACTCCCCATTCACCATAGCTAGCTCCCTGAATAACCTTATCATAATGTTGGCGAATGAATCCGGGTCACTGGCGTTACCTTGAAAAGCCTCAACAAGTAATATTAATGCGTCAGGGTTAAAGTCATTAATAGTATTAATAGGTAACTTAGGTGAATCAACACTGGTTATAACCCTCATTAAGTCTAATTCACTACCCCTGAGGACTGCCACATCCTCACGTGGAGCTATTTTAATATTCAATCCACCCAATTCACTCTTCACAATAGATAATGCTGGGTAAAGTACGTTATATAGATCAACCTTAACTGAGCATCCCAATGCAAGTGACGTTAAGTTAACCCCTATTGAGGCGTATTTGCCAACATGCTTCAGGAATCTGCTCACCCTCTCCTCCTTACTAATCTTCATCAGCATCAGTGGTTCCTGCATTAAATTTAAAGGAATGATTATGCTGCATTTTATGCTTAGTTATTTCACATCTAAAAAGAAATCAACACGGCCTCTACTATGAGTGCCCAGTATGAGATAAATGTTAGTGGCATGAGTTGTCCAACACCATTGAATGTAGTGGCAAGGGAACTGGTTAAGGTACCGATTGGATCAAGGTTTGCGATAAAGACTGATGACTACGTGTGCTATATGATGCTTCTAAGATTCTTGAAAATACTGGGGGAGTCTGTGGAAAGTAATATTGAGCAGAATAACTCCTATACAATTATTGCAGTCAGGAATACTTAAGGTGGAATAAAAATACAGTGGTTCATTAATTTAACGACGGTATATTTTTTAACTACGCGGCTTAGTTTAGAGGCTATGATTAGGCTTAGGGAAGGTAACTCTGAGGCCGTTATTTATGAAAGGGGGGCTTACCTATACTCATGGAGTATTGGGGGGAGGGACATCATTCTGAAGGGTAATCTTGATGCACCAACTAGGGGAGGTATGGCCGTATTAATACCATATGCCAATAGGGTGAAGGGGGCTGAGTACGTGTTTAATGGTGTTAAGTATATGTTGCCTGTTAAGTGGTGGCCGCCTAGGGAGGATCATGCAATCCATGGCCTAGTCCTCGATAAGGACTTCATAGTGAAGGAATCAACAGTCAACTCAGTGCTGCTTAACTATGTGCTTAGGCATAGTGGTTACCCAACAATACTAGATATACTGGTTAAGTATGAGCTTAGTAGTGATGCATTAAGGGTGAGCTTCACCATAAGGAATATTGGATCCTCTGAGGCGCCGCTCACAGTTGGTGCTCATCCTTACTTCCTAGTATCCAGTGACTGGAATATAAGGGCTGGTGGTGAATCATATCAATGTGATGCAGTGGAGAAGATACCCACAGGTAAGTTGATTAAGCGTGAATTAAGTAGGGGTGATTGGGATGACTGCTTCATTGTTGATGACCCAATTGAGTTGACGTCATCATATTCAGGAGTAGTAATGACCAGGGTTAACATGAAGTACCTCCAGGTCTACACCGGTATCCCTAATGCTGTTGCTGTTGAACCCATGAGTGGCGCACCTGATGCATACCATAATGGAATGGGCCTCATAGTTATTAAGCCCAATGAGGCTAGGGAATTCTCCTTCACGGTTAAGGTAATTAGAATTCCTACTTGAAACGTTTTAAATACCCTTAACTACTATAGTTCAGGTCGCAGTGACTGGAATTAGGATAAGGCCTGAACTGTGCCTGGCGTGTAAGGGATACAGGAACCTATGCGGATTACCCAAGTGCCCACTCCTGGAGAGGAGGGTTACGTTAAGTCGGGTTGAAAAGTATATTAATGGTAATGTTACTGGTTCCTCACCCCCATCAGTAGTAGTTGGTGAATATGGTTACCCTTCAGTAAGTGTTATGATTGGCATACCACCTAATGTGCATGGTGATGCAGCCTCCAGTTACGATAACCCAAGTGAATGGTGGGGTAAATTAAGCTTATTCGATATTATTAGGCTTAGGTCATCAATGGTTGCTGCATTAACCACTGTTAAGGTTAATGATGTTGATAAGCTTCATAATAATGAATTAGCATATGCATCAGTTTCAGAGAAGCCTGTGGACATGGAGGCGTTACTTAAGGGTAAGTTAAGTGAACTCGACATTAATGAATTACTAACCCCCACACCACCCTCCGCGAGGGCGCTTAGGATTAAGATTAATGATAATCCCAGGGTGCCTAAGCCCATTGAGAGATTAATAAATGATGACGTGAAGGCTAATGACGCCGTTTGGGAGGCCTACAGGGCTGGAATTGGGGTTTACCCATTAGTAAGGGCATTATCAGTGGGTATGCTGGGCAGGAGGAGAAGCCGAAGGCTAGTACCCACCAGGTGGGCTATTACTGCAGTGGACTCAATTATAGGTAATAGGTTAAGGAGTAAAGTTGCACTAATGCCCGAGTTAAGCGAGGACTTACTCTTCTACGGTGAGTACCTGGGTAATAGGTTCATGATAGTGCTTAGGCCTGGTGTATATAAGGCTAGGTGGATTGAATTATGGCACCCATCCTCAGCCTTAGTTTTAGGTAATGAGGCCGCAGTTCATGTGGTTGATGAGGATTACAGGGGTAGAGTCAGTAACATGGATGGTGGTTTCTATGCAGCTAGGTTATCTGCCCTGGAGTACCTTAGTAAGGTTGGTAAATCAGCCGAGGTGATAATATTTAGGGAGGTCCTCCCGGAATACTTTGTAACGGTTGGTAACTGGCATATTAGGGAGACTGTTAAGAGGGCCTTTGAGAATGGCCCAATTAGTAGGGGTGATGAGGTTTATGCGGCATTAATTGAGTTACTTAAAAGTAAAAGTATGATTAAATACATGCCCAGTAGGCTTAATCGTATTACGGATTACATGGGTGTTAATCATGGTTAAGGTTAATTTAATATCTGAGGCGGAGGCATTAATACTCCATAATATACCAGCTATAGTGCTTTTAATACTCATAGTCATGCTATACGATATCCTAGCTAAGTATATGTTCGGAATACCAATAGGTGCAGCCACTTCACTATCAATTCTACTATTCCTCCTACTGGTTTCAACAGCAATGGTTCTACTCACTAGGGTGTATGTTAGGGAGAGGATCATAACATGTAGAAGCGCCAACGAATTAGTGGGGGGTGTTACGGCGCTGCTATATATCTCAGTATACTCAGCCTTAACCTACCAATCACCCTACGCTGTGGTTGCAGCAATATTAATGGGTATTGCATTAGGCTTTGGGATATACATGACTATCCTAGTTGATGCATCAATATGCCAAAAAATACCGAGCATTAGGGTTAGCTTAATTGATCCGCAGCTTGAGTTTAATAAGGTCATACTGGTGAGGAATAGGGTTACTGTGGGGAGCAGTAAGGGCAGTGATGTGGTCCTGCCGGTTAAGGCGGCTGACTTATCCATTACGATAATTAACAATAAAGGCAATGTTACTATTACAGGTAAGGGACTCATGATTGAGGATAAGGGTAAGCTTAGGAGTATTGACTCAGTAAACATAGGGTTAGGTGAATCCTACGTCATATGGGTTAACAATGTTAGGGTTAAGTTAACTCGCCTAAGCTAAAAATCCATGGTTTAATCATGCTTAAGTGAGTGCACATTAGACTAAAAACATATAAACGCCCACTAGATTGAATGCTGCAATGCATAATAATAAGGGTAATGCAACCCTTAACGTTAAGGATCTGGGGGCAGAGGCAACCAGCCATGTGGAGCAGAAGCCAGTGAAGAGAATTAGAATAACCTTCATAGAGTCAACAGTTGACTCACTTAAGAACACTGCAGTGGATCTTGATGTAGTATACTTCGATTCAATAACCATAGGGAGGGCGCCAGACAACATAGTGGTTATCCCTGATATAACAGTCTCAAGGAAGCATGCAGTAATATCCAGGGACCCCAGTGGTTCAATAGTTTTAGTTGACTTAAACAGTAAGAATGGCACATACGTGTACAATAATGGTGCCTTCGAGCGTGTTAATAAGGTTGAATTAAAGGACGGGATAGTGTTAAGGTTAGGTATGTACACTATAATAAGGATAAATATGATTCAAGGATGAGATTAAACAACTATGACTACTTACTAATATCCTAATTGAATTAAGTGCAGGCATTTACTTAACTATGCGTACACATTGGGTGAATTAAGATTGTAGAGGGGGCGTGAAGATGCTTAACACTGCAATAATCTCATCAATACTTGGCCGCATTTGAGGGTCTATACTTAGGGCCCTCATTATAATGTTAGCGATTGGTGGTGGTATACGTGGATCCATGGGTGGTGTAATACCCCTCAAGACGTGCTGCTGCGGGTTAAAGCCCATGATCATCTCATACATTATTAAACCAAGTGAATATACATCAGCCCTATCCGTGGCTGCCTTATTCATGAGGACCTCGGGGGCTGAATATGCTAGGGAGAATTGAGATATTTCAACACTCTGCCCCGCGTAAACCCTTGAAGCACCCAAGTCACCAAGCTTAACCACCCTCCTATTCTTATCCTTAAATAAAACATTCTCAGGCTTAAGATCAAGGTGAAGCATACCCATGCTGTGTAATTCCTTTAAGGCAATAGCCACCTCATACGCAATCCTAACAGCCTCACCCACATCCAGCCTCCCCTTCTCCCTAAGGTAGCGCCTTAATGACCCATACTCCATGTAATCCATAACTATGTACGGTGGATCCTCCAGGTAAGACTCCAGGTTCCTATAGGGTAATTTATCCTCATTTATGTGTATTTCATAAACCTTAACCACTCTATCACTATTAATCAGCAGGTAACTAGTCATCTCCCTCTTAAATGATTGAACAACCTTCAAGTCACTGGCCAGAGGAGTATTATTAGGGCTAGTGTACCTGAGAACCTTAATGGCGTACTTCTCATTACCATAACGACCCAGTAGAACGTAACTAAATCCCCCAGCATCAATAACCTTCTCAACATAGTAACGGCCACCAATCCATGCATCAACCCAGGTCTCAGGCGGTGGAACACCCCTGTGAAACCTTACTCTCCTGAATGTTGCTAATGCTGGTATTAGTAGGAGTGATGCAGGGGGGATGAAGATGAGTGAGATTGATGATAGTGCAACCGCTAAAGCCCGTTTAAACCTACTTGACTTAACCATTGGTATTGTTAATACAAAACTAGCTAAGATACTTGGTGTGGCTTGGAATATGCTGGTATTCAACACCCGGCTAAGTAGGATTAGTACCAGGGAGGATATTGAGAGGATATACATTACCCAGGATGGGTACCTATAGGCTGATTGAAGGGGGCCACTGGATGCCCTTATAGTCATGTACATCAGTAGCAGGAAGCTGAACGTCGTATATATTAGGGAGTATGTGGTTACTGATGAGGCAACCACAAGCACGTAGTAGGCTCCAATTATGAGGTAACGTAGCCAGGTTGGTAGTTGAATTATTGTTAATGAGATGGCTATTGAAACCCCCATCATAACTATCAGTTCATTTACGAACCCTAGTGAGCTAAGGTTACTGTAAGTGATTAGAGTTAAGGCTAGGTATAGTGCACTTATTGTTGCGTAATTCTTAGCAAATGGAAATAGGAGTACTGGAAGCATGGTTAAGGTGGTTACTATTATCATAGTCATGCCTTCATTAAATGTTATTCCAACCGCCGTTGCCAATACTGCTAAGGCTAAAGTCTCAGTAATCCTCTCAATCAAATCATAGTAATTGTACCTCAGCTCACTGCGCATTTCAGTTAAGTAATCCATGTAGGGTTTATTAACCTAAAGCCTAATGAAGAGTGATGATAGTGGAGGACGTATTAGTTGAGGGTATTGATAAGTTAACGGGGCTAATTAATGATAGGGTCATGATTGAGGCACCAATAGGCCTTAATAAGATTGCCGTGGCATTGTCAAGAATAATTATTGAAAGATATGGCGTTAAGGAGGCTATTGTAAGTGGTAGGAATACTTGGGGGGCATGTGACATAGCCACTCCCCCACCTGGCTTCGATATAATACACATTGGCCATGCATTACCCCCTAACATTGCATCATTAATGAGGATTAATGGTTACGTTATTGAGAGGATTGGTGAAAGAACAGTGATAACTGGTAAGGGGTTTAAGGCATATATCCTACCCGCATACTATGTTCCTAATGATAATGTTGTAGAGGCTTTAGTAAAGGGCCTACAGGGGTATGAGGGTTCAATGGTGCTTTACCCAATCCTATATAAGCTTTATGCAGAGTCAGTGGCTAAGAGGATACGTGGAACCGCAGTGGGGCCGTTCACAGGTTGCTTCATGCCCATTAAGGCTAATAAGGCTGTGGTTGTTTCAGGGGGCTACTTCTACGCGTTAACCGCCAAGTTAATTAACCCAGGTTCAAGAGTTATGGTTGCTGATCCACATAGGGTTGTGGTTGAGGATGTGGAGTTGGTTTACAGGAGGTACATTGGTTTAAAGGTTAATTCACTGTTAAGGGCTATTGACGCGAGGAGAATAGCCATATTACTAACCAGTAAGCCTGGTCAAGGTAATATTAATCATGCCCTAAGCATTAAACGTAGGCTACAGCGGAGTGGGAGGGATGCCTTCATACTCTACATTGATGAGGTTTCAGCTGAAGCCATAAATAATATTGATGCTGATGCAGTTGTTATTGAGGCTTGCCCAAGAATAGCCTTAGATGACTTAGATAGAGTCAATAAACCACTCATAGCGCCGCTTGAAGTGAATTACATTATTAGCGGTAAGGTAGGTGAATATAATGCAGCCTCAGTAACCCTAGTACCACTTAATAGTGAGTACTAGCCTAATAGCCCTATATCATAATTCATTGACTAGGGATTCCTTAAGATACTTAACATGGTTCTAGCGTTCTCCAGCATCCAGTGATCATTGTTAAAGAACACGTAAACCTTAATTGGGTTAAGGGATTCAATTGCCTTAGCCACCTCAAGTAATTCATCATCACTATAATTGTGAAAGTACCAGTTACTCCTCCCATGCATCCTTAAGTAAATCACCCCATTACTGCATCCTATCCACCTAATCTCAGGGGAATCAATAGATACCATTGTGGCTCCGGTTTCATTAATTGAATTAACCACATTATCGCTGAACCAGCCACGTTCCCTAAACTCAACTGCAATTCTTCCACCACCCCCTATTTCACTTACGAATTCGCGAAGCCTATTTAAGTTATCATTAGTGTACTTGAATGATGGAGGTAATTGAATTAGGTAGTAGTCAATACTACTGTTAAGTGGTTTAAATAACTCAATCATCTTACGCCACCATTCAGAGGCATTGCCGCTAAGCTTAGCCACATGGCTAATGTACCTGTAAGCCTTAATTGACCACCTTAATGCTGAAGCCTTATTAACCCATGAGTTAACCATATTAGGCTTAGGTAGCCTGTAAAATGAGGAATTCAATTCAATGGCGTTTAGCCCACTGTACTTAACGTACCAATCCAGTGAACGCCCCTTATTCCAACTATATAACCAGCCTGAGGTACCTACATAAATCTCCAGGTTAATCACCAATTAATAGTAACTTAAGGTACGCCTTTTAAGGTATATGCATGTGAATTCATTGTGAAGCTGGTAATAGATTATGTGGCATTAAGTAACTTAGATAAGTGAACTCAAGCCTAATCTATGTGAAATAAGGGATTTTAGTAAATATTAGCCCTGGGAGGTATGGTTTATAGGGTTATTGTGCAGGTATCGGATTTGGAGAAGGTTAAGGCTGCGTTAATATCATGTAGGAATCTACTTGAGGATATTAGTAATATACAGCTTGAGGTTGTTTTCAATCAAACTGCAGTGAAGGCCTTAACTAAGGGTGGTGAGTATGAGAGTGATGTTAATGAATTCATTAGGAGGGGTGTTCTTATTGTTGCATGCAGGAATGCCATGAGGCTAAATAACATTAATGAGGGGGATTTAATAAGTGGAGTCACTACAGTTAATTCCGGTGTGGGGGAAATTGTGAGGAAGATGGCTAATGGTTGGCTATACTTAAGGTTATAATGCGCCGTGTAATCTCTATCATAGTTTCCCTGATTAGTCATTGACTTGGTTTACTCTGAGGCTTCTTCTTAGCCTTAGTGGCTTCCTCTATCCACTCAATCTTCCCTAGGAAGGGCTGCCTCATCGTCATTGATACGTTTAACCTAATACCATTAGCTGTCGACACGTAACTAACACCAACTATCCTAGCCCTCACAACATCCCCCCTCCCAACCTTCTTCTGCCTATTCTTCTCCCCCATGAAAACGCCACTCTGCCTATCGAAGAGTACAACATTCTCATCCATTACCTGAGACCTATGCACGAAGGCTGTTAAGGCGCCTATCCTAACGTGCGCCCCATACTCCTTAACATCAACAACATCACCCTCAACAATCTCATTTATTAATGGAACGAAGACCAGTGCCTTAAAGGAGACCTTATGGTATGTTGCGCCATCACCATAAACTATGACACCCCTCTTATCAACCTTAACATCAAAAACAGCTATAAAGACCCCTAATTCCCTATCCACCTTACCCTCATAGTTACTCCTTAATTGCTCGTAGGCTATCTTATCAATAGGCTCATTAAACACTGAGGGGGGAACCCTAATGTAGTCCTCTACTGTTATTACCCTAAACACACCCCTACATGGATTAGGATTATTTAAACCTTGCATCATAATGCTCTATAGGGAAATAAGCATTAAATGGGGCTTAACAGAAAAGAAACGTTTATTAACAGGAATCCGTAAGTGGGGCCTCATGCTAGGTTATACGAATAGGATTGCGAGGGTTAATTTAAGTATTGGTAAGGTTTCAATTGAGGAAACACCTGGATGGTTAATAGACACGTTTATAGGAGGTAAGGGTTTCGTATACGGTATATTATCCAGGGAGGTTAAACCTGGCACTAATCCACTATCAAGTGATAATAAGATTATTGTAGCTGCCGGTGCATTAGCTGGATTAGCGCCAGCATCAGCTAAAACCATAGTGGGTGCTGTAAGTCCATTAAGTGGTTTAATTCACGATACGAGTGTTGGGGAATGGTTCTCATACATGCTTAGGGGAGCTGGCTTCGATGCCTTAATAATAGAGGGCGCCTCCAAGGAGCCGGTGTACCTGTGGGTTAATAAGGGTAAGGTGGAGATTAGGGATGCTTCAAGGATTTGGGGATTAACAACAAGGGAAGCCACTAGGGCTGTTAGGGAGGAGACTAATAGGGCTGCCTCAGTAATGGTTATTGGGCCAGCTGGGGAGAACCTAGTTAAGATATCTAACATAATGGTTGAAGGCGAGAGGGCAGGCGGCAGGGGTGGTCTTGGTGCAGTTTTCGGTAGCAAGAAGCTTAAGGCCATTGCAGCCCACGGTGTACCAGACATTAAGGTTGCTGATCCTAATGGATTCCTAAACGCTGCCCTGGAGATATACAGGAGGTTCCAAACCTCACCCAACACCTCTGAATCAAGGGAGTTTGGGACAACTAATGGATTAATGTACAGCGGCTCAATAGGGACGGCGCCAGCCTTCAACTACAGTAGGCCAAAGCTTGAGGAGGGATTAGCTCGTAAACTCACTGGTGCTCACTTTAAGGAACTGGGCCTTGAAGTCAACTTCCCACAGAAGCCCATTAAGATAATTGGTGCATTATGCCCAGTTAAGTGCTCAAGGTGGTTTAAGATACCTGGCGAGGAGGATTACGTTAAGCCCGAGTATGAGACGCTGGGCCTAGTGGGTTCAGCCACGGGAGTGTTTGATGAGAGGTACTTCCTTAAGGCTAATAGGCTTGTCAATGACCTTGGCTTGGACGCAATAGGTGCTGGTAATGTTATTGGGTGGGCCATGGAGCTTTACGAGAAGGGCTTATTAACAAAGGAGGATACTGGTGGTGTTGAGTTAAAGTTTGGTAATGGTGAAGCGTTAATCAAGATGATTGAGGACATAGCCTACCAGAGGGGTTTAGGTAAGGTATTGGCTCAGGGTGTTGCTGATGCTGCTGAAATACTTGGTAAGGGGGCTGAGTACGCTGTCCACTTCAAGAAGATTGCCCTACCTGCCTGGTACCCCAATGGCCCATTAAGAGGACTAGTGATATCATACTTAACAGCTGATGTTGGTGGAAGCCACCTAAGGGGTTGGCCGCAGATGCATGATCCAGGTACTCCACTTAAGAATACCGTGGAGTCTATGATAAGTGACAGGGATAGGAAGGTTGCAATGGACTCCATGGGCCTCTGCGTGTTTAACCCATACTCAGTTGATGATATGGTTAAGCTGTATAATTTAGCCACAGGCAGGAACGTTAATGGTGAATATGTGTTAAGGGTGAGCACTAGGATAGATACAATAGCGAGAATATGGCATGTGTTACTGGGTTACATTGATGTGTGGAGTCAAGTACCAAGGAAGATGATTGTTGATGAGGAGGGTCCGAAGTATAAGCGTGAGGAGATTGAGGAGGCTATTAGGGAATTCTACAGGTTGAGGGGTTGGGATACTGAGACTGGTTTACCGGCGCATGAATATTTAAGGCAATTGGGCATTGAGTGGATGATACCGTATAGGGATGAGGCTGAGAGGGTTTTAAGGCAATATACCCCTAAAAAGTAAGGTTAAACCAATGTACATGAAGTAGAGTGCAAAACCCATTATTGCAATTCCTGAAGCTGCCTTGACAATAACCTCATACTTACCCCCAAGATACCTCTTTCCAGCGTATACTGCTAGTGGGTATGCTATTATCCAGGTTAAAATGCCTGTGAATAAGCCTGCAATACTGAACACGCCCATTATTGATATTAACGTTAACCCAGCTGATAGCCACCAGCCTATCTGGTAGGGATTCGTAATACCCATTACATACCCCTTAGTATAATTCCTAAGCACATTGCCTAAACCATGAGCATTGGCTACTGTGCGGGAGGGCCTTAGCATTAATACAGCTAAGTACATCATTACGCCGCCACCAATGAAGTACACGTACGATACGTAGGGCTTCACGAGCCCATACAGGAAGTAGGTTACCACCATTAAGGTTGCGTCAGCTGACATTGCCCCAGCCCCAACTGCAGTACCGTGAAGGGGAGTCTTGAGGGCTTCAGCAGCTATTAATGCATTCATGGGGCCTGGTGGTACAGCCAGCGATAAGCCTAGGGCTAGGCCAAGTAAATAATCATACGCTGCGTCAATCATTACTCAAGCCTAAGTAACTGAACTTTTAAACATTGAATTAAACCTAGCACATTCAATGTTAGTGAAAAACCAGTGGCGCATACTTACTTACGTATGGGTATTTACCTAAAGCACCCTCATTCACATTAACCCCAACCCCACTACTTATGAGCCTTGATAAATCTACTTCACCATCCTTAACCTCAATGCCCACATCATATATATCATTAACCCAGGACAATGGCCATTCAACAATGGCTACGTCACTTATCACCGAGGCTACGTGGAGTGTGTATAAGTGTGTGAGTATTGACTTATGAGGCCTATGGTGAGGAGCCACCGGCTTACCTAATGCTGCCACTTCCTTAATAATATCCATAAATCTAATTAAGCCCCCCAGCTTGGATACATCTGGTTGAATGTACATTAACTTCCTAATACGCGCCAGCTCCTTGAAGCCACTGATGTAGTACTCATTCTCCCCAGCGGCTACGGGAACTGGTGATTCATCAGCCACATGAGTAAGTAACTCATAATTATTCGGGGGCCATGTTGGTTCCTCAACCCAATAAGGCTCATACCTATGCACATTATTTAGGAATTCCAATGCCTTTTCAGGCTTATTGAAGGCTGCGTTTAAATCCAGCGCAACTTTAACACCATAGCCAACGTTCTCCCTAATAGCCTTAATTGAATCAACAGTATCATTAACGTGTTGATGAAGCTTAACAATATTAAACCCATTGCTTAACGCCTTATTAACCGCCTTAATGACGTAATCAACTGTTGAGTACCTGGGGAAACTGGCGTAGACGGGTATCCTATTCCTAATCCTAGTGCCCAGTAATTCACTAATAGGCTTATTAAGGTACTTACCTAAGGCATCCCAGAGCGCCATTTCAAGGCCACCAATGGTACTTGTTACGACACCGCATAATCCAGCCGTGAATAGGAGCTTCTCAAGCTTATTAACCAGCCTAAGTACATCACCTATATTCTCAACCACCTCACCTGTGGCGGCTGGTATTATGACGTCATTAAATACGCCAATGTATGAATTAATGATGCCGCTACCGTAAACCAACACCTCACCCCAGCCTACTAAATCCCCCAACTCAACCTTCACGTATAATTGACTACCCCAAGCCTCCTGGAATACAGTAGGTGGGTCATCAATATACTGTATTGAGAGTGGTATTGGCTTAATGGCGGTTAACTTAGGCATCCTTACTCACGCACTCACGTATAGTTTAATGGGTGAGAATTCATCATGCTGAAGCGCCTCAGCTGCCGTTAACCTACCATTCATTACCCTTAACGCATAGTTAAAGATCCTGTCTCCAGCCTCCTGTAAGCTAACCTTAAGTTCCAGTAGGTCTGATACGTCAACATCAATGTGTTCGCTCATTGCCTTAATGGTCTTTGGGTTTGCTGAAATCTTAATGACCGGTATTATTGGATGGCCAACCACATTACCTTGACCAGTGGTGAAGAAGTGGAGCACTGAGCCTTTGGCTGCAAATAGGGTTACAGCCTCTGCCGCTGCTGATGATGTGTTAACGAAGCATAAGCCACCATTCCTTGGTACTGGGTCAAGGTAATCTGCAACGCATGTAATTGGCCTAGTACCCAGCTTCTGAATATTGCCAAGCGCCTTCTCCTCTATTGTCGATAAGCCTCCCTTAATGTTGCCTTCAGTTGGCTGTGAGCCAAGTAGGTCAACGCCCCCCTCCTCAATAACTTTAATGTACTCATTGTAAATTCTCATGAATTTACTTCTTAATTCAGGGTCCTTTATGCGGCCAGCTACAATATCCTCAGCACCCGTTAATTCTGAGGTTTCACCAAACATTACAGTATTACCTAAATCCACTAACTTATCCACAGTGTACCCTAATGCTGGGTTTGAGGCTAAGCCTGATGTTGTGTCCGATTCCCCGCACTTTATGCTAAACATTATGTTTGTTAAATCAACCTCAGTCCTCTGCTGCTCCCCAGCATCCTGCACAAGCTCCTTAGCCTTCCTGGCGGCCTCCTCAATGGTTTTTAAATCACCCCTACCTTCAATGCCGAACACGTAGACGGGTTTACCCGTCTTAGCTATCCCATCAGCAACCTTATTGGCCCAATTATCCTCAATACCAATAACTATGGCACCGTAGACGTTTGGGTTAGCTCCAGTGCCGGATAATACATGGAATAGTAGATCTAGGTCCTTACCAAACTGCAGCCTACCGTATGGGTGAGGTATAGCCACAGTACCCCTAATGAGCTTGGCCACGCCTAAGGCGGCTGTATTAGATAGGTCATCAATGGGTATTATTACTACGTGATTCCTTACCCCTACGCTTCCATCAGGCCTAACATATGCTTTAATTGTTGGGTATTTACCGGCCACACTATTCACCTCTTACTTAAGTTACCCCACCTTAATGATTTTAAATTATGCGTATGGACATGCTCCCCAGCTTTAATATCCTTAACAGCAACCCCAATCACCCTACCATACTTAATAACCTCCTTCCCAGCTTTAATATCCCTTAAGGCAATCTTATGGCCCAGTGGAATATCCTCAACGGCCTTAACCACCGGCCCATTGGACTTATCCTCAATATATATGCCCTGAGCTTCTTCCCCAGCTCTTATATCCTCTATGGCTACACCCACATTATCTTCCTTATTATGTATTGCGAATTTAGGCATAGTAGGCAGGTTGGCTGAGAGTTTTATACTTTTCTGTATACATTGAAATCAATTACTGCCTTAAGGCCTTTGGTTAAGGTACATTTTAAAATATCTAATGCACAGCGTTTAAATACCAACAACTTGAACTATTATTAATATGGCTAGTGAACATAAGACGAACCCTGGTAAGGAACCCTTCTACTTTAAGTCATATGATAAGGTTATAGGCGTAGCCCATGATGTTTCGGAGTTAGCCAGTGAATTTAAACGCCTATTGAGCAGTAATGAGGAAACCTTAAGATACCACCTGAGGGAGAATCATATTGTACAGTGGCTTAAATACATTGGTGAGGATGAATTAGCTGATAAACTACATGGTATTACTGACCCTAATAAGGCCCTTGAAGTAATAAACAAGCATATGGGTAAGGTTAATTCAAATGAAGTTGAAAAGGCCAATACACCGCAGGCTAGGTCCCGTAGGAAAACCGGTATGGGAGGGAGGCGGCGTTAATTAAAACACTTAATTATCAGTAATTAGGGCCTTAATGTCATTCAAGGCTATTGGGCGTGAAGGAGTATTACTGGCTGTAGCCAATTCCATAGTTGGCATTATGTTTGGTGTAAACTCAGTAATATTATCTATATACATGCTTAATATGGGTATGAAGCCAACCTTAATAGGTGTTGTACTCGGCGCTTCATCTCTCATGAATGCCCTTGGATCATTAATCACAGGCTATTTATCCGACTTCGTGAATAAGTTAAGCCTATTTACCGTGCTTTCATTAGCCAGTGGTTCATTAGTACTACTATTGATTACTGGTTCACCATCAATTATAGCTGTGGCTTACCCACTTACTGCGTTACTTAACCGTGGTGTAATCTCTGTTGCCATTTCCGGTGAGTATGCTAAGCGAAGGGGTATATCGAGCGAGTTCTTCAGTTTATCATCATCACTTACCGTAGTGTTTAATGTTATTGGATCCTCAGTAGCGGTACTACCAAACTACATGGGTAGGATGGGGTATGACCTAGTCTTTATTATTGAGGCGTTATCAGTATACTTATCAATCCCAATTATGCTTAATGCTGTTAGGAGGATAGGCATTAACGTGCTTGAGGTTAAGATTAGTGGGGTTAGTTTAAGGGATTTAAGGGAATTGAAGTCATCATGGTTATTGAAGAGGCTCATTCCTGAATCATTAATAGGACTTGGGGCAGGAGTCATAATACCGCTCTTCAGCCTATGGTTCTATCTGAAGTTTCACATCAGTATCAGTAACTTAAGCATAGTGTACGCAGCGTCAAATGCAACCTTAGCCTTAGGCACATTAGCCGCACCTGTGTTTTCAAGAATACTGAGGAGTAGGGTTACCTCAGTGATACTGCTTGAGGGTTTAGCGACGGGTATATTAGCATTAATGCCAATTATAGTGAATTTACCGGCATTACTGATCCTCTTCATAACTAGGAATACGTTAATGAATATGGCTAACCCACTGTTAACATCATTAATCAACGACCTGGTGCCAGGGGAGGAGAGGGGTAGGGTTTTCGGCGTATGGATGCTCCTATCATCAATACCCCGCGCCCTAGGCCCGGGAATTGGGGGTTACTTATTGAATTCTGGTTACCTAGACCTCCCACTATACATAACATCAGTGTTATACGCCATTGCAGTCACCTTATTCTACGTTCTGCTTAAGAATGTTGAGAAGGTCAGTAGATTAACCACAATTAAGTGAATCCCCTAATCATCCTAGGCTTAAATTAATACAGCCAGCTTAACAGCACTTTAACATGGGTGTGTTAGATAGGTTAGGTGTGCGTAAGGTTATTAATGCCTGTGGTACACTCACGATGCTTGGTAGTAATAGGGTTAGTTTGAGGGTTGTAGAGGCTATGAGGGAGGTTGCTGGCTCCTTTGTTGACATGAATGAGCTCCTAATTAAGTCAGGTGAATATATTGCTAAGCTACTTAATGTACCTGGGGCATTGGTAACGAATGGTGCTGGGGCCGGCTTAGTATTGGCCATTGCCGCCGCCATTACTGGGGGTGATGTTGATAAGATGAGTAGGTTGCCCTTCACTGATGGGTTGAGGAATGAGGTTATTGTACAGTACCCCCATACTGTGGGTAATCCATACACCTACTTCATTAATATTCCAGGAGGTAAGGTTAGGATTGTTGGTTCACCCAGTGGGGTTAGTGATGATGACGTTAGGAGCGCTATAAATGAGAACACAGCAGCCATACTGCATTTCCAATATGAACCAGAGGAGGGTGAGGTGCCTTTAAGTAGGGTTATTGATATTGCCCATGAGCGTAACATACCAGTCATAGTTGATGCCGCAGCTGAACTGCCACCATTAATTAACTTAACCAGATTCATTAAAATGGGGGCTGACCTAGTGGTTTTTAGTGGTGGTAAGGATATTGGTGCACCAGGTGATACGGGCTTAATTCTAGCTAATAACTTGAAGCTCCTTGAGGCATGTAGGTTAATGAGCCCCTTTAGTTACATTAACGTTAATGGGCGGACTAGGGTATTCATAGGTAGGGTAATGAAGATTAGTAAGGAGGATATTGTGGCCCTTGTGGCAGCGTTGGAGGAGTACATTAGTGTTAATCATGAGGAGAGGTTAAGCTTAATGAATAAGATGGCTGATGAAGTGATAAGTGAGTTAACCTCATTATTCCCTAGCCTTAGGGTTGGGAAGAGGATTAATCATGAGGGGGAGAGGATAAGGCCAGTAACTGTGCCTAAGGTTGAGATTAAGTTACCTAAGAGCTATACTGAATTATACATTAAGTTACTTAGAGAAGGAGATCCACCGGTATATGCTTGTGAATGTGATGGTAACCTATGCATTAACATGCATACCTTAAGCCAAGAGGAGGTTAATATCGTGGTTAATAAGTTAAAGGAGGTAATCAGCAGGTACCCACCGAACCACTGAGTTACGCCTATTAATGAATCTAGATTCCCTTAAGGACTGTTATCGGGGTTGAGCTTATGGGAGGAAGCTTTATTTATATGTGCTACTAAACCTAACTTGAATGATCCAGAACCGTAAGGATGAGCATCTTAGGATTGCTGCATCAAGTAATGTTGAGGAGGGTGACTCACTCTTCGATGAAGTTCAGTTAATTCACAATGCCCTACCTGAAATGGATTTCAATGATGTTGAACCAGAGGTCACAATCTTCGGTAAGAAGCTTAGCTTCCCATTCATAATAGGTGCCTTAACCGGTGGCACTGAGACGGCTGAGAAGGTTAACGCCACCTTAGCCAAGGCAGCTGAGGAGTTTAACATAGGCATGTACGTTGGGTCACAGAGGGTTGCAATAGTGAAGCCTGAGACCGCTAGGAGCTTCAAGGTGGTTGGTGAGAATGCGCCAAACGCCTTAAAGATAGCCAACCTAGGTGCCCCACAGGTTTCAAGGCTGAGTGATAGGGAGTTGATTGATTGGGTTAATGAGGCAGTGGACATGATTAACGCTGACGCCGTGGCAATTCACCTTAATCCAGCCCAGGAGTTATTTCAACCTGAGGGTGAGCCGTGGTTTAAGAATGTGTTAAGTAAATTAAGGTTAATTAGGAGGGTTGTTAACCGGCCCCTGATAGTTAAGGAGGTTGGTAATGGAATATCCATGGAGGTTGCAAAAACTCTCTCCAACATACCCCCAGATGCAATTGATGTTGCAGGCCTTGGTGGTACATCATTCATTAGGATTGAGTCCATTAGAAGCGGAGAAACCAGTGAGGCTGACGTGTTTAGGAATTGGGGTATACCGACGCTTCTATCAATATGTGAAGTCAGTAGCGTTTACGATGGCTTAATATTCGCCTCAGGGGGTATTAGGAATGGGTTAGATGGGGCTAAGGCAATAGCCATCGGTGCCAACGCCTTCTCAATGTCAAGGCCAATGCTCCTCTCAGCGCTTAAGGGTTATGATTCAGTCAAGGAAACGATTAATAAGTTAATGTGGGAGTTCAAGGCGGCAATGTTCCTAACGGGTTCAAGAAATGTAAATGACCTTAAGAAGGCTCCAGTGGTGGCTAGCTTAACCATACTCCTATGGCTTATTCAAAGGGGGGTTAGGTGTAAATTAACCATGAGTATGTACGATACGTTGAAGCCAATAGCCAGCGTCCTAATGAATAATTTAGTTAGAATTAGAATTAGTGAGTGAAGTAGTGATTTTCAATAATATGCTTTGGTTAAACCCGTATTGATTCCCTTAACCCGCTTATGGCCCTTCTAAGTAACTCATCAAGGCTGCATGAGTATAATTCAATCATGTCAAGCCCTATTTTAAGCTCATTCAACTTATCTAGCATAATATCTGTTATCTCATAGAGGTTACCGCCCCTTAACTGTTTCCCAGTTAATACTGTTTCACCATTAACATTAACCCTTACCCTCTGCCCCTCATTTTCTAACTCAATGAGGTAACCGGCCATTGTTAACTCGTAAATGTAGTAATCAGTGGTGTAGAGTTTAAGGAAGTTCCTGTACTTGGCTAGATTATTAATGAGCGCATTAACGACATCTGCGGGTTCCGGAAGCTTAAACTTATACTCACTGAAGTATTCAACGTAAATGCTGGAGTACACGTCAATAATGAAGTCAACGGGCGCATCGCAGCCAAGTATGTATGCTACCTTCAATTTAACATCATAAGAGGGGTTAGTATTCTTCTTCACCTTTACGTTTAATTTACCCCCCTCAAGCGTTATGTTTAATACTAAGTGCTTCATTAACGCCCTCTTATTCATATGATACACCACCCACTCCTCATTCCTCTTACACATGGTGATTAACTCATACTCACTACTGGTTAATTGTATGCATTCATTAAATTGCTCCGTGGAAACCTTATTAATATTAATCCCTGGATCTAGGTTATTCTTTAAATCCTCCATATTAGCTACAACGTACTCTATTATGTTTGAATCAAGCCTATAATCATATTCATTTAATGGATAATACTTAAACACTTCCTGGGGAAGTAGGGGTTCAACGTAACCTAATGTAACAATCTTACCTATAAAAGCCTCCTTAATAACATCCTCATTAATAATCTTAGCCAGCGCCCTCAATTTAATTACATTCACTGCACATTAATTGCAGTAAATGTATTTATAAGTATTTAAGCCACGGTGAATCCTCATCACTAACCTCAGCAATGCAAGAAGGTGCTTAGCGTCATTAGAACTAAGAGACTTACCAACTTGCTATACGGCTGAGCTTAAACTCAGATTCTATTGCGTTAATGCGGCTTTAATCTAATTCTGGGATGAATTAGTGGCGTAATGTTTTAAAATGGTGAGTATCAGCGATTGCCTATGCCAATAAGTGACCCTGAGAAGCTTAGGATAGCGGTTGAGCATAGGTTTGGTTACTGGATATGTAGGAGGTGTGGGGCAAGGAACCCTATTGGTGCTGAGAAATGTAGGAGGTGTGGTAGTAAGGATTTAAGGCCGAAGAGGTTTAAGCATTAATATTCTGCTTCTCGCTAATTAATTCCCCTAAACTGGAGGGTATGCTTAACCCCCACTTCTCGAAGGCTTGCCTAATACTAATCACCCTGCAGTCGTTGGTTCCATATACGGCTGTAAACTTCTCAACACCCCTACAGTAATCGGGGTGGAGTTTAGTTAAATTAACCCAAACCCACTTGGCCGTTATTGGGAACTTATCAATGACCGTGGAGAACATTAGCCAGGCTATTAGCCTAATTTCATGAAACGCCCCAAGCCCAGTTCTAAGTGGTATAAAGTTTAGGAAGAATTCCCTAGCATTCATTTGAACCCAAATCCTACTAGCCATGGCATTGGGTAAAGCATACCTAGCATCCTCAGGTGCTTGACTACCCCTATAATTAATGTACTCCCTAGCGGTGGAGTCAAGTAACTTACTCATTATGCCTAATGCATCAGGTGGTATAATGAACCTTAACTGTCCCTTAGCGTAATCCACGTACCTCTGGCTCTCCTGCCAGTATGATGCAACCCTATGCCTAATTAATTCATGAGTACAAGCCCTCGAACACTCAATAAGCCACTGCGCCCCCATGAATTCGAAGACGCTTGAATGCCCATCCTTAAGGAAGTTAATTATCCTCCTTTTAACAATACCCTGATCACCCTTAACCCTTTCCAGTGCTTTATCAATAGTGTAGCCCCTATATACTACGTCAGCCATTGCTGCAGTATAATCCTCATTACCCCAGGTAGATAATAGTATTACTGATGGTTTAATTAATGGGTATTCCACGTTGATTAACGCTGCCGTTTTTTAAAACCCTCCGAGTTATTTCGCATTAATAATTCACTAGTAGATATTTCAATGGTATGAGGTTAACCAAGTGATCTAAGTACCCTAACCATTTCATCAACATCCATGTTACTCATGGCTAGGGGTATCTTCTCCCTCCTAGCCACTTCAATACCTAAGTAATCTGGTTTATCTAAGCCATGTAGCACAACTATTGATGGCTTAAAGTCGACGAAGGCCATCATTGCCTTTATGGCAACTAAAGGTGACCTACCGTACCTAGTGTTAATGAATATTGCAGCCCTCTGGGTTGTTGATCCATAAAGTTTAAGGTACTCGTATGATGGTACATCAAGCAGTAGCTTAATACTATCAACCATAGTGTACCCATGTATATCCATCCTCACTGCTGGAGGTACCACCAGGGAGGCATTTATTGCCTTTAGGAATGTTTCAAGGCTTATTGGGCTAGCGTAATCCTTCATGTCAACCACAGCTAAGGTATACTTATCACCAATTGATAATTGCTTAATAAGCAGTTGAAGTCTTGAACCACCCTTCTCAAGCTCAATATCTATTAAGGCTTTAACAAACTTCTTAATAAAATATGACCCAGGCGACTTCCTCCTACCTGACTCATAATCACTTATCACGCTTGGTGTAGTTGATAACTTTATGGCTAACTCAGTCTGAGGAATATTGAAGTACTCCCTCCAACGCTTAAGCTCCTTACCTGGTGAATCAGCCATCACTATTGAACCCGCTATTAATGTTGCAACCTTATCCACCACCGTGTTCTCAATGGCTTCCTCCACGATTTATATGAAGTAAATACTCTTTAATACTTTTTCGCTTAACTAGGGCGTAAGTAGGCTAAGTCCCTGAAAACATTCCCCTAAGAGGTGGAGGCAAATGATATTGGAATTAAGCTTTGATTAGGGATCAACCCAAAGCAGCCCCTAATTTCTCCTTCAACCAGTTTGTTATTGCTTCTATTACCTTACTTTTAATTTCATAATCCGTGAACACGTGCCCACCCTTATCCAGCAGCATTAGCGTCTTGTCACTGTACTTCACCCTATTGTGGAATTCAACTGACTGCTGGTATGGCACAGCCTCATCATTCTTAGCGTGGATGATTAATATTGGTGCATTAATTGAGTCCGCTATACTCATTGCATCGGATTTAGCCATTTTAGCTACGTTACTAACTTTAAGCCTAAATGCCCCGAAGTAAACGTAATCGCCCCTAGCCTGCTCCAGTAATTTACTTATCCCATGGAAGGATATTCCCGGTGATAGTAGGATTACTGCCTTAATGGTGTTAGGCATACTTGAGTATATCCTCAATGCAATGTTGCCACCCATGCTTAAGCCAATTATGGCTAGGCGACTTGAGTCAACGTAATCAAGCTTAAGGGTGTAGTTAACCATGTACTCAGCATCACTTACGGCGTTTTCAATATCGAAATCTTCAAAGGGTCCGGATGAATCACCATGATTCCTATAATCAAACCTAACAACTACGAAACCCACTTCACATAATGCCCTAGCGATATCCACGTAAAGCCTATTAGCCTCAATATGATTGCCAGTGAAGCCGTGAAGCATAACCACAGCAGGAAATCTGCCAAGGACATTAGGCTTATCAATAATACTAAACAGCCAACCACCGTTAACAGGCAGCATTGAGGGGGATTCAGTGCACTGCATGGTACATGGGTGTGAGGATGCTTTTTAAGTATTTAATATTCTAGGGGTTAAAATCCCCCTTATACTACCATTAATTTAATTGAGGTACACTTAAGGGTGCTGCCCTGAGTCATTAATTGTGAACTAGGTAACATATCCCTAAGTATGATTAGGATTAAGTAAGTTCCTTATAGGAGCTTCAGGAGTAAGTAAGATTAACCTAGTTTTCCTTGATTCATACATTATTTTCTCCACATACGGTAGCCTTACAATCGCATCCCCCTCATTAAGCTTGCCCTCATGAAGCTAAAAACATGTAATGCCCATGCCTTATCCATGCTTCACCAACTCAGTAACTGTTCATCGGTTTTACTCATTAATCTTTAGTTTCATAATTAATTCATTAATAGCTAAATACTCAGCATTAAGTATTCTCTTAAAATTTCATCATGAGCCTCCTAGGTATTGTAACCGTAATTTCAAGTACTTTTATTTGATAACTTAATAGCTTAAATACCTTATGGGGTATTATGTAGTAATGTTTCCTTTAAAGGTATTTTACCACACGTACCTTTAATTTATGTAAGTATACTGTACTTTGATTGATGGTTAATAAGTTTACTGATTACGTTGGGTCATTAATAATAATGGATAGTCTCAGGCAATTATTATTTCATCAAGTGTAAAAATGTGGTTTCAGGGTTACTATGGTTAATGTTGAACTTAAGCATAACGCTAATGATACTTACTAAGTGTCAAACCTCTGACTAAACCATTAATTTATGTTTGACATTTCCTCTAGTATATTTATCATGCTAGATATTTAGGTAGTTGAATTATTTAATATATTTTTATATGCATTAATTTATACAGCAAATTATATATTATATATTATAGCATAAAGTTTATAAGGATGCATTATAATATATTATTATGGCACCTAAAACTACCGTATCAGTAATAAAAGCTGATATTGGAGGAATACCTGGTCATGCTTGGGTTCACCCAAAGATACTTGAATATGCTAGTAGTAGGCTTAGGGAGGCTGTTAAGAATGGGTTACTAATCGATTACTATGTGTTTAACGTAGGTGATGACATGAGCCTCCTAATGACCCACACTAAGGGTATTGATAACCCTGAGATACATGGATTAGCGTGGAGCATATTCAAGGATGCTACTGAGAATTATGCCAAGAAGTTTAAGCTATATGGTGCTGGGCAGGACTTACTTAAGGATAGCTTCAGCGGCAACGTGAGGGGGCTTGGACCCCAGGTAGCTGAAATGGAGTTTGAGGAGAGGCCCAGTGAACCGCTAATAATCTTCGCCGCTGATAAGACCGAGCCAGGTGCATATAACTTACCCATGTATAAGATATTCGCTGATCCATTTAACACCGCTGGCTTAGTCATTGATCCTCAGATGCATGGTGGGTTTAGGTTTGAGATAATTGATGTTTATGAGGGTAAGGTTTACCTACTTGATGCTCCAGAACACATATACACTATACTTGGCCTAATAGGTACACCTGGAAGGTACATTATTAGGAGGGTTTACAGGAGGAGTGACTTAACTCAGGCAGCAGTCGTGAGTGTGGAGAGGCTTAACTTAATAGCCGGTAGGTACGTGGGTAAGGATGACCCAGTGGCCATAGTTAGGGCTCAACACGGCTTACCAGCCGTGGGTGAGGTCCTTGAAGCGTTTGCCCTACCCCACTTGGTGGAGGGCTGGATGAGGGGTAGCCACACTGGCCCATTAATGCCAGGTAAGTTTGTAAGTATTGATCAAGCTAATAAGATAGCCATGGGCCCTAAGATGACTAGATTCGATGGGCCACCTAAGGTTGGTGCATTAGGCTTCCAACTACATGAAGGCTACTTAGAGGGGCCTGTGGACATGTTTGATGATCCAGCCTTCGACTTAAGTAGGCAAGTGGCAGCCTTCGTAACCGACTACATTAGGAGGATGGGGCCAATAATGCCGCATAGGCTACCGCCGGAGGAGATGGAGTACACAACACTACCGCAGATACTCTCAACGCTTAAGCCGATTCCAGTTGAGGAGTATGAGAAGAATAGGTTAAAGTACTTAAGTGAGAAGGTTGGTTCAGTGGCTATTGCTGGTGCTGGAGGTACTGGTGATTAAGAAGGGTTAAATGCGGTGCGTTTTCTTTAAATAAGGTTCTTACATCGGCATTAATGGTATTAAGTATTATTACCTAGTAGGTTAATTAAATTAACATTAATGATGCTTCTAACAGCATCCTCAAGTTTACTTGCCTCCTTAACCTCACTGACAGTATAGGTTAATGCTGAGTCGCTATTGCATGATTTAATAGGCATTATCCTCCAGGGTTCCCTAGCGTACTTAATAACTACGTAAGCTTCTCCACCAGCCCTACCTGCGAATTCAATTAACCTATTAACCTTATCACACCGTATGCTTATTGGAGTCGGCTTAGCCCTATACTTAACCTCAAGAATAATTACCTTACCCTTAAACATGGCTACTAGGTCCGGGGCGAACCTATGCCTAACCCCACCGCCACTGGCTGGTGCCCTAATTACGGCGAATCCAAGGCTCCACAGCCAGTTAGCTAATTCCCTCTCATAATTAATACCCCTACGCCCAAGTGGCATATAACCTACTTAGGTTAGTGTTATTAAGCTTAATAAGTAACGGATGGTTATTAGGGAATTAACATTACCCTACTAGCCTTAATGCTTAACCCTACGCCTCACCAGTAGGAGGGGCAGCGGTGCCACTGAGACTATAATCATCATGATCCATGGTAATGTTGAATTACTCATAAGTGCCGTGAATAATGGGCTCAACCACATGCCAACAACCATATTTAAGGTATTAACTGTTGCAAGACCCATGGTTGGGTTTAAGTCATTAACAGCAAGGGCGTAGGATGCCGTAATCATGAGTTCGCTGGTGTAACCCACTATGAGTGTTGAGGCAATCATTGCGTATGGGTTAAGTGTTGGGATTAGTAGGAAGGATAATGAACCAAGCACAGCCGGTGCAATAATTAGGAGCTCCCTCCTACTGGTTAAATCAGCCAACCTACCTGATAAGCCACCCACTAAGCTTGAGAAGAGGAGTAGTGATGTTATTAATGAAGCGTTAGCTAAACCAACCCCATGATTAACGGCATAAGTGGGTAATAGGTTACCTGCGGCATAATTAGCTCCCCAATACCCAGCAGTGGCTAAACCCACTAATACGGCGCTCCTGCTTATTGATAAACCGGCGTCAATAGGCCTATTAAGTGGTGAAGAAGCCTTAAAGAGTATTATGGATTCTAGTAATCCTATTACACTAATCACCAGTACTGCGATTCTCCAATTAACAATAGTGTAAACAACACCGTAAACCAACCCCACCCCAGCTCCAGCACTGAATACTGCATTATATATACCAAGCATTAACCCCTCCTTACCCGGGTATAGGTTAGTTATAACCGTGGCCGCTGTGGAGAAGAATAATGCAGCACCAATACCGGCCAGTAGCCTTAAGGTCAGTATCTCATTAAAGCTCGTACTGAAGGCAGTGGCTACTCCAGCTACTGATAGTAGGGTTAAGCCAAGCACAGCGGTCCTAACGTTACCAATACGCCTAGCAATGGCGCTTGCCGGTATTTGGAATGAACCAGCCCCTATTATGAAGAAGAGTGGGACTAGGCCAAGTTCATAATTCGGTACAGCTAATTCCTGCCTAATTAACGGTAAGGCTGGCGCCAAGTAGTACCAGTAGATGCTGTATATGAACCTTGCAATCATTATATTAGCCACTGCTGATGCCTTACCCACCATTGAATCACGTTAAGGATTAGCATTTATTAAGTTTAAACCAATGATTACCCAGGCCTAATGAAACCCCTGAAGGGTTCACTATCCTTAGGTATAGTTATCTTAACTAAACCATCATTAAACAGCACTAGGAATTCACCATTAGCCAACCAACCCCCAACAGCTTTTAAGTGCTCATCAACCTCACTTATTAAAGCAACCCTATATTGCCTAGCATCAACCTCAATCCATACCTCAAGAAGCTTGGAATCACCCAACCTATAGAGTATAGGAACCACCGTGTAGTCGTGCTCCCCAGGACCAACGTAATCCATAATCCTAACTGCGTAATCATCATTAAGCTTAACAATTAAAGTGTTCTCAAGAACTTCAATTAACCTAGCCAACTCCTCACTGTTCATTAAAAATTAACCCTGGGTTATTGTTTATTTTGTTTTCGCCATTGGGGTAATGCTTAAAAGTAGGATAATTATCCCACCACTATGGACTATAAGTCAACAATACTAATAGTACTAGTGGTGTTGCTGGTTGCGGCAGTGGGTTACTTAGCCTACAAGGTTAATCAACCAGTTAAGACCATGACCATTACATCACCAGTAACAGTAACTACAACAGCCACCCCAGTGACTTTAACCTCAACAGCAACCAGTACAGTAACATTAACCACAACTACTGTGGCCACTTCAACAGTCATAAGTACAGTAACCAGTACAGCAACAACCACTATAACAACCACAATGGCTCCAACACAGAATATGAGGATTGCATCCCTTGATCCAGCCTGCTCTCAAATAATCTTCACCCTAGGCCTAGGCAATAAGGTAGTCCTAATAGACACGTACTCTCGGCAGCTACTAAGTTACTTCAATGTAACGATACCTTCAAATACAACAGTGCTTACCTCAATATGGCCGGCCCCATCCATTGAGGCTGTGGTTAATGCATCACCCACAGTGGTTTGCTATGACTTAGGCTTCTATGGGGCAAGTACATTGGCATCATTCTCAAGCATAGGGTTACCTTTAGTGATCATAAATGGTACAGCTGATAGGACCTTCCAGCAGATTGAGGCTGATGTTTATTCAGTGGCTAAGGCACTTGGAGTACCCGAGAGGGGGTTAGCCGTGGCCTCTTGGATGAACAATATTATTGAAGGTATTAGGAGTAGGGTCAGTGGCTTAAGTGAACCAACAGTGGTTTTCATGGATTGGAATAACCCCATTTATTCACCATCCAACGTAACTTTCATAGGTTATGAATTAACCATTGCCGGCGGCTTAGATGTTGTTAACACCACCATACCGTGGTCAACAATAACACCAAGTCAATTAATAGCCTATGACCCAGACTACATAATAGCAAGCAACTTCATGGGCAACTGCACGGCAACCCTTGAAGCCATAATGCAGATACCCGGAATAAACTACACCAAGGCTGTTAAGGAAGGCCACGTTTACGTACTGGGTAACTTAGCCACAAGCCTAGTTGAGGAACCAGGCCCCTTATCAGTATATGGGGCTGAAATTATGGCAGTGATACTACATCCTGGGGCCTTTGGGTTAAGTAATGTACCCCAATGTGTAAGTAGTGAATGGGTGATAAGTAGCCTAAAGCTAACTCTCCCAAGTCAGGGAGGTTAAGTGATGCGTGATGGATAATTTACTTATTAAAAGGGTTACGTATTTCCTAATCCCAATCCTACTACTCATTGGCTTCACTCTAAATTTAACCCTGGGTGAGGTTAATGTGCCTAGCAATTGCCTAATACACTGTAATCAAGTTAAGTACAGGGTGATTATAATGGATATTAGGTTACCCTCAGCATTAACATCAATACTGGTCGGCTACGTACTGGGTGCCTCAGGAGCTGTGATGCAAGGCATATTAAGGAACCCCCTAGCTGAACCATTCACCACTGGAATAGCCAGTGCAGCCGTCTTAGGAGGTTTACTAGGTTACTTACTTGTCCTCATAGGTAAGTTAACAGGTGCATTAGCTGCCTCAGCCATACCCCTCCTGGCATTGTTAATTGGCTTATTCTCCTCATTAATGGTGGTTATGCTTGGCTCAAGGCTTGGTATAGTGGGCTTAATATTAATGGGCATATTAATTACTCTCCTCTCCTACGCTGCATCAATGATAATCATGCTGATTATTGAGTCCATTAACCCCACAGCATCAATACAACCCCTCTACCTACTCTACGGTAACCTAAGCGGCATACTATGGTGGCAATTCTATGTGATGTTAATTGCCGCAGCACCAACGGTCTTAATGGTTGCTTATTCATCAAGGTACGTGGACTTACTCATGCTTGGCGATGATGTGGCTAAGGCTAGTGGCGTTAACCCAGCAGCGGTTAGGAGGAGGCTAGTGGCCTTAATTTCAATACCCCTAGCCGTCTCACTTGCCTTCACTGGAGTGATAGGCTTCATAGGCATTATAGCCCCATACGCTGTTAGGCAATTAACAGGTAGGGGATCTGGAGGCATAATAATACCCGGCTCAGGCCTAGTGGGTTCACTAATATTAACCTACTCCTACCTGGCCTCAAGGATAATGATAAGGGGGTATGTGGTACCCATAACTGCGGTAACTGGCCTTGCAGGCATCCCCATCCTAATGTGGATGCTTCTTAAGGGTGGTTTCGGTGCATCAACGTAAAACCCTAATTGAATTCAAGGACGCCTACCTGGGCTATGGGTCACGTGTGGTGGTTAAGGGATTAAGCCTAACGGTTGGGGGAGGGTTAACGGTACTGCTTGGCCCCAATGGGAGTGGTAAGACAACGGTAATGAAGGCAATATTTGGTTCAGCAAGGGTCATTAAGGGGTGGCTTAAAGTTAATGGCTCAGTAGCCTATGCGCCTGCTGAGGTTGATGGCTTAGTTAATTTAACGGTAATGGAGGCTGTTAAGACGGCTAGGAGGGGTTATGGTTGGGTTAATGATGATGACGCAATGAATGCTCTAATGAAAGTGGGCATAGTGGGTATTAGGAATATTAGGCTCAGTGAATTAAGTACAGGGCAAAAGAGGTTAACAATGATTGCCAGGGCCATAGCCAGCAATGCTGATTTAATGCTAATAGATGAACCAACGGCAAACCTCGACCCAGGTAATAGGTATAGGATGATTAATATCATACGTGAATTGGCAAATCAACGTGCAGTAATGGTTGCAACACATGACGTGGATATAGCCCTCATGGCTAATCAAGTTGTGATGATAAGGGATGGTAATGTAATAGGTATTGGGGAGCCGAATGAGGTATTAACTGAGGGGAAGTTGATGCAATTATACGGTATTAAGGTTAAATTGATTAGGCATAATAATGAGGTTCATGTAGTGTTCCCAATAGATTAATAAACTACCGGGGGCGGTAGTAACTTCCGGGGGTGGTAGTGTTATTTGACTTAAGGCCTAAGGATAATAAGGTTAACCTATTTGATAGGGAGGATGAGTTAAGTAGGATTATTGATTATGTGAGCAGGCTGAATGTACCAATAACCATTGTGCTTGGTTTACGTAGGGTTGGTAAATCCTCACTAATACTTGTTGCCCTTAAGGAATTGAACATGCCCGCAATTTACATTGATTTAAGGAAATTCGAGGAGCATCAATACTTATCGTATAGGGACTTCATCCTTGAACTTCAGCGTAATATTAATGAACTAACTGGTAGGTTTCCCAAATTAATTAATTTCCTTAAGGGTATTAGTGGCGTTAGTATTATGGGTAATCAAGTCCTATTCTCCTGGAAAAGCAGTGCAAGGGCTTCCTTAGCTCAACTACTTGATGCCCTGAATGATTGGGCTAGTGATGGGGTTATTATTGTCCTTGATGAGGCTCAGGAGCTTATTAAGGCTAGGGGTTTCAATATACTGCCTACATTAGCGTACGCCTACGATAACTTAAGGAGGATTAGATTCATAGTAAGTGGGTCAAAAATGGGCCTACTGTATAGGTTCCTCAGGATTAAGGATCCAGGATCCCCACTCTTCGGTAGGGCTATGGGGACCATTGAGTTAACCCCCTTCACCAGGGAGCAGGCCATTGAGTTTTTAAGGCGTGGCTTCAGTGAATTAAATATTGAGTTTAGGGATTATGATGAAGTATATGGTAGGTTAGGTGGTATTCCAGGTTGGTTAACTTACTTTGGCCTCAAGTACTATGAGAGTAGGGATTTAGGTAAGGCAATTAATGAAGTAATTAATTACGCCGCAGCCTTAATAAGGCGTGAATTCGATAACTTCCTAATTGATAAGCAATCAGCTAAGGATAGGTACCTCGCAATAATGAGGATGATGTCTAATGAATGCGTAGGTTGGGGTGAGGTGAAGCGCGGCCTTGAGGCTATGATTGGGATGGGGATCAGTGACTCAAGGATTAGCGAATACTTAAGGCAACTACTCGACTCATCATGGGTAATTAAGGTGAATGATAAATACTGCCCAGCAGAACCTCTAATAGGAGCCGCATTCAAGGCATGAGTGTAGTTTAACCTTTTAATGAATGATTCATTATAATTGAATGTAGGTTATAAAGCATGAATTACATGAATTAATTAATAGGGTTATAAAGTGCTTAACCCCTCATCACTTTAAGATGAGATTATTTTTTAACTGGTATTTATTATTCCTTTTCCAGCGCAGAATCAGAGGCCACCACCCTCAGTTTGGGCCTGCAGAGCCCCGCACCTTTAAGGTAGGGGCAGCTCACAGGGTGATTGCAGTAAAGTTTTAATGCTGTATAATACTTAATGCCTGTGGTTAATTTAAGGCTTATTAAGGTGGGTTTACTTACATATGCGCTAGGCATATTAGTATCAATTGGGCTTGAGTACTTAATCATAAGTAATGTGGGCTTCTACGAGACTCATAGGTACTTAGCATTCACTATTAATACTGTAATAGCATTAGCCTCAGTAATCCTCATAGTAATAGCCACTAATGATGTTACGGGGATTAAAGGCGTCATAAGCTTCCTAGGATGCCTACTTATACTGGCAAGTGTGGTTGCTGGGTTCATGCTTGGGGTCAGTTACGTTAGCTACCTATATGGAGTCAACATGCCCATTAACCTAATCATATTACCAATACCTACAATTAACGTTAATTACATTGAATCCATAGTGCTTGCCTTAACCATTGCTGGCATTTTAGGCTGGTTGATGCTATTATTAACATTACTCACAATCATTAGGGGCAAATTTAACATAATTGGGTTACTCATATATACAGTATCCATGTTAATCCTCTATGCATACTCATTAAGCATAAGCCATGTATTAAGCATGTACGCCAACTACACCACCATACTATACTTATTAATCGCATTAGCAGTTACATCAGCTATAGGGTCAGCGTTAACAATGATTCAACGCAATAATACTTAGTAATAGATTATAAGTGGCATTAGCAGGCAATGCGAATTCAACTATGAATAACATAATTCTGACCTGCTTATATTAGCCTAATATAATTAAAGCATAATTAGCTGGCCTTTTAGTCACCCTTCAAGGACCGTTACTTGAACGAAAAATTACTTGGAACTACGTATCCTCAAGAGTAGCATGATTAATTTAAACCAATGATTACGCTATATATGTGGTAATTGGAATGTAATTACCATTGAAGTTATCCTTAATTTCCTCATTATGCTCACCATTTATTACTCATGTTAAGCCCATTATATATGATGGCGCAATCCCAGTAATGAATGGCTTCCCACTTATCGGTAACTCTTGAGGTAGGCCTTGTATCAGTCCTGGTACGTGAATTATGTATACTACTGGCTCCTCAGTTATGTACCTACCATCCTCATAACTATTCTTCATTATCAAGTTAGCTACCTCAGCCTCATTAGATGCTCCACATGAGGGGAGCGTGTAGGGTATTGCTGAGTAAATGACAACGGCTATAGTGTCATTTGGTGTTAAGTTAATTACTGGGAAGCTTATACTATATTCCGTGTAATCTACAAACCAACTTAACTCACCCTTAATATTCAAGGATTGCCAGAAATTATGTCTGTTAACCGTAACGTTTAAACCCAGTACTGGTGCTGAGTTATTGTTAACTGCAATTAACCTGCCGTTTACGTAAATGCCAACTATCATTGAGTCCCTTGGGTTTGGTAGTTTCTGCAATGCGTTAATCACCTTATTAATTATACTCGCTGGAAATGCCACAAATATAATGGCATTATTAATCTTCACATAATTATGTGGGTGATAATAAAGCATAATCATAGAATTACCGGGTATAATTGCGTAAGTGCCGTAGCAGAAAAGAAGGCCATAACTAACATTATAGGAGATAGGTGGAATAAGAGGAGATGGGGGAGGAAGGTACTTAAGTATGAGGATATGCTTAGGCGTAATAATGTACTTAGTAACAAACAGTGAGGCA
>NZ_DAXS01000059.1:35693-36771 GCF_002506515.1 Caldivirga sp. UBA161
ATTAAGTATTCACTTGGATTTTAATGCGTTTTGCTGGAGATTTCATGAAGAGTATTGAACCTTAGGTATTGATGAGGTGCCGCTGGTTAATCCAGTGGCTGATTAATGTGCTTAAGGGATTCTTCATGTTAATGAAGATTCCGCCTCTTTTAATAGGTCGTCTAATTTTTTAGCTTCCTTTCTCATTTCTAGAATAAATAGGGAGGATGTATTTTCCCATTCCTCCGGCGTGAAGGCGAAGAATTCTATTCTTGGCCTTAAGTATTTCCCCACTTTTTCAATCCTCTCCATGTAGGTTAAACCCTTAAAATCCCTCGATATTATAACCAAGTCTATATCACTTGCCTCCAAATAATCTCCCCTAGCCCTAGAACCTACCACATACACTTCATCAATTCTAATCTCCTTACTGAGGTCGTTGATGAAGTCCACTGCCCTTTTTATCAATTCTACTTGACTCTTTAATGCAGATTTCGCCTTACCCATTCCACCACCTTTTCAGCCTTTTTTACTAATTCCTCTGCATCATCCTTATTATACAGTAAGTAGGGTACTGTATTCGCAGCATTAGGGTACCTGGAAATAATGTAATGTAAGGTAAGCTTATTTACTTCAGCCCTTATCTCGTCTACAGGCATACCAACCTCCTCCTTTATTACATTTAATAAGTGATTCAAGTCATGAGTTCTTTCTATCTTTCCTTTATCCAATAACAGCGCCTTCAAGGCCTTCTCTGCCGCTTGCTGAGCCCAAAACGCTGAAGCGTAATAATGCCCCGTCGCAATAGTGTCCTTAGCCGTTGCCAAATCTTCTAAGGCCTGCTTAAACCACTTTTCCGCCTCTTCTCTCATTAATCTAAGATTTACGTAAAGCCTTTTAACAATAACTACGCATAAGTAATAATTCCTTCATCTAGTGCCGGCCCCTCCATACCTTAAGAATGTAAGGTTCATCCTACGTTTTATTTAAGGTGATGTAGTGCGTTTAAATCATCAATACCCCTCATGCTTAAATAGTGATTCCGCATGCGGCCCTCTTAAGGCGTGGGGCAGGTATTTAAACTTGGGGTACCCCAAGT
>NZ_DAXS01000061.1 GCF_002506515.1 Caldivirga sp. UBA161
CAACACCAATGCACCACGCATCAACACCCATGATGCTCATAGAGAGGAGCATATTAATGCGTAGTCATTAGTTAAGGATCTAGTAAAGGCTTGTTAGCGAATTGGTTAAACCACTTGCATTCAGTCCCGAGGGCACTTGACCACTGATGCCCAAAGAATGGGGATTTGCCTCAGTGAAAACTGAAAATAGTTAAGATTAATGTAATGCGGGGGAACGGGACAATACTGTAATGCTAAGTGAACTACATGGGTAGTATTCAAGGAGAGTTATGCATTAGGTAGTGTGGCTGCTGACGGCTCCCCTAAACTGGCTTGGGGTATTGAGGTATGTAGGCTATAAGATTAAGGAGTGCCTGTACTATGATGTAGATGGCTATGTGCATGGAGTTGAAAGTGAGGTGAAATTAATTGTATTAATGGAGATAATGCGGAAGCAGCAATTGAAATAGTGTGAAATAGTGCCAGGCCTTAAAAGAGTTGATTTAGTGGCTCTTAAGCGTAAGGTGGAGCTATATGTGAAGGCCACGGGTAAAGCCTTAAGCAGTACATGGTGATAGGCGTAAATGCTAGGGATCCGGGCTTCGTGAGGGCTATGGCAGATGGGATGATATTAAGATAGTGGCGTCGGAAGAGGATGCGGTGTAGTAGAAATCACAAGTTCTGATGCTGGAAGCTATATGCATCAATAAGGGCTTACTTGAAATAACCTTAACTGTATACCCATAGGTAGGAATGTTACTATAATACTGCCTTTACCATTAGGATAATGAGCCTAAGGTATCATTAAAATGCATTAAGTTTATGTTAATGCTTAATAGGCTTAATTAATTAACTGTACCTAGTATGGAGTTGAATAAGCCTTGGATTAACCTTAACGGCTATAAGGAGACACGGTTAAAGGAGGCGCGTTATGAGGCTGAGATTGCAGTTAATATGCTTAATGAGGGGTTGGTTAGGAATGCTGCTGGTAAGGTATTTCAAGCGTGGAAGTCATTCCTTGCAGCCTTATCTACCGATGCGGTTAATGAGTTAAGTAAGGTGTATAGGCGTAAGGTTAAGGTTAGGGGATTGAGGGAGAGGATTAATGAGTCACTATACATTATAGCCTTCATGCCTACCACCAGGATGTTTGAGGTCTCTAAGATACTCACTGCATTAAATCCAATGATACCATACTTAACCCTAGCATCCCTTGAGCTACATAGGTATCAGTATAATGGGCCAGATAAGGAGGGGGTATTTAGTGTGTTTAGGAGTGATGAGGATGCTAAAGAATTCATTTGCAAATTCCTCAACGATATGGCGACCATATACCGAGAGCTAACGAAGGGTGAATTCATAGACTTAGCTCAATGCAGGCAAACCAAGAGTACCTAATCCTACCACTCACTTAGAAATCTAACTAAGGATTCATAATTTAATGAATATGCGGGCTTCACAGATAACTTAAGCTTAACATGAATAAGCATAATTTATAAGCACCTACCATAATATGTAATGGCATTGTAATGAGTTAATTTACTTAATATGAAGCCTAATCACTATGTATATAATCACTGCAATTGCCACAACAGCTGTGGTTATGTATAAGTTATTTATTAATTAAGTCCACTGTAATTGGCCATTGGGTAGAGAATGGGTAACCAATGCAGGGTTCCAGGAATGTAACAGCAGTAAGCTGGTAATCCTCATACAATATGAGTGCCCTGAAGCCAAGTAGGAACCTAAAGCCAAATACAGCTGCTATATGTAGTAGCCAACCAATGGTATGACAACCTCACTGGGTACTGGTAATGCTGCTATCTCAAGAATCATTAATACGAATACTAAGGCATAGCCAAGCGATCCCTTAAACGCTTATCCAAGTATCATAAAGTGGACCTAGGTAGGATTAATAAGGATTATGTAAAGCATACAGTTCCCCATCAATGCGTACAAGGTTTCAAGTGAATTTATGGTATAATTAATGAGGAACCCTTATTTGTAGCAGGTTTACATATACCTTGACCAGTATGAGATCGGTTAGATATGTGGTTTTAGCTGCAACACTGGCCACAGTGTTGACGATACTGGTGGTAATGGCACAGCCACAAAATAGTACCACTCAGCCCACGGTGAATTCGCAAAATGCAACTAGCACCACACATATAATGAATTGCGCACAGTATGGTGAGTTCCAGGGTGAGTTTCAATGCGGTGAACAAGTTAGTGTTCAAGTTAATGTAACAGCACATAATGTGACTGAGATAAGCAATGGCGACTTAGACCTAAATTATGAATCCATAGGCATGAATTATAGTGAAATTAACATTCACCCACTTATTAATGATCTTGATTAAGTAATGAGCATTGGCACTCTAATTCTGATTATTTAGTGAGTATTGGAAATTTAATGGAAGTAAGTTATTGCTTGAACATGTAATGAAAAATCATGCTGAGGATCCTGAGGTAATTTACTGAATGATTAAATGAACCAATACCTTACTAGGTAATTAAATTATGGGTGGTGGAAATAATGTGAGTACATTAATAAGGCTTTAAGAATATTTCCCCAGAAGGGTAGGTAATGAGAATATTATGAGAAAGGCAAAGCCTACACTCACTATGGTAATTATGTGGTATGCTTAAATAAAGTGCATTACTACTATGTTAACGGAGGATTTAATAATTAATGAAATAATATTGAGTTTTAGTTACATTAATGCTGATAACATGATGCAATCATTGTAAAGCATAGGAATTCAACATTAATAATGATTAATTATGTTAAATTAATGAATTGCATGCATACAGAAGGGAAGTCCATGATGTGAAAGCTTATATACAGAGTTTCCGCATATAGTATGAGTATGGGCCATGTGTATGTTGATGTCACCATTAAAGGAAGCCTAGGATCTAAAACACTTAAGATGCCTGCAGATACGGGTTCATCATACATAGTATTAGATCCAGGTATTATTAAGGAGTTAGGCTTATTGAGACTCCATACACTGTGGAGTTGATAATGGCTAATGGTTCCAGGGAGGTAGCCAAGGTGTATATTGGTGAAGCTGAGGTTAAGGGTAGGAGGGGTCCTGTAATGATTACTGCCATGAAGATGCCAATGCCATTACTTGGTGCATATGCCCTTGGGTCACTTGGGTTTAAGGTTAATACAAGGACTGGTGAGCTTGAGGAGATGGAGCCAGAGGGTGGTTATTTACTTTAATTTACCTTAAAATGGCCATAAACCCAGGTACATTTAACGCTGGAAAAGGTGGAATCATTAAAGGCGTAAGCTCACTATAAAGGTAGTGAAGAGCTGTCCTCCTTCTTGCTCTATGGGTTAGTTTATTGGTTTGTGGTTTACCGCCTTCATCCTCACTGCTGGTGGCCTTTAGCCGCCTCTACTCGTCCAGTGGTAAGCTATGATGCAGAAACTAACCTAACCCTTAAACTCCTGGAGTAATGTTTTTATTGTAATCTAAGAATTTCGCATTATGGCTAAGCTAGGGGGTAAGGTTTACAATGTGTTAGATTTTGGTGCCGACCCTAAGGGTCTAGAAGATAGTACTAATGCCATTAATAATGCATTAGCCTCAGCCGAGGAAACGGGAGGCATTGTCTATATTCCGCCAGGTAACTATACCTCAAGGAACATTATACTGAGGAACAACATAACATTACTCATTGACCGTGGCGCCGTTTGGAGGTTCTCAACCGACTACAAATCCTATGCAATTATTGAAACCAGGAGGGAGGGTTTGCATCACTGTGGTGTTATGCCACTGATATTTGGTAAGGATGTTAGGAATGTTAACATAATTGGTGAGGGGGTGTTTGATGGGCAGGGGCATGCTTGGTGGCCTATAAGGAGGTTCCGTGTGGATGAGGTTTACTGGAGGAGGTTAATTGAATCAGGGGGCATTGTTGATGAGGAGGGGAGGACTTGGTGGCCTACTAAGAATGCTATGGAAGGTGAGATGCTGTTCAGGAAATTAATAAATGAGGGTAAGAAGCCCAGTAGAGAGGACTGTGAGAGGTATAGGGAGTTCTTTAGGCCTCAACTCCTCCAACTCTATAATGCCGAGAACGTGACCATTGAGGGTATTACATTTAAGGATTCACCCATGTGGACTATTCACGTACTTTACTCAAGGCACGTAACCATAATGGGTACCTCAAGCATTGCCCCAGAGTATTCACCCAACACTGATGGGATAGTTATAGACTCCTCAAGTGACGTTGAATTAAGGGGATGCCTGGTGGATGTGGGGGATGACTGCCTAGTGATAAAGTCAGGTAGGGATGAGGAAGGTAGGAGGATTGGAATACCATCAGAGAATATACATGCATTGAACTGCATCATGAAGAAGGGGCACGGTGGGTTCGTCATTGGGAGTGAAATGTCTGGTGGCGTTAAGAATATATCAGTGGAGAACAGTGTTTTCAATGGTACTGAAAGGGGTGTTAGGATTAAGACAACTAGGGGTAGAGGTGGGGTTGTGGAGAATATTAACGTCACTAATATACGCATGGTTAATATAAAGTATGAGGCTGTGGTAATAGACATGTTCTATGAGAAACACCCACCTGAACCAGCATCAGAGAGGACGCCTAAGGTAAGAGGCATAAGTATAAGGAACATTACGTGTGATGGAGCTGGGCAAGCAATCCTAGTGAATGGGCTGCCTGAAATGCCCATTGAGGATTTAATAATAGAGAACATTAAGGTAACTTCAAATAAAGGCGTACTCATTGAGAATGCTGATAATGTTAAATTAAGTAAAGTTAGGGTACTGGCTAAAGAAAGCCCAGTATTATCACTTAATAACGTTAAGAACCTCACCTTAGAAGATGCGGATTACTTAAGTGAGGGAGGTGCGTCATGAATTAGTAGGCGTCAGGCTTAAAGAAGTATGCGAAGGCCAACCAGTGTTAAACATATGAAGGTGGCTTTAGCTTCAAGGAATCCAAGTAAAGTTAAGGCTGTTGAGGAGGCTTTAAGGATTCTTAACATTAATGGTATAGTTGAGTCAGTGGACCCACCGCCTGGCTTACCCCCGGAACCAATGGGCCTTGAGGCTATTGTTAATGGTGCAGTAATTAGGGCTAGGCATGCCCTTAACTCAATTAAGGGTTCAACGTACGGTATTGGCATTGAGGCTGGTGTAGTAACATTAAACTCCCTCAACGTGAACCTTGATGCAACAGTGGCTGTGGTGATTGATAGAGGGGGCCTAATTACATTGGGCTTAAGCCCAGCATTCATGATACCGCCAGCATTTATGAAGGAGCTGATGGCTGGTAAGGAGCTTAATAATGTTGTTGAGGAATATTATGGAGTTCCCAATGCAGGCAAGGGAATTGGGTTCATTGGCCTACTGAGCCAGGGTTTAACCAAGAGAATCAACTTAAATACTGAGGCCGTATATATGGCGCTCTTACCTAGAATGCCCTGGAATAAGGACCTTTATGGAGTAAGTGAGTAGGTTCCTTGATTAACAGCTTAAAAAACCTGCGTGGGCGGCTTAATAATGCATTGGTGGGAGTTAACCTGGCCTGACTTCGAGAAGGCTGATAAGTCGATAGCGCTATTACCTACGGGTATTGTTGAGGCACATGGACCACACTTACCATTGGGCACTGATGCATTAATGGCAACATACATAGCTGAAGAGGCCGCTAAGAGGACTAACGCCCTACTCTTACCCACTGTTTGGTATGGTAACACTTACGTCCTCGATAAGTTTCCAGGCACCATATCAATAAGTAATGAGGTTCTTTACATGCTTTATAGGGATATATTCAGGGAGGTTTCTAGGAATGGGGTAAAGTATTTGATAGTGATTAATGGGCACGGCGGCAACATTGATGCATTAAGCATGGCTTCTAAGGATGTAGCTAAGGAAACTAACTTAACTATAATATTAATTAACTGGTGGGTGGACTTAGGTAAGGAGGCTAGGAGGAAGGTTCTGGAGACGCCGGAAGGCCACGCTGCTGAGGATGAGACCAGTGAGGTTTTGGCGGCTTACCCGCATTTGGTTAAGTTGGTTCCTAGAGATGGGTCCGCTGATGAGTGGATTGATGTTAAGTTCAGGATATATGGGAGGGAGGTCTATGCACAGGAATATACAAAGGCAGTTCAAGGATATCCGTCAAGGGCAAGCCAAGAGAAGGGTAAGGCAATACTTGAGGCAGCAATAAATGAAGTCACCCAATTAATAAACGACCTAAGAAACGGAAAATTGCCAATAACAAAAGTCAAGTAATCAATGGGCTGCACCGCTTTTAAATAACCCTGGTAATATGCCTAATCATGAGAGTAATGCAGCTACCATACTAAGATTACTAATGCTATCTACATCATTTACGCACTACATTAATAATTATAGGGATTTACTAAACAATGGTTCATTTACAGCATTATATAATATATAGTTATGTAGCGATTAGTAGCAATAGCGATTACCAAGAATTATCCCTATGCAGTGAAACATCACAGTACAGTGTTGAATCAATTAATAGTAGTAGGGCCCCCACCACTACTGAAGAGACCTCATGCTTATCTCGCAATGCGCCCTCCATAAACATAGTGGAAATGGCATATTGGATAAATGGAACAGGCATTTGTACGGCAATTCACTTAATGTTTAACAATCACGGCAGCGGATCAAATTGCCTGCCATCAGGAACATACCCACTACTTAAGGCATTCATGCCGTTTAACGCACTATTAGGCAATACCGCATTTAAATTCACCACCAAATGGTATGGTTAAATAATCCACTGCCTCCAAGTAATTAGTAAGCATCACTATAAGTATAACTATGGCGCATCACAGGATGTAGTTCAAGAATATAACATGGCTGAATTCATATGCCTATTACCTAATGGCCTACCGGCCATTGCAGCATTTAATGATACAATATTATTAAGCTACTGGAAACGAATATAATCAATTATATTAATACACAAGGCAGATCAGAGTTAATAAGCTATGAATTAGATTACTTTAATAAAACGGCATTTAATGAATTAATATCAATAGTAAAGGGTTAAGAATCACCTTAAAGTATCCTAACTTTGAATTCATTACCCTTCATATTGCTCTATTAATAATTAAGACTATGCCGTAATATGGAAGAACAATGAATTAAAGTCCATATGCATTTATTGTTGAAGATGGAGCTGCAGGAAAATCTCCTTAAATCTGGGCCTGTGAGGGATACAGTAAGTTAAGTTCACTCTTAGAGGGTTTGCTTAAATATTAATGCAATGCTTAAGCCAATTACCGGTAAGCTTACTTAGCTTATTAATGATTCATGGTAAGTTATCGTTAAGTGGAGTTAAGTGGCCTTAATGTTTTTATGAATTAATTCGTGGTTTAAATCATCATTGCTGCTAAGACGACCTTAACATCGTTTATAATATCGTTTAAGTTAACGTGTTCATCAGGGGAGTGCGCAGTATTACTTGAAGTCATCCAAACAGCCACAGGGATATTCATCATCCTAATGTATTTGGCATACGTCCCTCCCCCAATACCCATGTACTTAACATCAATGTTCTTAATCATCTTAATGGCCTTAGTAAGCCTTTGGACAATCTCACTATCTGGGCTAGTGGGTGGTGCTGGGTCATCCCTATTCAAGACCTCAATAGTGAAATTACAGCCCTTCCCACCGCAGAATTCTTCAGCAACCTTATTAACAGTGGCTAATACATCATCAAGGCTATACTTAGGTAATACCCTACAGTCGAAGTAGAATGTATGCTTACCAGGTATGGTATTAATGTTATCAACATTCTTATCAACCCTAGTGGGCTCAAAGGTTGACTTAGGTGGTGCAAATAATGGATCCTCAGCATTATAGGTGCTGTGAAGTACCTCATCAAGCTTAAGGGCAAGCATCATGCCTAACCTATGGGCATTCAATGCTGATTCAGGGGCACTTGCATGGCCCTGCTTACCAGTAACAGTAATCCTTAACCAAAGTATTGCCTTCTCAGCAACCTCAATCATTGACCCCTCAGGGTTTCCTGCATCAGGTACGAGAATAAGGTCATTATCCCTAAATAACCCACCCCCAGTATTCAGTATATACCTTATCCCATATTTGCTCCCAACCTCCTCATCACTAGCCAATATTAAGCCATAGTTGAATGGAGGTTTAACGCCTAAATCCCTTAAAACCTTACCTACAGCTAAGCCCATTACTATTCCCTGGCCATTATCCTCAACACCCCTACCATACACTAAATCCCCCTTAACGGTTGCCTGATAGGGTTCAACACTCCACATGCCCCTATCGCCCTCCGGTACAGTATCCATGTGTGCTATTACCCAGAATGTCCTGGATTCATCAATCCCCCTAATGGTAGCCACTATGTTAGGCCTCGAACCCCTACTCACCCTAGGGTCCGGTGCCTCAATAACCTTAACATCATCGAAATACCGCCTAGCCACGCTAATCAAGTATTGAGCCCTATCCCACTCCCCATCACCTCCATTCTCAGGGGCAAGCGCCCTTATTGGTATGAAGTCCTTATATAAGTTAACTATGAATTCCCTTAATTCACCCGCCTTACTCACTAATTTACTTAAATCAAGCTTACCCTGCGCCATGGCTAAGGTAACTCTAATTATGCATTTAAAGTTAAGCCTTAATCCCATTGAGGGGATTACTATGCATCAGTAGCAAAAGGTTAATATACTGCGCTACGTTATTAAGAAGTATGGTAGTTACGTGTGACATATGTGGGAGGGAAATAAATGGTGAACCCATAGTTGTTGAAATAGATGGGGCCGTATTAACGCTATGCCAACGCTGCGCCTCCCGTTACGCCAACGTTAAGGGGGTTAGGGTTGTCTCAGGTGTTATTCAACAAACACCAAGTGGTCAGGTGGCAATTAAGCCAAGGCAGAGGTACATAACCCCAGTTAGGCAGGTTAAGAGGCGTAATGAGGTTAATGTAAATCAAGCGGAGAGGCTTGAGGTTATTGATAATTACGGTGAGGTGATTAAGGACGCTAGAAGCAGGTTAGGCATTAGTAGGGACGTGTTAGCAAGCATGCTTGGTATAAAGGAGAGTACGCTTAGGAATATTGAGGACGGTAAATTAATCCCTGACATTAATCTAGCTAAGAAAATGGAGAAGGTACTGGGGGTTAAGCTGCTTGTTGAAAGGGAGGAGGCTGAAATGGAGTTTGGTGAATCAGGGGGTAGTGAAGTAACGTTAGGTGATGTGGTTGAGATTAGGAGGAGGGATGATGAGCAGTAACCTATTGCCTATCATTCTGATGGTTAATGTTATTAACCCTAATTGGATTACCTAACCACTGCCTATACATGTTATCAACCTTTAAGTCAATTATCTTTATTAAAGGCAATTTAGCCTTCGGGGATGTGAAGCCTTTAATCAATATGCCGTGGAATAATTGAACCAGCGCCTCATCAACATTACTACTTGTTGCCTCAATCTGGACCTTAAACTTCCTAGAAACCCTAAGGGCCCAGTTAAAACACTCACTACTGCTTCCACAGGACTTAACGCAACCATATGTGACTGTGGGGGTTTTAACTATGAGGACGCCCTTCCTTGAGTCTATGAAGGCAGCGTACTTACCGTCAATCTTAAGTTGAACCTCACAGCCATTAACAACAACATTGTAGCCAAAGTATATTAGCGAGGATAACATGTAGTAGACCCTATTAGCCTCCCTAGGTAGGTTAAGTATCCTGAGTACCTCATCATTAACCATTGTAACCCAACCAAGCTTCTCAAGAACCTTCAAGTGCCTATGCACAATACCCTTAGCCAACCTTAACCTACTTGAAACATCAGTGACTGTTAATGGGCCATTTATTAAAGTATTCACAATACTTAGCCTCACTGGGTATGTAACCAAGGCATCAAATGCCTTGACAGGTAACAGTAATAGGGTGTTAATGGGTTCATTATCCTTCAATGAGTTATCCGGCACTGTATTCACTATTAAGTCTAAATTAAGAAGGGGGTTATAAACCGATCGCCGGAGGTTATGATAACTTCAATTCAGGAATCATCAGTGTTTAACCATGCCTCATATCTACGTAATTATTGAGTATAATCATTATTAGTTGACTCCCCTGAAGTACCTTGAGGCTGCGGTTGCTGCTGCATGTAAGGTGGTGGGAGGGGCGGCATGACATACCTCTGCTGCATCTGTTGTGGAAGAGGCATCATTGGTTGAGTCTGCATGGGTGGTACCCTAACCTGCTGCATGTTTGATAAACGTTGATTTATCTTACCTATCTCACCTTCAAGGATCCTAAGGGACCTAAACCAAGAGTAGCTTGTGATTATTAGGGCAATGGATAATAGCACTACTGAAACCCCCATGATTAAGTAAACGTAAGCTGGTATACTGATGGCTAAGGATGCAAGTAAGGCAACCACAATACCCCCTATGGCTAACGGTACCCCAATTATCATGGCGTACTTAAAGGCACTGTGAACATCACCACTAACTGAAAGCTGCTCCTCAGGCCTAATGAACTGCTGCGGTGGGGGTTGAGGGGGATACTGCTGCATCATTGGAGGTAAGGCGGGGGGATACTGAGGATACTGAGCCGGCGCTTGTTGGGGAACCTGCTGAGGAATCCGCTGGTATGGCGGCATTGGAGGCGGAGCATACGGTGCCTGAGTAGGCTGCATCATTGGCCTCTGAGGCTGCTGAACAGGAGGCGTATACTGTGGGGGAATTTGAGGTAAGGGTGGAACCTGCTGTGTGGGTGGCGTAGCAATTGGGTTAACTTGACCACCTTGTTGACTTTGCTGGCCTTGAGTAATTGGCTGAGGCTGTGGCGTTAATATGGGTGGAGGTGGTACTTGAGGCGTCTGCTTCTTCTCATCAGGCTTCTTTTCACTCGACATTTCAATCAACCTAAATTTAGTGAAGGATTTATTAAATGTTTCGCCCAGATACTGCTGAATGGATAAGTTAATTGTGGCTGAGAAGAATAGTGTGGCTAAGGCAATAGCCCAATACTTAGCTGAGGGTGGATACACGTTAAAGAGGATTGGCAATGTGCCAGTATACTTCTTTAAGGCTAATGGGGAGTATTGGGCATCCATGGGCCTGAGGGGCCACATCCTTGACTTTGACTTTGAGCATTCCTATAATAATTGGAATAATGTGGAGCCGGGTAAGCTCCTTGATCTTGAGCCAGTAATGGTGATTAGGGGTTGGGATAGGCCATACGTAATGGCGTTGATTGAATTATCTAAGCAGGCTAAGGAAATTATCCTCGCCTTGGACTCAGATGTTGAGGGTGAGGCAATAGCCTATGAGGTGATGCTTGTGACTAGGCTTAGGAAGCCCACTTTAAGGTTTAGGAGGGTGTTATTCTCAGCTGTTACGAGGGATGATATTAGGAGGGCCTTCAGTAAATTAACGAGCATTAACGTTAACCTAGCTAGGAAGGTCTTCACAAGGATGATTCTTGACCTTAAGTACGGTGCAACCTTCACTAGGTTATTAACATTAAGCGCCAAGTCAAGTAAGGCGCCTTTAAGCAGGGGGGAGTTCCTAAGCTACGGCCCCTGCCAAACACCAGTACTTAACCTAGTTGTTCAAAGAGCCCTGGAGAGGGAGAATTTTAAGCCTGAGGTTTACTATAAGATTAAACTAATTATTGAGGTTAATGGTGAATCAATAGAATTAGAGTCCATTGATAAGTTTAAGAGCCTTAAGGAAGCCCAGGAGGCGCTTAGTAGGGTTAAGGCAGGTAAGGCAGTGGTTAAGGATGTTGAGGCTAATAAGGTTCACGTAAATCCACCTAAGCCCCTTGACACCATAGAGCTTGAAAGGAGGGCAAGTAGATTCATCAACATTAGGAGCAAGCAGACTCTGGATATTGCGGAGGAGCTTTACAGGCAGGGCTACATATCCTACCCCAGGACTGAGACTAACATTTACCCACCCACCCTGGATTTAAGGGGTATTTTAAGGAACCTAACCTCCACGTCAACCTATGGCCAATACGCAAGGCGACTATTGGCTAGTGAATTAAAGCCTACTGCAGGTAAGGATAATGATAATGCTCACCCACCAATACATCCAGTTAAGGCTGCTGATAAGGCTGAGTTAATGTCTAGGTTCAGGGACTTCAAGTACTGGCTCATATACGACTTAGTGGTTAGGCACTTCCTAGCAACCCTAAGCCCCCCAGCCTTAGTTGAGGAGCAGAGGCTTACCGTTGACGCAGGTGGGGTACTCTTTGAGGCTTCGGGCCTCAGAATCATTAATGACGGCTACTTCATCATTTACCCCTTCGAGAGGCCTAAGGCTAATCCACTACCTTTAAGTGCGTTAAGGGTTGGTATGCAGGTTACAGTTAAGGATGCTAAGGTTGTTAAGAGGAAGACTGCGCCCCCACCTTACTTAAGTGAATCAGAGTTGCTTAGGTTAATGAGGAAGTACGGTATAGGCACTGACGCCACCATGCAGGATCACATACATACTAACGTTAAGAGGAGGTACTTCAGGATAGTTAAGGGGCAGTGTGTGCCGACTCCCCTTGGTAAGGCGTTAATAACATCATTATCTAAGTATGCCTCAACACTAATAGATCCAGGCTTTAGGAGTAGGATGGAGTCCATGCTTTCACTTATTGGTTCAGGGAAGGAGATGCCTAGTTCAGTGAGGAGGAGGCTTGAGGAGGAGGCTGCTAAGGTTTACGCCTCAATAAAGCCTAATGCGCATCAGCTTGGGGAGGAGTTGGCTAAGGCATTAAGAAGCATGATTAATGAGAAGAGTACTTAACCACCATATCTACCCTCCACTGCCCTTGGGTATCTAATGAAGGCTCTGTAAACACCCACTGAGGCTAGGGGTATTGTGAATAATGCTAGGAAGGCGTACGATAAGTAAGTGTACCCAACAGCCACTATGTAGTATAGGCCACTGGTGGCTATTATGGCTGCGGCAGTCAGCATAATTACTGTAACAATAGGCCTCACCCCCCTCCTACCCCTTAACGCCACCTCAGCCCTATATGTGATTGAATTCATGTTACCAATTAATGCCGTTAATAAGGCTATGTAGAGGAAGATAACGTAAAGTATAGTTAACTCATAGGGGGCATTAGAGTACAGTAACGCGTAGTATATGGGTAGGTTAGCGAATCGGTAGCTTGGATTGATGGTTAAGTCATAGTAACCCACTGTGGCTAAGTACTCTAGTAAAATCATTAAGCCTAGCGTTAATCCACCGATTAGGGATGATTCAACAACATCCCTCCTACTCTCCAAGTCCTGGGCGACACTAGCCATTGCTGGTAAGCCAACTAGATTATAACTCACGTAGAGTACAGGTGACTCCAGGAAGCCTAGGGGGTTGTTAAGCCAACCTGAGGGGTTGATTACATGATGGATGGAATAGGATATTTTACTCCAGGATAAGAGTATTATAGTTACTGTGGCTAGTGTTATTATTGAAGCCTTAATGATTGTTAATGATGCCTCAGTCCCAAGTACAATCCTCCTACCAAGTGTAACCACAGTTATTGAGGCCACATACATTACAGCTAAGCCATAATACTGGTTAATGCCTAGTATTGATTGAAGCAGCTGCCCGCCTGCAGCCATAACTGCACTTATGAATAGCGTCACTATGGCAATGTAAACAACCTCAAAGAGCACGAATAACCTCCCACCTATCAGTGACTTAACGAACCTACCATAATCATAGAATCCAGTTAACCTAGCATACTCCAGGCCCACCACTGGGAAGACTGTGAAGAGTAGTGCAGCTAGAAGCACACTAAAGATGCCTAATGAACCGAAGTAGGTGAAGAAGTGGACAACCTCCACGCCTGTTGAGAATGCCCCAGCGGCAATTGACCCAACGTAGGTTAAGCCCACTGACAACTTCACAGCCCTACTCACCATTAAGCNNNNGTCATGGCGTTGCTTAATATGTTGAATCACCCCGTAATTGCGGGTAAATGTTTTAAGCTCCAGTGGGCTTAATTAATATGCTTAGTAGTGTACCCTTATTTGCCAAGAGGATTGAGTCTCTGGAGAACATTAGCAGTATTGTGAGTAATGAGGTAGCTAAGTACTTGAAGAGGGGTATTAATGTTGAAGTCAATTACATTGAGGATAAGCCAATTATTCACGTGTCGGGGCAATTACCCATGGGTGATGGTAAGGTTAAGGTAATTGAGACTCTTTACCTTGGGAGTTCAAGTGATGGGTCGGAGGAGCATTCAACAGTCATGGTTCAGTATGAGTACGGGTCCCTTAGGGTTGTGGGGCAGATTATGGTTATTAACGTCTATGAGGGTGTGCTACTGAGTAGGGAGTACGTGGTTAACCTGAGTGATGAATTGAAGGTGCTTAGTGATATTGTTAAAGTAACCATTGTGGGTAGGAATTACGTTAAGATTAAGGACGCTATTGAGGCTACTAGGCAGGGTGCCCAGCAGTCTAAGGTGGCTTCAACGCAGCAATCCTACTACGCAATTTAACCTACTGCATCGGCGCCTTAATAGCCTTCTCAAGCTTAATGAAGCTTATCTCAGTGTTTGGGTATTGGCCATTCTCATCCTTCTCATGCTTCTTAACCATATCCCACACAGTCAGTAAAGCAGCCCCAGTGGCCATTAGCGCCTCCATGGCTGAGCCAGTCCTTGAAATATTCCTAGTGGTTACCCTAACGTAGACTCCATTATCCTTAACCTCAGTACCAACGGAGACGTGGGTTAAGTAATTCTGGTGAATGAGGGGTAGGAGCTCCCAAGCCCTCTTAGCCATTGAAACGGCCGCCAATTGAGCCGTAGTCAAGACATCACCCTTCTCAACGCCACCACTCCTAATTAACTCCACTGTGCTTGGCTTAAGCTTAATGAAGCCGCTTGCTGCAGCTTCACCAATGTAGGTTGGTTCATTGGATGCGTCGAAGAGCGCCACTAAGGATGGGGCATTATTAACCCCAGCCAACCCAGTGCCCTCAGTCCCATTACCCCCACTTAACCCACCCTTAATCTTCCTAATAACCCTCACACCCTCAATACCCTTAATCTCACCCACTCCACTGAAGGATAATCCACCACCCTCACCCTCCTCAATAACCCTGCAATCACCATTAGGCCCACAGGTACAGTGCCTAGCCTTAATCACATTCCAAGCAGCCACAAGGCCGGTTAAAGCCCCGAATAAGGCATCCATTTCAACACCGGTTTGGGCAATGGTCTTAGCCCCAACCCTTAACCCAATGTAATCGTAGCCATGCGTTAACTCAACCTCAACATTAGTTATTGGTATTGGGTGGAGGAGGGGTATGAATTCCCAAGCCCTCTTAACGGCAACAATAGCGGCCACTGAGGCTGATGAGGCTAAGTTACCTAGGCCAATGAACCATGAGTCACCAATAACCTTAGCCAACTCAGGCTTAAGCCTAATCAAGCCCTCAACCCAAGCCTCCCTATAAACATGCTCCTTACCTGAGACATCAATCATCCTAACACTCATAATGCTTAAAACCCGCCACAGAATATAAACACTACCCAGCCCGTAAGCGGCATTAAGGAGGAATCAAGGGATAAAGCTTAAATAAGGGCTCTTTGAAGAACCTACTGCACGCTCAATAAATTCATGAGCCCCCCAGAAACACCACCGGGGAAAACCCGGGGCGAATCTGGGGGGTGATCCAACCCAAGCCACCAGGAAAGGAAAGAAGCCACGAACAAATCCCAACCCCCCAGGAGCGGCCTTGCGGCCGCATCCTGAAACCGGTTGATCCTGCCGGACCCGACCGCTATCGGGGTGGGGCTTAGCCATGCGAGTCAAGCGCCCCAGGGACCCGCTGGGGTGCGGCGCACGGCTCAGTAACACGTGGCTAACCTAACCTCGGGAGGGGGATAACCCCGGGAAACTGGGGCTAATCCCCCATAGGGGAAGGGCGCTGGAAAGCCCCCTCCCCGAAAGGAGCCACGTCCGGCACCCGGCGCGGCTCGCCCGAGGATGGGGCTACGGCCCATCATGGTAGCTGGCGGGGTAACGGCCCGCCAGGCCGAAGACGGGTGGGGGCCGTGAGAGCGGGAGCCCCGAGATGGGCACTGAGACAAGGGCCCAGGCCCTACGGGGTGCAGCAGGCGCGAAAACTCCGCAATGCGGGAAACCGTGACGGGGCCACCCCGAGTGCCGCCCGAAGAGGGCGGCTTTTGCCCGGTGTAAAAAGCCGGGCGAATAAGCGGGGGGCAAGTCTGGTGTCAGCCGCCGCGGTAATACCAGCCCCGCGAGTGGTCGGGAC
>NZ_DAXS01000058.1 GCF_002506515.1 Caldivirga sp. UBA161
AACATTGCCCAGTTTTAGCTAGCTTCACCATATTATTCAGGAATTCATTTAATTTACCATCTATATAATTCCTAATTAACCTCTCCCCAACAGCCGCGAGTAAACCACTTAGGTTAACATCAGCGTCATACGATACTCCAGTTTGACTTATAGTAGCGATTATTGATGCATTCATGACTGCACCAGGGCCCTTAGAATTCAGAGTCATGGTAACCTTCCCGGAGGCCTTATCAATACTCTCTATCTTAACTCTGGCGTTAAATGTTCCACTAACTGGACCCATGCGGACCATTATCTTAAATTCAAACTCCTTTGGATTAATCTCCTTAATGTCACTGGTATCTGGCACACACTTAACTAAGGCTATTGTATTATTTTCAATTAGCTGCCACAGGTTCTCAACATTAACGCCATCACCCCAGGCCTTTTGGCCATTAAGCTTCATAATTCACTAGGTAAGTGCGGCATTAAAAATCCTTCTCGCTTAAGTGGACGTATGTTTTATAAATAAGCCAGGTGGGACTTAATGGTGGCTGAGGACGAGGAACACTCAGAGAGGGATGAGGAGGAAGAGGAGGGAGGGGATGAGGAATTAGATGTTAAGGAGGTTGCCAGGAAGGCTCCAGAATGGAGTGTGGGTGTTATAATATATAATAATGCAGCATACCCAATAGCCAGATCAAGGTACGCTGAGGGGGAGTTCTACTTCTCAACTAGTTGGAGGGCTGTTAAGAAGGGGGTTAGGGGTGAGTTGGTTATTCTTAAGGATGGATCAACACACAAGTATAGGGTTAAGAGGCGTGGAGATAAGTACATTCAAGTAGTGTTACTGCAGTAGTAGGGTTAGTAACCATGGTGGTTTTAACTCAGTTAGGTTAGGTTATTAATTTGAAAATATTTAACCCATTATATAGCGAATTAGTGTTGAATTAGTCAACTAAATATAAATTAACCGTGGACTTTAATGAGCTAACTCACTTAATAGTCCATAAGCTAAACGTTATTTACATGTAGGTAACCCCCAAAGTGATAAGTATGTCCACAGTAACAGGACCTGAACTGGCCAAGTATCAAAGGGTTGTGGTTGACATGGATACCTGCATAGGTTGTGGTGCATGCATCTCAGTTTGCCCATACAATGCCCTTGAGTTGAATGAGAATGGTAAGGCGAGGTTAATATGGGACTTCTGTAAGGATGACTTCGAGTGCATTCCAGTCTGCCCAGTGAACTGCATTTGGAAGAGTAGTGAAGCCCCGGCTGAGTCTAAGGCTAAGAATGAGTGGTTTAGGATAACTAGGCAGTTAACACCGGAGGAGCAGCAGATATTTGAGGAATGGAAGAAGAAGTACGGCATTACTGGTAACCCAGTTTCAGCATGATTAATTAAGTGTTAATTAACTTAAATTAAAACACATGTTTAAATCCTCCCTTTAAACGAAAAGTTAATTAGCGCCAGTACCACTGAGTAATGATGTCTAGTAAGGTTCAGGAGAGGGACTTAATAGTTAGTAAGATTAGGGATGGTATAGTTATTGACCATATACCGGCTGGTAGGGCCTTAATAGTCCTTAGGGTGCTTAAATTGAGGGGTGGTGAGGGGAGGATTGCATTGGTTATGAACGCTGATAGCCGTAGATTAGGGAGGAAGGATATAGTGAAGATTGAGGGTAAGGAGCTTAGTGAAGGTGAGTTAAACCTATTATCCCTAATAGCGCCAACAGCAACAATAAACATAATTAGGGATTACTCAGTTGTTAAGAAGTTTCAAGTTAAACTACCTGAAACAGTTAAGGGTGTTGTTAAGTGCAGGAACCCTAAGTGCATAACTAACCAGCCTAGGGAGGATGTTGTGCCAACTTTCAAGGTGCTTCACCTGGATCAACCCATTCTCCAATGCCAATACTGTGGAACATACTTAACAATAGATGATATTAACGCTCAATTGGCTGGTGAACGATGAATGAGCATTGAGTTAGCTAGGTTACTGGTTAAGTATGGTGTGGTTAAGTTCGGCGACTTCACCCTATCAAGCGGCATTAGGAGTAAATACTATATTGACATGAGGATGGCCATATCAATACCAGAGGTTTATAAGCCTATAATTGAGGAATTAGCCCGAAGGGTTGGGAATGGGGTTGATTTAGTTGCTGGGATTGAAAGCGGCAGCATACCTTGGGCATCAATGCTAGCCTATAGGTTGGGTAAGGGCGCATTATACGTTAGGAGGGCTGAGAAGAGCCACGGCACTGGGAGGAGGGTTGAGGGTTACTATAAGGGTGGTGAGGGTATCCTACTTATTGATGACGTCGTAACCACCGGTGGTACAATACTTGACTCCGCACGGGCTCTTGAGAATAATGGATTAAGGGTTGTTGAGGTTGCTGTGATTATTGATAGGCTTGAGGGTGGATTAAATGCAATTAGGGGGGCTGGATATAGGGCTTGGTCACTATTAACAGTAAAGGATCTATTTAATGCCATGGGAATCAGTAATGCGGCCCAGTAAACTCCTAGGCTACTTACCACCTGACTTAACCAACTACATTACCCACCTCATATTCAGGACTTACCCAGCTGAGGCATTAACAGGTACCTTAACTAAATTAACAGGCGCATTACCGTATAAGTTGAGGCTATTAAACAGGGTTATTGATTCACCAATAGGTATTGGGGCAGGTATAGATAAGGATGGCTTATTAATTGGCCTAATGAGTAAATTACCCATTGGATTCCACACGATTGGCTCTGTAACATTAAGGCCTAGGCTAGGTAACCCTAAGCCAAGGATGAGGAGGTACCCTGAGTTAGGCGCCATGGTTAACGCCATGGGTTTACCATCAAGGGGAATAAGGTTCCTTAAGGATGTTTTAAACAATGAATGCGCCAAGTGGCCGAAAAGTAAACTACTCGGCGTTAGTGTGGCGGGCTTCAGTGAGGCTGAGTTTAAGCTGCTGCTGGACTCATTAACACCATACGTGGGTTGCATAGATTTCATCGAGGTTAACGTAAGTAGCCCAACGTATGGTGGATCATGGGCAGAACCGCAGAGGCTTAATGAATTACTTAAATCACTTAAGGGTTACGATAAGTTAATAATTAAATTACCCCTACTTAGTAGCATGAATGATGAAGTTAAGCTCATTAAATTAATCATTAACCATAATCCATTCGGCCTAACCGTAGCGAACACCCTCCGTGTAAAAACTGACCTACCTGTGGGTTATGGCGGCGTAAGTGGTAAACCATTGCTAGGAATAGTAATTAAGCTGATTAGATTAACGCGGCGGATGGGATATGGGGGCTTGGTGATTGGTTTAGGTGGATTCATGAGGGGTATTGACGTTATCGAGGGTATTAAAGCGGGAGCTGACTTAACGGGTTTAGTAACTGGCTTTGCAATGGAAGGCCCATTGTCAGTGTACAGGATTATTAATGAATTAAGGCGATTTAATTTAAATACACCTCAACGTTAATGCTTAGTATTACCTTATTAAATGAAATCATTATAAAGTTAAATATGCTTTAACTTATAATTAAGAATCTAGGTTAAATTCAAGTGAAACATTGGGGAGGTTAATGAGAAAATTTACGCATAATTAGAAGTGGTTCAGTAAGCATGGTGAAGGCATTGAGGATGGTGCCCCGGCCGGGATTTGAACCCGGGTCACGGGCTCGAAAGGCCCACCTTAGCCGGCGCCGATCACCAGTATTAGGTTTTGTTTTTGGTTTTTAAATGTTTCAGTTCATTAAATCAGTTAGGTTTAATAATCCCTTTACTCAACTGATTTAATGATGAGGAGGAGGGAGAAAGTTAGCCTACAATTGGATGCAGTGTTTTACATTAATGCGGTTAAGAATGTTTACTCACTATCCTTTAAGCAACTCTCAAGCATGCTTAACATACCTGAATCCACACTATGCCGCTACGCCAACATGGAGGTCCTACCCTCAACTAAGGTTGCTGAGAGTATTGTAAAGGTTCTTAAACCCATGGCTGATATTAAGAATGTCGTATCTAAGTTAATTAAGGTTAATGGTAATTACATTGACTTAAGCTCAATAGTCCTTGAACCAATGGTGCTTAGGCTCTATGAGAAGCATATTCTCGAGACCTTCTCTGGGTTGAGGGTTACTAAGGTACTTACCGCAGCCGTGGATGGTATACCATTAGCCATGGCGGCATCATACGCCTTAAACGCCGAATTAACCATAGCTAAGCAGTACATGGATGCTGGCTTTGAGCAACATTATGAAGCCACGTACATGGTTGACTCACCACCTAGGAAGGTTAACTTGTACATACCTAAACCATTACTCACTAAGGATGATTCAGTAATACTCATTGATGATATTGTTAGATCAGGTAGAACAATGGATGCTTTACTGAGTATAATAAGGCAATCTGGGGCAAGCATAGTGGGGGTATCCATACTTGTGGCTGCTAGTAGGGATGTTGCAAAGACCATTAGGAGTAAGGTAAGTGGGGTAGTGTTGGACATAATATACACCATTGAGTAACCTAAGCCGCTTCCCTTCCGCAATGTATGCAATACTTATAAATTAAGGCTAAGGCTTAGGCATATGACTATAAGCACTACGGTGGTGATGAATGAGGCCTTTAAGCTCTTCGTATATGCCTACAATGGCTTAGTTAACCTACTTCAGTATATTCTTCAGGAAACAATCTTTAAGGCTAACCCAGCCTTAGCTAACACTTACGGTAATGCCATAGCACTGTTAATATCATTAACGGCAATATACCTGCTACTGGTATTCATAGCGGCCTTTAAGAAGATTCTTGGTGTTTTAATTGCAATAGGTTGGGTTTTACTGATAATAGCCATAATCCTTAATGTCCATTAGAGAAGTATCTTACCGACCTCATATATGCTTTGGTTAACCTCCCTGAAGGGCCCTATTATTGAATCCCTATTTATTAAAACATGATCACTAATGTAGCTTCCATCACCAACCACAACACCCTTCTCAATCCTAGCCCACTTACCCACAAATACATCAGAGCCCAGTACGGCTAAGTCAATATATGCCCCATTCTCAATTGTTGTGTTATCCATTATTACAGAGTACTTAACCCTACTGTGGGCGCCAATCCTCGAATTATTCAACACAACTACATATGGCCCCACTTCAGCCCCAGGCTCTATTGTAACATTCTCACCTATGAAGACAGGGGGCTTAATTAATGCTTCATTATTAGGCACTGGGCAGTCCCTACAGTACTCATCAAGGGCCCTGAAGTTAGCGTCTAGGTATGATGTGATTGTCCCTATGTCATACCAATACCCCTTCAGTATGTAGCCATACACCTTGTGATCCTTAATCATTTTAGGTAAGACGTCAATAGCCAACTTACCGAATGTGCCGGGCTTGGGGAAGTACTTGAGCGCATCCTTACTGAATATGTATATGCCGGCGTTAATTAAGTTTGATGGTGCATTACCTGGCTCAGGCTTCTCAACGAAGCCTGTCACTAGGTTATCCTTACCAAGCGTGGCAACCCCGTACTGCGATACATCATTAACCTGGGTTAAGCAGATTGTGGCTAAAGCCCCCTTACTAACATGCTCATTGATCGCATCCTCCAAGTCGATTCTAGTGAATATATCACCATTAAAGACTACAATTACGTCATCTAATTCCCGCATACTGGCTATGTATGAGACTGGGCCACCATCACCAAGTGGCTTATCCTCCTTAATTATGTTAACCATGCCTCTTAATGAGGCCCACCTATGGTTAACGTGCTTCTCAATAAGCTCACTCATGTATCTGACCGATAGGAAAATGTCGCTTGGCTTAACCTTAGTGGCTGATTCAAGGATCCAGTCTATGACAGACTTATTAAGTATTGGAAGCAGGGGCTTAGGCTTAGTGAACGTAAGGGGCCTAAGCCTTGTAGCGTATCCCCCTGCCAGTATAATTACGTCAACCATATATTGCTAGTGGAAATCTAATTAATAAATATTTAGCGCTACAAAGTATTAAGATGTATTAAAATTAAGTTAAATACAGTTCATGAGGCCCCAATTAACTCCAGTTGCATTGAGTTAAGGGCATTAGTTTAAAAATTAGGCTTCATTAAGATTATGAAATGAGCCTAGCTGAAGAATGCCTATGGAACCTAGACTGCATTAAGGCTAGGATTATTAAGGAGGTTAGGGAGTTACCTAGAAGTAGGGGAACATTACTTAGGCACATTAATGAACTCCCAAATGGCCTTCTTGAGGAGGCCGGTAGGGAATTGGAGGAGCGTGATGTTGAATTACTGCTTAACATTGAGTTGAGCGATAAAGTAATAGCCCTAATCAGTGGTGTTGATCCAGGTAAAGTAAGTAGCATTAACCTATTGATTAGGCTTGCTGAAGCACTAATGGAGGGGGGTAGGTTTAGTGAAGCCATGAGGCTACTTAGAGGTAGAATGAATGGCGCTGTTGGGGAAGATTCACTTAGGTTAAGGGCACTTATGGAACTGTGCCAGGGATTCATAAACCTTGAATCCTCCAGTGTTGAGCATAGTAGAGGCAACCATGATGCTGAGTTTAGGTTAATTAATGAAGCCATGAGCCACTTCTCAGAGGCCTATAGGCATTACGAGGACTTGGGTGAGTTAACTAATGCCCTTGAGGTTAGGTTAACGGGCCTAATTGAGTTAGCTAAGTATTACTTAACCCACGGTGACTTAGATAACGCTAGGTCAACGTACCTTCAATGCGCCTCAACGGCTAGGTGGAGTAAGGATCATTTAACTGAAGCCACTAGGTGCAGTGCCATGGCTAGGTTAATTGACGCCATCGAGGACAGTGACCCGGTTTACTATGAGGAGGCAGGCGATATGCTACTTAACGTGGCTCAAGAGGAGCCCGAGGCTGCTGAGGAGGCTAAGGCGGCATACGGTTCAGCGCTGCAATTGATTAATGATGATGAGGGTAAGGGGAGGGTATTCATGAAGTATTTAACAGCAGCCATAATTCACATTGACTGGTTAATAAGCCAGAAGTACGGTGGCTTTGAGGGCTTAATAAACACCATTAGGAACCTGGGGTTAAGGGGGGTGGCTAGTGAGTTGGGTATTGATGAGAAGCAGATTAGGCTTTACCTGGAGGCTAAGGCCTTAGCGAAGGTGGGTGGGTTTAATGGTGTTAAGATTGCTTTGGCCTTAACACTAATGGGGCTTACCCTATCCTCAAGCACTGAAGAGTTAATGAGGAGGCTGAGGGAGGCTGGGGTTGAGGTAAGTGAAGGCATTCTTAATGAGGCTAAGAATGTTCTGGGTAATTGGCTTATTTAATTGAACTTCATACCCTTCCTATAGATCACAGCCCCATTAATCCTCCTTACCAGTAGAATCCTGTGATACGGTATGAAGGATTCAGCCCCATTAATCCCTATCACTATACCATCCTTACTGGCCTTAACTAAACTACCCAGTGGTATTACCTTAACGTCACCTGGCTCCCCCCTTGATACTATAACTACCTCGTACTCGTTCCTTACGTTAGTCCAGATTATCCTATTGAAAATATCCCTAAGCCTATTCCTACCCACTACCTTAATACCCCTCATGAATTTAAAAAACATATGCGGCATCCTTAAAGTACAAGGCTCCTCCTACTTATGAGCTTCTCAAGCTCCTCCAATGCTAATGCTTGGGTGAAACTCAATGAAACCTTCTCATTTACGCTTGATACAAGCCTATAGGCCTCCTTTAAACTATACCCCTTATAAATTAGGTAACCGATTATCACCGTGGGGGAGCGGCCGACACCTGCATTACAGTGAACCAGCACTGGCTCGTTTTCATGAATTCTTTCATCAATCCACCTAAGTATAGCCATGAACTCATCAAGGGGTGGTGATTCACCATCCTTAGTGGGTGAGTAGAGTAACCTAATGTTGAGCCTCCTTAAGGCATCAATGTAATTATTGAAGGGGAAGCCTATCTCATTGAACTCGAATTCCTCAATTAATGATACAACAGCCTTAATACCCATTCTACCCCATGCCTCAACATCCCTAACACCCCTTGGGGCGCAGGAGCCAGCTAACTTACCCTTAATAACCCAGTAGGGGCAATTCATGAATTAAACCAGCAATACGGCTTTTTCTGTTTTCCTCGCGTTAAGTTGTCACCACTTTACTTAAGTTATGTGGATTATCAACATCAATACCCCTAGCCACCCCAATCTCGTAGGCTAATAATTGAATTACCGATGGGTACACTAAGGGTACTATTAATTTATTACCCATGCGCTCCAGGTAAATAACCTGATCCCCAGTAACCTCCCTACCTCCCTGCGCGATAACTACTGTGTATCCTCCACGGGACCATACCTCTGAAATAACGTTCATCATTTCATCATCAACATCATTACCAGGCATTATTGCTATTGTGGGGAATTCCTTAGATATTAGGGTTATTGGGCCATGTTTAAACTCCCTGAAGCTGAAGGCCTCCGAATGAACTTGAGCTGCCTCCTTAAGCTTTAATGCCGCCTCCATGGCTAATGGTAAACCAATTGGCCCACCTGATATTACGTATGCATTATTGTAGTTTGATACCAGTTTAGCAATGCGCTTGGCATCATCCCTCACTTGATTTAGTTGATTATTAAGCATGACTATTGCCTTATTAATGAGGCTCCTTGCATCATCCACATTACCCTTAACGGCGTAGGCTAATTGAAGCATTATCGCTATTGAAGCCACGAAAGATTTCGTTGCAGGTACAGCTAACTCAGGTCCAGCACCCATTGGTAAGTATACGTTGGATTCCCTCATTAGGGCTGAACCAAGCCTATTAACAATACTAAGCACTATGGCGCCCTTCCTCTTAGCCCACCTAATAGCCCTAATTATGTCGGTTGATTCACCGGATTGACTAACAGCTACTATTAATGTGCCTGGTTCAACATACCTTATACCCAGGTATGGGAATTCACCAGCGGGTACTGCATCAGCCTTAACCCCACCTAATCCCTCTAGGTAGTACTTACCTATTAATGAGGCGTAGTAGGAGGTTCCTGAACCTGTGAATATTATGTTCTTAGCCTTAGCCACTATTGAGGCTGCATCATCAAGGTACTCCCTTTGAAGCACGTTAACGGCCCTAGCCAATACCTCGGGCTCCTCATAGATTTCCTTAATCATATAATGTTGAAATGACCCCTTAACCACCTCCACAGTTGCCTGCGATGCTAATTGCGGTGATGGTTCTACTTTATTCATTGACAATGCGTCATAGAACTCTACACTATCCTTACTCACCACTGCCATTTGATTAGGCTCCATGAAGTAGACTAACCTTAACTTAACTGGTATTGCCTGCTCCTCAGAGGATACGAAGTACTCCCTATCACTAACACCTATAACCAGTGGGTTACCCATGCTTAATGCGTAAATCCTCTCCTCATCCTTATGTAGAACAGCAATTGTGTAATAGCCCTTAACCTGCCTTATTACTGATGATAATGCCTCCTTCATTGACTCACCACCCTTTAACTCATCCTCAATAATGTGGGCTAATGCCTCAGCATCAGTCCTGGAGGCTAACTTATGCTTTCTACTCAGCCTCCTCCTTATTTCATCGTAATCCGAGACCACGCCATCCATAACCAATGCAATGCCACCAGTGCAGTCTTGAACTGGGTGGGTGTTTTCGTAAACAGGCCTACCATGTGTAGCTGACCTAACGTGCCCAATACCCACGTAGCCTGGTAAGTCATCTAGATTAAGCTTACTGTGTACGTCAGTTACCTTACCGGCATCCTTCTTAATGTGAATAACACCATTATGCACGGTGGCTACACCTGCCCCATCAATACCCCTATGCATTAGCCTTTCAAGGCCAATCCTAATCACAGGGGCAACTGGCCTAATGTTGGATACGAGGCCGAATATTCCACCCATTATAAGTTCTGGCTCCTCAGGTAACTAATAAATGTTAGGCTAAATATGTTAACTGCCTAATTAAATTGAATATATAGATCTATGAATCCAATATTATAAAATAACCAGCATTAAATAACTTCCGCTTACTGGCAAACTCCGTATTAGGCATTTTACCTATAATCTCAGCATATTAGCCTAGGCATCTTAAGCCCAGTAGCTAACTAAATACATGAATACTGCCGCCTCCTAGAGGAACCCTAACTTAATTACTCTTACCAACATAATAAACATCTCAACAATAAGATTACATTACATGATAAAAGTCATATTAGATGCTTGCAGGGACTATAATTATATTTAAGTATGTGCATTTAATCAGTTTGATACGCCCTTATAAACCATATCTCTATATTAATTCATTTAATATTTCATGATGCATGCCATTATAGATTCTCATAATCTTATCATTAACTCTTAATCTATTGAATACCTCCTAGGCAGCCCTTGGTGGCGCCACCTTATCATCACTATGCATCATAATTATGGGTACTGATATATTATTAATGTACTTCCAAATACTCCTCAATGCCTTAATGAGCTCATGCAGTATCCTGACTATGGGCTTCTTAAAGATGAATGAGTCATTTATGTACTCTTCTACAATCTTTCTATCATGTGTACGGAGCCTAGGATTAATAGGTAGGGTTAGCATACTTTATGAATCAGCACCACTTGCCATTCCAGTCATCCTAAGCATTAACTCTATGAGGCCCTCGAGGTCAATTTAAGAATAGGTTAAAGTTATCTACGTAACCAAGGTCCTTAGGGCCTGCTGTTAATCCATGGCTCCTCAAATCTGCATACATATGGAGTACGCATTACTTGATAGGTAATTACTAAAGTCATCATACCTACCATAATGCTCCGCAAAACCATGAACGCCAATCACTAGGCCCAGCGGCTTATCCGCCAACCAACACCTGTAATAGGCATTAATACTTGCGCTCAATGAAGCTTAATCCCCAGCCCTCCCCTATTCCACTTCCCTTCCTATTAGATTCCTTGCCACTATTAACCTCATTATGTTACCAGTACCCTCAGCACCAACGTAGTAGCTTAATGCACCAAGGAGTGCTCTAGCAATATTAGATTCCTTAAAGTAGCTGGCTCCACCAAACCACTTCATTGCCTCTAGGGCGGTTTCAACAGCTAATTCAACTGCAGTCATCTTGGCCATGGCGTTGAAGGTGGCTACAGTGAGGATATTAATCGAGGAGTCATTAAGTATGAAGTATCTGTCAGTTAACCAAGCAGCCTTATAGGTGAGTAGCTTGGCTTGCTCAAGCCTGGTGGCTAATTCAGCGTATTTGAAGCTTATTGATTGGTATGATGCTATTGGTTTATTGAAAACAATCCTTGACTTAATCCAATCCCTTGATTGATCAAGAAGCCACCTAGTAACCCCAATTGATGCAGCCGCTATGAGTACTCTAGCAATATCAAAGCCCTCCATTAGGATTCTAAACCCACCATTAACCTCACCTAGGATGTAGGATTCTTTAACGGTTAACCCATTAAACTTAATGTAGTTTGTTACAAGCCCCCTCCTCCCAATATCATCATAGTTACCGTACTCGAAACCACTAAGTACTTTACCATCCCTCTTCACTAAGGCTAGTAGGGAGGTTAAGCCCCTATGCCTAGCCTCCATGGGGGCTGTCCTGGCTATTGTGACGAAGCCCCCGTAATCCATGTCATTAATGATTAATGAGGCCCCAGTAACAATATTCTTCTCACCGTAGAGGCTCCATGAGCCATCACTCCTCCTAGCCTCAAGCCTAGTGGATGCCACATCACTACCACCCTGTGGCTCGGTGGAGGCTATTCCAATGAAGCCAATACCCTTAACTACCCTTGGTAATGCCTCCTCCTTAACCTCCTCCCTCCCATACCTTTGAACAATGAAAGGCCATGCAGTGTTAAGTAGGTAGAAGACTGGGGTTGCTAAGGAGGGGTCTGCGTAGGCTAACTCCTCAGTGGCTAAGGTACTCATGGTGAATGAGCCATCCTGCCCACCATACCTTGAATTAAAAGGCACACCCAGTAAGCCTGACTCACCCATTTTCTTAACCACGTTAATTAGGGGGTATTTTCCATCATCTATAAGGGGCCAGTTTGGCTTAACATACCTCTCAGCAAACTCAATTACACTCCTCCTGAATAACTCCTCCTCCTGACTGAGGTTAAAGTCCACTTCACTAAACCCGTCCAGGGAGATTTAAATATAAGCATCCATTAAATTAATGGTGCTTCATTACCTCATAGGGACTTCACTAAGGCGTTTAGCCTCATTTAAGGGGGAATTAAAGATTCTTAAATTTTAAGTGGGGTATTCATAGGCACTAGAGTAATTCCTGTGGGCTAAGCCTACTACTTACCTTAACCTTACGCACCTTAACAATGGCGTAAACCACCAGCATTACAATTAGGTTCACTATTAGGCCCAGTAAGCCAACGTAAATATCGTAGAACCAGGGTAGTAGTGAT
>NZ_DAXS01000054.1:0-178 GCF_002506515.1 Caldivirga sp. UBA161
ATCCCAGTAGACCCAGACTATAATTACTCTAGGTTCATAGCCATGCCTTAGACTCCCATTGATTACTGGATTTATTAGTTTATTAAAGCCACTGCACCATGCATCCACACTTGGTGCATTCCAGACACCGGTGGTAATGTACTGCTCCCTGAATGTGTTAAACCATGTTCCAATACCC
>NZ_DAXS01000054.1:203-6975 GCF_002506515.1 Caldivirga sp. UBA161
AATTCATTAACAACATTAACTACACCACACTCATTAACATACTTATCGAAGGGCATGTCGATCCATACAACATACCTAGACTTAACCTGCTGTGGTAGTGAATTTATGAAGCCCTTTAACATTACTGGATTACACCAAGTGTTTAGGGGTACTGCTTGAGGCGGCCAACCATACCACACTGCAACCCTATACGTACTATTGAGTGAAGTTAAGTAGTTTAATAATTCAATGAGCTTAATGTAAACCGTGGAGTTCACATATAAGTAATCCCATTCAGGTCCAAAATACCATTTAGGGAATACTGCCCACATTACCTTTAAACCATTCTCATAGGCCAATTCACTAATCAAATTAATATTAGGGTAATAGTATTGGAATGAATTATCAGCTAGAGGAATAACCACTACAATGAAGCTGTAGCCAGCATCCCTAATTATCTTAAAATCACCGGCGATGGAATCCCTATATAGGCTTAAATTGGCGTAAACGTAAAAGAATGTTCTATCCCCATAAGCCTCCTTCCAATAAGGTGTAGAATTACTGGAGGGCAGAATGTAAACAATACCATCAAATGACTTATTAATAGCCTTGTAACTCAACTTTTTAAATGGCATTAACCTTAAGTATAGCGCCATAAGCAGTATCACTAACACTATTACTACGGTAATAGTTAACACTATTGGAGGCGTATTCTTCATAAGTTATGATTACTGCGGATTATTTATAAATTATTACATAATTTCCCGCAATATTAATGTGCATAATTATCATATTTATTACCTTACTTGAGGAAGCTTTAAATATAAATAGTGTTTAATACAGTGTTAATTTATGGAGAAGAGGAGTGAAGGTAAGGGGGAGGTTAGGTTGAGGGAGGAGGTTGAGAGGGAGGCTTTCGGTATTAAGGTTCTAGATAATGCACTTGAGGGTGGCGTGCCCAGGGGTACTTGGACTGTGGTTACTGGGGAGCCAGGCGTGGGTAAGAGCATACTATGCATGCACTTCGCCTACAATGGGTTAGAGAATGATGAACCAGTAATCTACGTTACCACTGAGACCAGCTTCCGTGATGTAGTTAGGCAGGCTAGGCAATTCAACATGGATTTAACTCAGTTTAAGCCTGTTAACTTAAGTGATGTAATTACGGGTAAGGTTAAGCCTGAGAACGCTAAATTAGTTGTGATTGACTTATTCGGCTTATATAGGCAATACCGTGAGATGATTAAGGAGGCTGGGGAGGAGGGTAAGAAGCCTAGTAGGGCTTTGAGCATTGAGGTACTGGAGGGCGCTGTTAAGAGGGCTTATGAGGTTTTAGGCTTTAGTGAGGGTAAGGTTAGTGAACCCAGTAGGCTTATTATTGACTCCATGACTGCCTTCTGGGCTGATAAGCCTGCAATGGCTAGGGCTTATAGCTATAGGCTTAGGCAGAACCTGTATAGGAGTAATATTACTGCACTCCTAGTTAGTCAATATGCCCCAACCACTGAGGCTAGCTTCGGCTTTGGCCTTGAGCATATTGCCGACGGTATAATACACATGTGGATGGATAATGTTGTTGAGGCCAAGACTATTAGGAGGTGGTTAATTATTAAGAAGATGAGGTTAACAAACCACGCTAAGGAGGCTTACCAAGTGGATATTCAGCCAGGTAAGGGATTAATCCTCATTGAGGCTGATAAAACTTAACATTGTATACGCGAATTAAGGGGCAAGCATTAGGGTTTATAAATCCCCAAGGCAAAAACATAAAGTGCCTGTGAGCATTGCCATCCCTAAGAAGCTTTATGATGAAGCAACTAGGAGGGGTATTGATGTTGAGGAATTAGTCTTATCAACATTAATCAATACTCTAAAACTTGACCCAGAGACCCTCATTAAGATTAGGATTGAGTTAGCTATTGGTTACCTTAATGAGGGGAAGAACTTGATAGATAAGGACCCTGTTCAAGCCAGTGAAAAGCTCTACAAGGCTGCTGAAGAATCTGTTAAGGCATTGGTGGTTTACTATGATTTAAAGGATATATTGGCTAGAGTTAATGAGAGGGGGAGGTGGACTGTAACTGAGCTTGAGAAGGCTGTAATTGAAATATCAAGGAGGCTTGGTAGGTGGTTTAGGCAATCCTGGGACACGGCAAATTACCTACATGTGTGGGGATTCCACGAGATGAAACTAGATGCTGATGATATTAAGGATAGGTTACCAGATGTTGAGAGAATGATACAGGAGGCGCAGAAATTACTGGGCAATAATTCGTGAAGAATGCTGACTATGAGGTTTAAGAATTATTAAGCCTAATTAAGGGTTAAGTGAAGTAACTGAATATGAGTAGGTTTCTGGTATTAGGCCTAGGATTCATAGCAACACATGTTGCAGAGGCATTATCTAAGTTGGGGCACGTTACCGTAACGTACAGGTCACTGAATGGTATCAATGAAATTTATGCGAAGATATTGAGGGGTAGTGTTGAACTCACTAGGCTTAATCCACTTACTGATGAATATGAGTTAAGGAGTTTAATTAAGAACTCTGACACTGTAATTAACCTAATAGGTGCATTGAGCAATGATTTTCAGCTACTTAGGGCCGTTCACGTAACTATACCTAGGCAAGTCGCCTCACTAATAGCGGATTACTCACCATCAATAATGCTCATACACGTAAGCGCATCTAATGTCATGGGGCCAATTGGTAAATTCATCACCGAGGAGCCTAGGCATTGTGAGGGGGCTAAGCCATCAACACTGTATGAGGAGACTAAGTGCCTTGGTGAACAGGCGGTTTACTCAATATCTCAATCCACAGGCTTCCCACTAGCCATAATTAGGCCAACCTTAGTCTACGGTAAGTATAATACTCATCCACAATTCCTCCAAATATACAATGTGGCTAAAGTGGGTATTGTACCTAGGGTTAATGCTAAGTTAATGGCTATTAGTGCCCCTAAGCTTACTGAGTTGATAATTAGGCTGCATGAGTTAAGGCCAAGGAGCCTCTACCTATACGCCACTGAGTGTGAGCCGGTTGAGGTGGCTAGGTTCTTTGAAATCATGGTTAAGGCACTTGGGAAAAGGCCATTAAGGATACCTATACCTAATATTCTACTTAAATTAGCATTACCAAGTGATGTTAAGCCGCTTTTCAAGTACATTAACACAACCTACAGTTGCGTGAGAATTAAGGAGTTGGTGGGTGACTTAAGATTCATGGAGGATGAGGTTTATGAAAATGCATTATTCATTAGGCAGTTTAAGAATTATGCTATAGGCCCCTAAGTGGATTGCTTAAGTACTACCACTCCCCTAGGATCCTTAACCCTCACGGCTAAGGTTTCCCACAATCTAAACACATGGTTACTATCATCAACACCCAGATACACTAATGCGGCATCCACCCCCACTGCCACATCAATTATTGATTGATGCGTTGACATTAATAATGCCGTATCATCCCTCAACTGCGGGATCACTGCAACATCCTTAATGAGTGATTTAACCCTAGTTAACTCCATGACGCCAGTCCTCTCATTAACAATTAGTAGCTTAGTATACCTGTTGGGGCTAATGAAGAGTACGTATGGTTCAGGCACGTAATTAGCGTATAATGCATTAACGGCGCTTGAAACCTCATTAACCGCCGAACCAGGGGTATCCCAAGGTGACATAGCCATTGTTTTAACCTTAGGGTTACTTAATATGTCGTTAAGTATCATTAAATCCTCATCATAAGCTAACCTAACAGCAGCCTGATCAGCTGATGCTGAATAAACTGCCTCACCCCTAGCTCTAGAGTACTCAATCTGCCTCTGTGAGATTGTAAATTTAAGGCTTAATTCCTTAAGGGCTAAAATGGATCTACTTATGGTTATTGAGGAGCCGCTTGAAGTTTCCTCAAGTGGTACTGCATCTAAGCCTGGGCCGGCCTCATATGTGGTTAAATACTTCCTAAACCTCCTTGCCTCATTAACAGTACCCCGAATCTTACCTTGAATATACCTAAGCTCCTCAGGGTTTAAGGCTGATGATGAAGTAACATCAATTGGTGGATCACCTGTATTCTTGGATTCCCCCTTACCAGTATTAGGATCATTAGGTGCCTTAATACCCGTTAATCCACTAACCTCAGTGGAACCAGCCTTCAACTGCTCAACCTGCTCTGGATCATAATTCTTAAGTAAGGTAAGGAATTCACCAAAGTGAGCCTTTTCCTCCTTGGCAATATCCTCAAAAACCCTCTTAACCTTCTCATCAGTAATCAATCCAGCTAATTGGAGGTATAGGTTTATTGCATCTAGCTCAGCCATTATCGCTAGCCTAAGCGCCTCCCCAACTTCATTCTCACTGAGTTTCCTATCCCTAATTAAGTCTACTGGATTCTTCGAGAAAACCATATTAATGATACTACACTGAATTATTTAAATTTAATCATATGTGAATTAGTTTATTTAAGGAAGCATTAAGCACAATTATATTAACCTTAAATCACTGGTTAATTAACATAAGTGCTTAAATACCCTTAAGTATACGCCTACGTATGAGCATTGATTTAAGGGGGAGGGTTGTTTTAATTACTGGCGTGACTCATGGTATTGGGGAGGCTACCGGTAGGTTACTTAGGCAGTTGGGGGCTACTGTTTATGGTGTTGGTAGGGATGAGGCTAAGGGTAGGTTACTTGAGTCTGAGGTTGGTATAGTGTTTAGGAGGGTTGATTTATCTAGGAGGGTTGAGGTTTTGGATTTCATTAAGTGGTTTGAGTCTGAGGTGGGTGTTATTCATGCCTTAATTAATAATGCTTCAAGGAATTCCAGGTTCAGTATCCTTGATACTGCATTGGAGGAGTGGGATAGTATGATTGAGTTAAACTTAACGGCACCATTCCTACTCTCCCAAATGGCCGCTAGGCTAATGATTAAGAGGGGGATTAGGGGTAAGATAATTAATGTTGCAGCCATACAAGCCCACTTCCCCCTTGAGTCATCATTCCCCTACGTAACCACTAAGGGTGGTTTAGTGGCTATGACTAGGAGTATGGCTGTTGACTTGGGTAAGTACGGCATACAAGCCATAACGGTAACTCCAGGCCCAGTGTATGTTAAGGGTGGGGAGGTACCCAAGAGCCTTGATGATAATGCAGCAACATTAATAGGTAGGATGGGTAGGCCCATGGAGGTGGCTTGGTTAATAGCATTCTTAATATCAGACCTAAACACATTCATGACAGGCAACGAAATAATAATAGATGGCGGTAGGATAATAAGTAGAAAACCAGATCCAAGGGAAGTAACCACTGGTGAAGTTTAAGCCCTAATTTATTTGCAAGATTACGCATTCTCTTCATTTATTTGCTCAAGAGGCTTAAATGCTGTTTCTAAGCCTCTATTATACCATTCTAATGCTGCCACTAGGCCTAAGCCCCATAATCCAGCATTATAGAGTAAGTACTCATTTAACGTGAAGCCTGCTGTAAAGAATATTGAGGCGATGTATATTACGTATGCTGAAGCCCTAACTGCAGCAATGCCCATTGACCTAACCCTTGTTGGGAATAATTCAGGCTCAAGAATGACCCTGGCAGCCCAACCCAGCTCCCCAAATACACCATTTATAAGTAATAAAGTTAAGAATACTATTAAATTATGCGGCATTACTAATACTTGAGGTATAAGCGCAAGCATTGTAATGAATCCACCTAAATATGCTATTAATGTGAAAGGCTTCACACTAATCTTCTTAAACATGAGGATGCCGATAATGCCGCCTAGGGTTTCACCAATATTATATAGTAGCACTATCCAGGACGTCAACCGTGGGAACAGGTAAGGCCCCATTACTAGGGCTAGTAGGGCATATGTAAGTACTATTGTTATTGCCAATGACACTAGGACGAATAACCTTAACCTTAGGTTACTTAGATTAATCGGATTAATTGATTTAATGTGTTTAAACAGCATCCAGCGGTAGGATTCAGGAATCATTAGCCTAGTCACTAGCATAATAGTTAAGGCTACCCCAATTGTGATTGCGAAGAACTCCCTCTGAAGTGTAATAGTCATGCCTGTAGCTAATGTTAAGGCTGCGGCTACTGCAGCACCCAAGTTAGCTACATTGGTTACACCTATAAGCACCTCCTCCCTCCTCTTGATTGGCATCATTTCAGCTAAGTAAGCTAATGCAGTGGGTTCTTCACCTCCAAGGCCAAACTCCGCAAGCGCTATCCCAATAATTAAAGAATACGCATTATTAGCGAGCAATACTAGTAATATACCTATGCTGTAGAGAGCAAATGTAAGGATGAATGTATACTTCCTACCATATGCGTCTGAGAGCCTACCTATTGTTAAATTACCCACCGTTAAGGCTACTGGAGCTGAGAGTAAAATGTACTCAATCATGCCTTTAGGCACAAACGGCCACTGAGTCGTTAAGGGGGCTAAAGCTAATAGAATCCCCCATAGAAACATACCCAATGAGGCTGATGCTATAATTAGCCACTGATGCTTACTTAAACCACCTGCATCTAAGGTTTTAATAACATCCCAATCCAATTGCCTTGGTTTATTCATAAGTTATTGGTTATCAATAACTAATTTATAAACATTACAGTTTAATTCAAGTGAAGTGAATCATGGACTTAAATTCCCAAATCACCCAACATAATGATAAAGCTAAGGGTTAGGAAGCTGGAAGCTATTTATTTAAAGTATTACCATTAACGTAAATTATTTAAATCCCTAAATGGAAAAATATTGGTATGGTTGATGGTTTGCTTTTGGC
>NZ_DAXS01000054.1:7169-11648 GCF_002506515.1 Caldivirga sp. UBA161
GTTACGTTGATTCTAGGTTTAATGAGCTGAAGGGTTACGTTGACTTAAGGTTCAGTGAATCAAGAAGTTACATGGATGTGAGGTTTAAGGATATTGACGCTAGGTTTAATCAGTTGGGTGATAGGGTTGATAGGGTTGCTGAGGCCTTTGGGGATTACCAGGAGTTCTTCGTTGAATTCCTAACTACTGAGGGTGTTATTAAGAGGGATAAGGCTGATATGGTTAGGAATGAGGCCAAGAGGATCATGAGGTTAATTAGGGTTAACCCATTAAGTAAGGAGGAGTATGAGAGGCTTAAGGAGCTCCTTGATAAGGATGATTTAACCTATGATGAGGCTATTGAGTTGAGGGATTTAGCAAGGAAGATTATTAAGGAGTACGGCGAATACCCTGAAGCCTGGAAACTACACATATACGCATCAATAATGGTTGGATTAGCCATGTTGAAGAAGGGTAAAGAGGGGGAGCAGTCATGAGGCTCCTTAACCCTTATGGTGTAGGATGAGGATCCCCCTTTAATAAGGTGCTTCACTTCCATAGGCTCCTGAAGTATGGTTCAATGCACCTCCTGAAGATTAACCAGTAGACGTCGCTATTTGGCTTAAGCCTAGTGTAGCTTAAGGGTGGTTTAAACCAGGGGAACATGCTGATTAATTGATCCAGTGCAAGAGGTTTAATGCACCTCCTCGGTTCCGAAACAATAATCATCATTCCCTCCCTATCCTCATCAACGTAATTCCAATCCCCCTCCCTTAAACCAAGGCCCCCAAGCTCCTTGGCAATCCTCATTAACTCACCCCTCCTACCAATGTAAACCCTCTCAGCCTTAAAGAATCCCTCAATGGCCTTCCTTGGGGATGATAAGTAAAGGACCACAGTATCACCTGGGGTTAATGGGCCATTTACAATTCTCCTTAATTCCGCCTTCTTCCTACCATCCAGTATTGCATCACCGAAGCCTGGCTTAATGGACATTAGGACTAATTCCATTTAAGTGGGTGCACTATAGTAATGCTTAAAACCCTAATGCCTAATTAATGGTAGTTAAGTAATTTAAGCCCAGTGTGGGGCGTGGACTGTGCCCATACTATGCATAGCTGGCTTACCTGGTTCAGGGAAGTCAACAGTGAGTGGCTTATTGGCTGAAATGGGGTTTAGGGTTATTGTAATGGGTGATTACGTTAGGAGGGAGGCTGAGAAAATGGGGATTAATAGTGGTGAAGCTGCAGCTAGGCTCAGGGTAATGTATGGCTCCAGGATTATTGCAAGGCTAGTATTAGAGGATTTACGTAGGCTTAAGGATGGTAGGGTGGCTATTGAGGGCCTTAGGAGTAGGGAGGAGTATGAGGCCTTTAGGGAGGAGTACGGTGAAGTTAAGTTGATATTCACTGTGGCTAGCCTTGGGGTTAGGTTTAGGAGGTTGGCTAATAGGGGTAGGCCTGATGACCCTAAGAGCATAGGGGATTTAATGGCTAGGGATTACAGGGAGCTTGCCTTCGGCCTGGGGGATTTAATTGGCTTGGCTGATTACGTTATAGTTAATGAGGGGTTAAGTATGGAGGATTTGAGGAGTAGGGTTGCTTTAATAGTGAGGGAGGTTTACGGTGAAGCCTAATGATGGGGGAAGTTGAGGTTGAGGTTTACGCTGAGGTTAAGCCCACTGAGAGTGAGGTTAAGGTTAAGAGGGCTGTGTTAAACATTATTGAGCTTGATGAGTTGGAGGTTATTGAGGTTAATGGGGTTAAGTATGTTCACGGTAAGGCTAGGGGGTTGAGTTACCTAAGTAGGCTTAGGGATTTAATAAGGAGGGAGAGGATTAGGGATACTGCAAGGGATTTACTCAACCACAGTGTGGTGGGTGATGAGGTTGTTATTAATGTTAATAAGCAGGCAGCCTACGTGGGGGTGCTTTCCTTCGCCATGGGTGAGGTGGAGAGCCCCCTAGGCCCAATAACAATTAGGGTGAGGTCAAGTAACCCACAGCAATTAATAATGTGGTTAACCTCAGGTTGAGCCTAAGTGCAGTTTAAGGCGTTGATATGAGTAAAACCAACGCCGTAGTATCATTGGCTGTGGCGGGCTTCACCATATCATGGGCATCAATACTAATAATCTGGAGTGGGATGAACCCCATTGCAGTATCCTTCTGGAGGACTGCACTTGCATCATTAGCCTTAACGCCACTCATGATTAAGGACTTGAGGGGGCAAGGCCTAAACATACCCCTGAAGCTTCTTGCATTAGGTGGTTTAGCCTTAGCCATTCACTTCATGACTTGGATAACATCACTATACTACACTACAGTAGCCATGAGCGTCACCATAGTTTCCACGTACTCAGTGTTCACAATACCAATTACATTAGCTATTGGAAGGAGGGTTAGTGGCTTAACAGTGATTGGGGCTTCCCTAGCATTAATAGGTGTGGCGGTAATGATGTACTCATCCTACGGTTTAAATACAGGTAACCTACTGGGCGATGCATTAGCCTTAGCTGGATCAGCCTCAGGAGCATTCTACTTTATTATTGGTGAATTATCTAGAGTTAAGGCACCTACCTCAGTTTACTCAACACTAGTTTACGCATTAGCAGCCTTATTCACGGCACCAGTGGCGTTAATAATGGGGATTAACTTAACCCCACCCAGCGTTAAGTCGCTGGTTATGATTGCCTTAATAGTGGCTGGACCCATGTTAATGGGCCACACACTCCTAAACTACTCCCTAAAGTACCTCCCAGCCACTGTGGTGTCAACAGTAACATTAATTGAACCAGCTGGCTCAACCATACTAGCGTATATGCTTCTCCACCAGCCGGTGAATTTAATTGAAGCCGCATCAATGGTGGTGACTTTAATTGGAGTGTACTTATCAATAAGGGGTGGGTTAATGCCTTAACCCTTACGGTTGAGATTGGCCAACAGGAACCCTGAACTCCTCCCAGCTAACCGGTAAGTCCTCATTGGGCTTCAACTCACCCCTCTCCCTAAGCACCTGCCTGGCCAGTAGCCAGAAGACTAGGGCTAGGCTATTCCTACCCTTATTATTGCAGGGTATCATTAAGTCAATGAAAGTTGGGTCACTATCAGTATCCACTAAAGCTATCACTGGTATTCCAGTTAATGATGCCTCATTAATTGCCTGGAAGTCTGTCTTTGGGTCAGCAACCATGAGTAGGTCAATGTCAATGTGGTGCGCTAAGTAGGGGTTGGTTAATGTACCTGGGATTAACCTACCGGTAACTGGTAGGCAGCCTACGAACTTACAGAACATTTGAATTGGCTTAAAGGCATACGGCTTAATGGAGTGTACCATAACCCTGGATGGCTGATACCTGGTAATCATTCTTGCAGCAATCCTAATCCTCTCATCAATCCTCTTCAAGTTAAATATCCTTAAGCCATCAGGCCTAACGGTGAATATGAAGCCCCTCTCCTGCAGGTAATTATTGGAGACCCTTGCCCCCAACCTAACTGCAGCAGCCATATACCTCTCCACAGGCACTAAATACTCCTCCCCCTGCTCAGGTTGCTTAGTTTCATTACTCATTAAGAACCCAAGTACTGGCTTTATTTAAATTTTAGCATAATGAAGCCATATTAGGATTAATCCCATTAACAGGGTAAGAATTGAAAAATTATGGGGAGGGGAAAAGAAAAAGGATTTTAATAAAAGGATTTGAAACCCATCATTCAATTTAAGTTCCCTCACTTAGCGCCAGGTCCAAATAAGCCGCCTGCCAACCTCCTCCTCCTCCAATTACCGTACTCTATTAGTAGCACTACTATTATTATTATCACTATCAGTATTATGACTGCCACCAGTATTAGCGTACTCAACGGTACGAAGGCACCGAATATTACGTAACCACTTATCGGCACTATAGCCCTAACACTCATCACTGAGCCAACTGTTGGAGTCACTGTGGTTGAGTTGGTTACACCATAGGCGCTAACACTAATGGTGTATGATACACCACCCGGTACAATAACGCTTAGTGAACCAACACCAGCTGCAATCTGCTTACCACTGTATGTTACGGCAATCTGCGCATTACTCAACTGCACACCATTAGCAGTGTAGGCTGCAACACTCAGCTGGCTAACTGGTACACTCACTGATGCCTGTGAACCAGCAGACACGGCAACGGTTATTGGTGATAATGCAACGCCACTCACATTACCGATCAGTGAGTATGTTCCACTCGGCACAACTATACTAACGTCACTGGCTGAGCCACTGGCAATAGTCNNTACCACTGTACTGTAGGGCTAGTGAGTAACTGCTTGGTATTAGGCCACCGGCGAAGCTGACTGCAATCTTACCAACAGGTATTGTGGCTGAGGCTATTTGCCCAGTAGCCACTGATACACTCATTGGTGTTAACGGCACGCCACTCACTACTCCACTTAAACTATAGGTACCGGCTGGAACAACTATGCTCACTGCGCTGGCTGAGCCACTGGCAATAGTCATACCA
>NZ_DAXS01000026.1:0-1040 GCF_002506515.1 Caldivirga sp. UBA161
ATTTAAGTAGACTTCAATGCTACACATAGATTGCCCTTGAGTAAGGTTAGTGAAGTATTATGGGTAATATTAACATCATTAATAATACTCACCATGCATATTCATTAAGCATGGTTACAGTGACGGCAAATACGCCATCAGTAGTATTAGCTTAATATACGCCTTATTCTAATAATTATCATTTATAGAAATTGAAGGGAAAAATTTTTAATTTAATTTTAAATTACATTTACTTACCTCCTCCTCAACGCTATTACTGCTGCTACTGCTGCTACTACGACNNTATTAGTGCTGTTGATATTATTGGCTTAGTGACTGTGACTGTTGATACTGCTGTTACTGTGGTTGGTGTTGCTGTGGTTACTGTGGTCGTGGCTGTTGTGGTTACTGGTACTGTTGAAGTAGTGGTGTAGGTCGTAGTAGTACCACTAACCACAGTAGTCGAAGTAACAACAGTAGTCGTGGAAACAACAGTGGAAGTAACCACAGGAGTAGTAGTCGTAGTAGTGGTAACAGGAGACTTAAAGGATATGTGAGTCAAGAGCGCATACCATCCTGGAGTTTCATGCTGCTCTAGGTTAATCCATATTGATGAATCGTTGACAGGCCAGTTAATATACTTAGTGTTAACGAAGACAACACTAACACTCCAATCCAGTTGAATGAACCATGGATCCTTATTAATACCCCACATGGTATCTGCAATACACTGGAATAGCTTAGGCGGCGTTACCGCTTGGTAACATACTTGAGCTAAACTGACTGAGGTACCATTCGGGAACACTATCACATTATCAAAATGAGTAATATTATATGTTGCTGTTGGCCCGGAGAAGTAATTACTCTCTGGGAAGAAGGATGGTATATATGGTGAATAAGAGTCGCTATAATATGCGAAGAATAAATCATATTTACCTTGAGCCACAACAGTCCTATACTCTGAGCTTGGGAAGACAACAACAGTTGTTGGTATCCCAAAGTTGCTTAAGGCACTGGCTATTTCATTAGCTAGCGTTAACTGCGGTGGCGCTGCCCCTGAT
>NZ_DAXS01000026.1:1108-2337 GCF_002506515.1 Caldivirga sp. UBA161
CAATGAAGCATTATAAGTGTAGTTAACGTAAGCCCACTGGGGTCCCAGTGTTAACCAGTACTTACTGGTATTAATAAGCCATTGCTCATAATACGCTGGATATAAGCCTACTTGAGGTGTTGGTGATGGTAATATCAATGGCCCGTATGCTGCTTGGGCTAACTCAGTCCAATTAACAGCATAATAAATAGCCTGCCTAACCTGAGGCATAGCCAACCACGGATTAAGGAAATTAAAGTAAAGCGCATCACCACCGAAGGCTGGATATATGTACATTTTAACGTTCGGGTTGCTTAATATTTGGCTTAATAATGTTGGCGATACCGATGTACCTCCAGTCTGCCAATAACTAATCTTACCTGATGCTAATGCGGCGTAAACTTGAGCCATGGATGAATACTGCCACATAACAATATACTGTACAGGTATCTTATCGGCTGCGTAGAAGTATGGATTCTTACATAGTAGGAAGTATTCAGGCGTAATATCGCATAGGTAGAAGGGCCCATCACCTGCAGCTGATGATGGCTTATAGGTGAATAATTCGGAAATTAGTGATGAAATATTATGCTCAGCCGATGATGCTACTGATGGTGGCCCAAAGTTGTAGAGGTAAATGTATGAGTAGTTGGCTGTAGCAGCATCGACAAGCGGTTTCCAAATATGGTAAGCCCAAACCACGGCAACCCCACCCCAGTCCAATGTCCCAAATAAGTCATCAATGATATTACCTGGTGATGTTAAAGGCAGGTAAAATCCCTGCGGCACTAGGAAGGCGCATGTGGTGCTGTTTATTATTGTAACATTACCAGCCATATCATCAACCAACCCTAGGAATAGGTTTGTTGCATAAACGTCCTGACAAGTAACCGGGGTCCCATCACTCCAGCCTGTATGCCTAATGTGAAGCAGAACCTCAAGAGTTCCATTGGGTAAAACAGTTATGTTCCACCAGTCCGCTAAGTCAGGGACCATAGTGTTTGAAGTTATGTTTAATGATGCAAGGAAGTCGTAATACAGGCCATATGTTGCTATACCACCGTGAAATATATTGGGATTATAAGCTGAGAAGCTTGTTACTGGTGGGCTCTCAATAATATACATGTATATAGTATTGTAGGGCGTAATATTATACTGCTGAGCATTCAAAATCCCATGACTTATTGATTTCGGGGTAAGGAGGAGTATTAATGCGGCCGTTAGTGCCAGTATTATTACATACCTTATGA
>NZ_DAXS01000026.1:2436-5529 GCF_002506515.1 Caldivirga sp. UBA161
AATTGAATGTTAGGGTTCAGCATAAAGCTTATTTACAACCCTAACACTAGGTGCGTATGCCTACGTATCATTTAAAGACCCCAATAAGAGATAGTGACGTTGAGAAACTTAATATCGGTGATACGGTTTATGTAAGCGGCGTATTAGTGAGTGCAAGGGATGCGGCCCACGTTAGGATTATTGAACACATAAGGAGGGGTGAACCATTACCCGTTGACTTGAAGGGTGGTGTCATTTACCACGCCGGCCCAGTGGCTGTTAAGGAGGGTGATTCATGGAGGATAATAAGTATGGGTCCAACAACCAGCGCCAGGATGGAGGAGTTTGAGCCTGAAGTTATTGAGAAGCTTGGGGTTAAGTTAATAATAGGGAAGGGTGGAATGGGGCCTAAGACCACTGAGGCCATGAGGAAGTTTAAGGCATCATACCTAATATTCACAGGTGGGGCCGGCGTCCTGGCGGCTAAGGCTATTAAGAGGGTTATTAGTGTTCATTGGCTTGATTTAGGGGCTGCTGAAGCCATGTGGATTCTTGAGGTTGAGGACTTCGGCCCATTATCAGTAATAATTGATTCAAAGGGCAATAATTACTATGAGGATTTAAGGAGAAAGGCAAGGGAGAGAATTGAGGAAGCGGTTAAGGATGCCTTAGGCAGTATTCCACGCTTCTAATGGAGGGTTAGTGAATGTTAAAATTAAGGAGCATTAAGGTCCCCCATATATGTGTAGTGGCACTGCATAATAAGCAGTGTTCATTATATATAATTAAGCTTAGGTTAATGGCATACTAATGAGTGTGTTCATAGTGTTAACTAGGAATGATCCACCAACACTGTATGTTGCTGCTGCCTTAATAGCATCATACGCTGCGTTAGGTAATGATACTACATTATTCATATCAGGTAATGCGATATTAGCCTTCAGGAAGGAGCCAATGGTCACTGATCCAAGTGAACATGAACTATACGTTAAGGCTAATGTAGACTACTTAAGCATAATTAATGACTCTAAGTCGCTTGGTAATGTTAAGGTTATCGCATGCACTGGTGTAATGAGTATTTACGGTATTAGGAAAGATGAATTACATGAGGTTATTGATGAAGTGCTGGATTTCCCCACTTTTATCTCAAGGATTAAGGATAATGATAGGTTACTAATAGTATAAGCTGCCGCATTCCTTTTAGGGTAGGGTTAAGTTAACATTATGCTCATTACCATTACTCTAACCCACATTGAGATATTATTGACCGGAATCCTTATAATTAACTGTTCACAATACCCCATAGCCCAGTAACCATGGTGCAGTGGTGGTTCAGGGCCACTTCGGTAACGGGTGGCCTTAGGAAACTCTCCAGGCACACGGGTCTCCCTGGGGTTAATTCACCTCAGGGGGGCTTAGGCCCGTGCTGGGTCAATGAGCTCCGTGTGGCGAGGCCCAGGTTGGGCTCTAGGTGGATGCCGACAGAAGGGGAGTTATACTGCACCATGGTTACTGGGAGGCTAATAACCTGAATTAAGGATTATTGCGAAGCAACTTCACCTGATGATAATTCAAGTGGTTTACCCTTGGGTTCCTTTATGAGGAGTGTGAAGGCTATGCCTATGATGGCCATTATGGCTAGGACCAGTAGTAGATTTGACATTATCGCATACTTAGCTACTGCGCTCACTCCGCTACTGGTTATTGGGAAGTATATTGGTATTAATGATGCTGCTAACGCTGCACCCAGTTTACCGCTGCCAGCAGCTATACCGTGGCCTGTTGACCTGAATCTAGTTGGGAAAACCTCGGTTGGAGTTATGAATGTGGTGACGTTTGGTCCAACGTTAGTGAAGAACTGGGCTAATCCATAGAGGGCTAGTATAGTAGTTGGCATTATTAATTCATTCCTCAGTATTAAAGCCATGGCTAAGTATACTGCGGTAACTATGGAGAAGCCCATTATCTGCATGCTCCTCCTACCCACCTTATCCACTAGGAATGCCGCAACGTAGTAGCCAGGTACTAGAAAGGCTAATGCAGCGTATAATTGAACATAAATACTGGAGAGTGGGTTACTTGCAAGGCCCAGCGCGGTAACCACGAATGGCCCGAAGATGTTTGTACCGTAGAAGAATACATCAAGTGCAAACCAAGGTACTGCAGTACCTAGGATCACTGGAATATACTTAATTAAATTAATGCTTCCCACATTACTCCCACCCTCAATGTTAACGTCCTGCATGAGTACATCCTTCATGGCCCTCCTCGCCCCCTCAACATTACCCTTAACGAAGTACTCAAACCTAGGAGTCTCATGAACCCTACGCCTAAAGTAAATGACAAGGGCTGGTGCAACCGCACCAAAGCCCAGTATTATCCTCCAGGCTATATCTGGGTTAACATTAGCGTGAAGGAGGCCAAGGCCTATTAAGGCTGCAGCCACTATACCCCAGCCCTGCATTGAGAATACGCCAGCCACAAATAGGCCACGATTCTTAGCTGGCGCGTACTCACTCATTAATGTTGCGCTTATTGGGTAGTCACCACCCACTCCAAGGCCAAGTATGAACCTCGTAATCCACAGCATGGTTGGATTCACTGATAATGCTGACGCCACTGAGCCTGCGGCTAATAAGGCTGCCTCAATGCCATACACGTACTTTCGGCCGAAGATATCGCCAATCCTACCAAAGATGAAGGGGCCTATTACTGCACCGAAGAGTGCTGCTGATGATATTAAACTCACGTCTGCAGTTGATAATGACCAAACCTGCTTCAGGAAAACCAACGCTATTGATATGGCGAATAAGTCGTAGGCATCAGCAAAGAAGCCGGCGCCGGAGATAAATAGGAGCCTTATATGACCAGGTGTTGGCCTTGACCAATCAAGCGGCTCAAATGGTGTTTTACTACACATTAAGCTTCATGTGGCTGGGGCTTTATAGGTATTTCGTTCGTAAAATACTTATAATATTTATCAATATATAATATATATTGAATGCGTATAAGTAATAGGAATTGAAACTAATAATCCTCATCACCCCTCTTAAGCATAATTTTAAATTAGGAACCATTATTTCATAGACCACATGGCCATCCTCTTAAACACAC
>NZ_DAXS01000026.1:5607-5729 GCF_002506515.1 Caldivirga sp. UBA161
GTGATAATAAAAACCACAGTTCATAACGGCTTCCACTGATCCTCTCACCTAAGTTCGGCTTAGGTTCTCGTAAATCGGCAGCCACTAATAGCGTTCATCAAGCAATGCATGGCTCATTGCCT
>NZ_DAXS01000026.1:5782-20158 GCF_002506515.1 Caldivirga sp. UBA161
GCCTATTATTAGCGAAAGCCTTAATTCACTGTAAACTGTACTCAATAATGAATGCTTCCTGAGAGAATTGGGAAGCCTTGGAGGAATTTAAGGGCTTATATTGAGGCAAGGAGAATTGAGGCACTGGCAGAGGCTAAACTGGCCATTAGGTTGCTGGCAGAGGGTTATACTAGGAATGCTGCAGGTAAGGCATTTCAAGCCTTTAAATCACTATTAGCTGCCTTAGCTGGTGAAAGGAGAGAGGAGTTGGCTAATGCATTATCTAGAGTGGATAAGTTAATAGCATATATGCCTACATCAGCGATTAGAAGTATTGCTAAGTTACTTGGGTTAGAGGGGGAAGCTATAATCGCCCTTGCTCTTCATCAATACCAGTATAATGGCGTAGACCCTGAGGGAGTCATGAGCGTCTACGCATCTAAGGATGAAGCTATTAAAGACATATGCAGTTTACTTACCAGAATTGCGGAAGCACTTAATGATGAGGAACTTAAGGTTGAGCTCCAGAATACATGCCTGAGACGTTAAGATTATCATATGACCTTATCTATACCTTAACAGGCTCCACCATACCTATGCATTTACCACTACCCAGAAATTATAATGCCAATAACCCAAGCCGTGGGCAATCATGAAGATTAAGCATTATTATTTCCGCGTGTTGGAATATGCCTATGATACTTACCACAAGGTTTCTGCGGCGTCTTAAATTCATTGATTACGTAGGCGTGTTAATTTTCCATAAACATAATTCTTAAATAGTGTTATTAAGCCAGTGGGTTTAATGACTGGGACCAGTATTTGCATCTGGTAACGTGTTTAGGAGCCTAGAGGAGTTAGTAACTGGAGTTTGGCCGACTCCACTCTTAAGGTTAAACCTGTTTAAGCCGAATAATGTTTGGGCTAAATTGGAGTTCATGAATCCCCTAACGCATAGTATTAAGGATAGGACTGCCCTAGGGCTTATTAAGTCGCTTGGTAATGTTAATAAGGGTGTTATTGAGGTTTCCTCAGGTAACTTAGCTGTCGCCCTAGCGTCAATCCTTAGGGCTAGGGGAATTGACTATATTGCCTATGTTCCCTCCGGTTCCCCAAGGTCCTTTAAAGTCATGCTTAGGCTAATGGGTGTTAAGATTGTTGAACGTGAGGGTAATACGTCAACAATACTACCTGAGGTGATTAATGAGGCTAAGAAGCTGGATTTAATTCACCCGAATCAATTCTCGAATCCAGCCAACTACATGATTCACTATAATACCACGGCTAGGGAGATTGATGAACAATGCAGGATAGCGGGCTTTAAACCAAAGTACATTATTGGTGCCGTTGGGACTGCCGGCCACATGACTGGTATATCAATGTACTTTAAGGAAAAGTATGGTAATGATGTTAAGGTAATTGCGGTACAGCCATCAGTTAATTCCACAATACCAGGTATTAAGAGGATTAATGGTAATAATCCCTTCAGTGAGTTACTTAAGGTGGATCAAGTCATTGATGTGTCTAGGGAGCAGGCTTTAATTGGTGTTATGAAGTTGGCTAGGAGTGATGGGTTACTGGTTGGTTTAAGTTCAGGGGCTGTTGCCTACGCTGCAATGGGCCTTAACCTCAATGATGCAGTCTTAATATTCCCTGATGATGCTTGGAAATATATTGATGAATTAGACAGTGAAATAATGCAGGTAGATCAATGAATGTATTGAGTTACATTAACTATTTAAAATAATTTACTAACCCCCAGGCCTTTGAGTAACCCTACTAACCTTATACTCAATACTCTCACTCTTATCCCTCCTATCATCAATCCTAACCACTGAAACAATCCTCTTCACACCCATTTTAACTAGCTCTTCGTGAATATCCTCAAGAAGTGATCCAACATCTCTTAACGATGGTAATTCCACAACGGTTCCCATGGCGCAGACCTGGTACTTATACCCCCTCCTTGCTATCACTGATACTGCTTGTTTTATTAAATCACCAACACTTGTGGAGCCTGTACCTATTGGGTCAACCGCAATCTCAACTATAATAGTCATACCTACTGCATCACCAGCCGCTTTTAAATTAATTACCCATCTTGCTGACTGCCCCTCACCCTTGAGTGAGGATTGCTTCTCATTGTTCAGTCCAGCTCGAGTGGCTACGGTTCCAATACTCTACCCTAAATGGATTAAGCCTCCTGTGAATCCTTTAGTGAATGAGTAGGGTTAAGTTTTAAACCACAGGGTTACGTAAGCCTTAATGCAGATAGTGTGTAAGTACTGTGGAAGGACTATGGATAATGCATTAGCCTACTTCCTTCACTACAGTAGGGAGTGCCAGCAATTACCTAAAACGAGAAGATGCCCAGTCTGTGGGGTTAAGTTTCCAAGCTTTAGGCTATTGAAAATGCACTTAATGAATGAGGCCCTTGTTGATAATAGGCATAGGGGTCTCATCATTGCTAAGTTCTCTTAATGGAATCAGCCTTAATGACTAGCCAGTATGATATGGCTAGTGTTAAAATGGCGGATGATAGTATGATTCCCCTTTGAAGGGTCATGGATTCAATATTAGCGTAATTTATCAGTAGCTCCCTAGCTATAGCTGTTAATACTATTGCCATTACCATATCAACAATTATATGCCCCCTCTCCATGTATATTATGAACATATCAATTAACTCCATTGTTAACACGACTAGGAATAATGCTGATAATACATTAATAATATTAATATCAGTTAAAGAATTTATATTTATACATATTTTCAATATATCAGTAACAGCAATGTATAGTGAAAGTACGCTAGTAACTCCAGTAAGTACTATTACTATTACGTAGAGTGATAGATTCGCCATTCTAAGTATCCTCATTAATGATGACTTTAAATCAATCTTGGCCACTATTATCAACGGGCCTTAAACTGGTTTTTAAATTCCCCGCTTAACTATGATTGCCCTACTGGTGAAACAATTTAAATAGCCAAACGCAGTGAGATTAACATGGTTACTAGGAAACCTGCAGTTGCAGGCATGTTTTATGAAGCGAGTAGGGATGGTTTAATTAACCAGATAAAGTGGTCCATTGAGCATGAACTTGGCCCTAAATCAACAATGAATATTAAGGAGAATAAGCAGTACGTACTCTCAGTAATAGTGCCGCACGCTGGTTACGTGTACTCAGGTCCTGTGGCTGCTCATGCATATATTGAAGTGGGTAAGTATATTAAACCTAAAGTATTCGTAATAATAGGCCCTAATCACTATGGTGTGGGTTCACCAGCCGCAATAATGACCAGCGGCACCTGGGAGACGCCGTTAGGGCAAGTGGATATTGACGAGGAGGTGGCTAGGCAGATAAAGGCTAAGGTGAGGGATTTAGCTGAGGATCAAGTGGCCTTTGAGCGTGAGCACTCTATTGAGGTTCAAATACCCTTCATACAGTACCTTTTCCCCGGCTCTAAGATAGTACCCATAGTTTTATGGAATCAGACCATTGACTTATCTAGGAGGCTTGGTTCAGCAATAAGTGATGTTATTGATGGGAGGGCAGGCGAGGTTGTGGTGGTGGCTTCCAGCGACTTAAATCATTATGAGCCTCATGAGGTCACTACGGATAAGGATATGAGGGTTATTGAACGTATAATAAACATGGATGAGGAGGGGTTCTACACTGTAATGGATAAGTATGATGTTTCAGTATGCGGCTTTGGTGCAATAATGACAGCCATAGTTTACTCAAGGAAGCAGGGTGCTACAGGCGTGAAGTTACTTAAACACGCCACGTCTGGAGACACAAGTGGGTATCTTCTTGAAACAGTGGGTTATGCATCAATAGCCTTTTACAAGTGATTATGCTGCCTAGATGCTAAGAACCATGATAATGCCGCTGAGCTTAGGGCAAGAGCCACCAGTAGTAGAATATCCATGATTAGTAAATTATTATTAAGCCTATTAAATTCACTGTAAATAAGCGTCATGTTCGATGATAACTCATTGGATAATTTACCGATACTATTATTAACAAATTGATTAACAGCGTTAAGCCTGTTGTTAAGTGCCAATAGGCCATTCTCAATATTCACGGTTACTGTTACTGATCTTAATAATCCATCAGCCTGAGTGGCTGTGATAGTTAATTCATATGTGCCATCAGGGTAATTACCAGTATTTAACATGTAAGTGAATGTACCATTACCACTATAGCTGGCTAATTCATTACCATTAAGGTAAAGCACCACATTAGATACGTCATTACCCATTACCGTGAAGTTAACCATAACTAAACCCGTTAAATTGGCGTTACTACTGGGGTAATTAATCACAATAACCGGTGGTGGTGGGTGGATGTACTTTACCACTGAGTTCTCATTAATATATCTTGAAAACACTAGTGATAATTCATTCACCTTGCTTGTGAATAGCTCAATGGTACTATTGATGGCATTAATGCTATTAATATTAGATAGCATTACCACTGCGTTTGAGTTAAGTATAGTTATATTGCTGGCATTGCAATTAATTAGCGTTACATTACCTATTAATGTATCATTAATTAAAATATCATTAACATATACACCGTTTATTAATGTATCATTAACTAACGCTAAGTGATAGGCCCTCATATTGTTTATTAATTGCCCACTTATTAATGTATATGGCAATACGTAGAAGGTTGATTGAGTTAATAGGTTACTTGGTGTTGGGAATCCATCAGCTGAGATTCCAGTGACTAATATGCCGTATGGTGATGAGAAATACATGTTGCCTTCAAGGTAGGTTAAACTGCCTAAGGAGAATTGGGATGGTAAAGTCACATTACCAACCCATAGGTTAAGCTTAGGATTATACCAAAGTGGTGCCTCGAATAATTGGCTTAGGGTTGGGTAAATGCTTGATAATGATATAGGGTACACGACGGCTGAGTACATGCCATACTTAACCTCAGTACCATTAGGGTACGTTATGTTGGCATAGATAGTAACCACTTGGCCCTCTGCTGCGTATAGTGATGAAACCCTTATCAATGGTTTCGAGTAACCATTGGAGACGTATATTTGAGCGAAGTAAGAGCCTGTGATTGTGGAGTTAAGCGTATATGAATCATATGATGAATTTAAGGCAATAAGGTAAAAGCCAGGCGTAACATTTTGAGGCACCTTTAAGACCCCATAGTAGGCTCCTACTGATGGATTAAAGTATACGTTCGCCCTACTAATAACTTTACCATTGGACCCCATTAGGAAGGCGGTAATGTTGGAGCCGTAAAGAACATTATAGAACACATATGTACCAGTCCCAACTGATTCCTGACCTAGGTTAAGTGGTGGAATTGGGTAACCCATTATTACCACACTACCCCCTGCTGCAGTTGAACCAGGTTGGGCAACAACTGGTGGGAGGACATACATACTTTGCATCATTATACCGTTGATGAAGGCTACGAAACCAAAGGCATTAGTTAACCTAATGAGTAAATTACCCATAGGCGCATCACTAGGTAGCTTACCTATGAATAAGTACGATGAACTGAAGCCTTGGCTCATAACCTGCGGCCTTAAGGTAACATTACCTACTGGTACATATGAATTATTAACGTAATTGTAGTAATATATGAGGGCAGTTAGGTTAGTTATGTTGATTGGGAATGAGCCGTAAGTATCCGTTAAATTAACAGCAATCCAGATGCCCAACTTAGAGTACAGCGGCATGAAGGTGAGTGGTTCAAGGAATTGCGCATAATAACCTGAATACACCGTAGTGAATCCGTATCCAGTCAGGTTATGGTAATTGCCGTAAACCATTACCATTAATATGCCTGAGGCATTACTTGGAAGAGTTACTGTAGCTGACCAGCCCAGGAATTGGGTGAACCTTAATGGGATAACAGTGACATTACCCCAGGAATCCTCAATTACGGCTGAAAAGTTTCCTGAAGTAACTATTTGAGTTGAGTTAACCATTATTGAGGCGCTAATTATAATCTTCTCCCCTGGGTAATACTGCCTCTGCTGGTAACCGGAGTAGTTGAATACGTTAACAGTTATTGATAACCCACTCCCGCTTTGATTACTTAAGGCTGAGAAAGCTTCAGCAAAGTAACCTGCATTAATTGTTCCAAGCCCAGTCACCATATTATAACCATAATGAGCTGCCCACGGTATATTGTAGCCGAATGTAATAGGAACTATTGCCTTACCGTACTCATTAATGTTATTGGCAATACTGTATAATACTGGGTTAATTAAGCCGAGGCTTGAGTGAACGTAATCCATTATTAATGTTAATAATCCAGCAAGTAGAGGTGCTGCAGCACTTGTACCACCCGTTATGAGTAGTGTATTACTTGGCCCAATAATCAGTAGGCCTGGGTAGGGGCTTGCATCCATTGCAATGTCAGGAACCATCCTCCCAAATGGGTATGACTCCGGTGTTGCAATACCTAATTGATACCATGGCTTAGGCTCAATAATACTAACACCACCTGTTGATCCACCTAGGTTCTCGTCAAGTGGTATGAAGCCGTAGCTGGACCAGGCTGTCTGGTAGTAGGAGCCGTTAGGTAATTGAACGTAGGTTGCTGTACCACCAACAGCGGTTACGTATGGTGATGTTGATGGGTAAATAACAGCACCCACAGGTCCATTACTATAACCAGCCCCACCCCCATCGCCACTTGCTGCAGTGAAGGTTATGCCCTCAACACTACCCAGTGCGTAGTATTCATCAGTTAGGAAGACGTTGAAGTAGAAGACTGGGCCATTAACCATTGAGAGTATTGACTCTGGGAAACCGAAACTTTGGGAAACCACATTCACGTTATCCTGGTCAACAATATACGCTATTACGGCGGCTAGGGGTAGTGCTGGGTTAGCCACGTAAAGCGTTATATTAGCCTTAGGCGCAATGGCGTGTGCAGCCTCAACATCGAGGCTTATCTCATAAGCCCAACCATTATAAACACCCAAGTTGGGATTATAGGGGCCTATGGGTATTATATTGAAGCCAGGTGGATTAGGTAAACCAGTCGCATTATCAAACTGCATTAGTTGGCTAACGATATAGGGATCACCGAAGAAGTCAATAATACCTATTGTGTAGTTTTGACCGTAATAACCCATTCTATATAATGCAGTTGCATTATAGGCTCCCTGAAGCACCGTAGGCCAATAGGCCTCAATTGGGTAAGTTAAGTTAACGCTACCATTAGCATAATCCCTTATAAGATTGTTTAACTCACCGCCAGTTATTAAAAAGGGGGGATGTTCAAGTAGAAGCATTGTTATGTTTGATGAATAAATCATTACATTACTTAACTTAGGCTCCCCATAGGACTCATAGAAGCTTACTGAACCATTACTGTAAACAGCATACCTTAAGCCTAAGTACCTCTCAACAGAGCTAACGTTACCCTCAGCAACAATTATGGAGTCAGCTGCAGTAAATAATATTCTGAAGCCGTGGTCCTTAAGGAAAGCTGTAACGTTATTATACTCATTAATTGGGTAGAAGAGTGAAGCGACTTGCGCCTTACTTAGAAAGTGATGATACATTGGTGAGCCTGGATTTGATATTAATTCAACATAATGGTAAAGCAGGTTTACATTCCTAAGTGGAACATATATTGTTACTATGACGTTAGTATTATTACTAAGTGAACCAGTGTAAGTGTAGCCGCTTAATGATGGATTATTTAACTGCATGTTGATGGATGAACCATGGGCAATCAGTGAAATACCAATGTAGGTTAAAATAAAAACTAAGGCTAAGTACGTTACCTTAAACCCACTTACACGAATCATAGGCATAGTATATACTTAACTGCTTAATAAACGTGTCTTCCCCGGCATATTTACGGTAAATCATCTTAAGGCATGCAGATTATGTTTAAGGAATTAATACCAGTTCATAGTGCTTCACCATTAAGCAACTGCTCTTAACCGCAGGTAATGGGTGGGAAGTTTAATAAATTCCCTAACTTAAGGTTTGCCTGTGTTTAATTTTAAGCAAATAAGGCTTGGTCTGGAGGAATGGAAGAGGCTTGAGAATGAGCTTAAGAGAATTGGGGAATCCGAGAAGCTTGAATTAGTGTTAAATATGGTTATGGTGCCGACCACTGAGGAGGATAGTGGAAATGAGGAGGGGGAAGAAGCTGAGGAGCATCAACATACGGCTCCACCTGAGTTCACTGAGGATTTAAGCAAGCTTGTTGATGAAATAAAGAGTGAATATAATGCTAATGCTGATTACCACTCCCATGGTGATCATGGGGAACTCATGATTGCATTAAACGCAGATGGCGGCAGCATACCAAGCATTGTGAGGGGTATAATTGAGGAGGCTAGGAACTGCGAATCATGTATGATTCACAGTATTGATGGGGAGGTTCATCTAGGTGATGATGTTTCAGCTATAATGTTCGGTGACTCCTATAAGTTAACAGTAATATTACCTGGCCAGGATGGGAGGAGGCTAGTGATAATGGAGTTAAACACTTGATTGCATTAACTTTCTGCGGTAAAGTAAAGTAATGGCGTACAGTATTATCATTATTATAAATACCGCAACCATTACCCATGATAGTGCCGTTATGATTGAGGGCTTGTTTCCAATAACTATGGCTATTGGTATTGGGAAGACTAATACAGCCCCACCCCAAGTTACTCCAGTGGGCTGAGTGGTTAATGCCAGCAGGATTATTGCAATTAATGGAATTAATACAGCAATGATTACTAGTAGTAACCCAACTTGGTGTAGCCTCATGTTAAACACCAATGAGTGGTACGATTACCAGTAGGATGAATATTATTACGGCTACTATGGTTAATGCAATAGCCCACTTAATGATTGATGAATCATTACCGAAAATTATGGGTATTGGCCCTATAATAACAACACCCCCATACTTCCCCTTACCTTCATCCTCCCCCTTATCACTCCTTGCTGAGTCCAATATCATAAGTACTACACCTACTACCGCAAGTATGAATGCCACTAGGATACTTATTATTAATGCATCAGCAGCGTTAATGATCATACAATCCTAAGGCCATTAACCCCTATATAAAGCTTTCCCAAGGTTACACAGTGAAACATTAATTAACCCGGCTTAGGCGCGGTAATTATGTCATCAGACTACACAGTAGTTTACGAAACTGAAGTTGAGGTGCCTGTAAGGTTTAGTAAGGATACTCCCGAGGAGGCTAGGTTAAGGAGGCTAGAGAGGTGGCCTAGGGAAGCTGGTTTAACTCAACCACTTGGTGAGGGGGGTTCATTCACTAATATGGTTAAGGAGTACTCAAGCACCTATGATTTACAGCCTGGTGAGAGGAAGTGGAGTATTGAGAAGAGTGGTGATAAGTTAATTGTTTCAATGAGGTGGGGCCTACTTAAGAATGGAGTAGAGAAGGGCCATGCCGACATTAATGGGGAAATACCCTTAACACCGGCTGAGGAGTCTGGGGCATTAGTTTACACCATTAAATTAAAGTATAGTATATCAGTTAGTAATGATATTTTATCAGAGAAGGCTACAAGCGACTTAAGTGGTTTTGGGGAAATCAACTTCTAACCTGCCTGCAATTAATACTCCATAGGTAAAGATTCATTAAGTCAACCATGAGTTTAGCAACAAGTGATGCAGTTATGTTACTTACATCGTTAGGCGGCGAGTATTCAACAATATCAATAGCCGCTAACCTACTGGCAATTAGGGGCATTACAACTTCAAGAGCCTTATAAATAGTCATGTACCCCACTCCCCCTGCTTCCGGATTACCCACGCCTGGGGCTACTGATGGGTCAAACACATCAATGTCAATTGATAGGTGAATTGGACCATTAGTATCATTAATGATTTTAAGTAGGTCATGTAATTGAGAATACTTTATCATCGATAACTCCACTGAGTCTAGGAGTACACTATTTAACCCCCTAGCGTAATTTAACTCCTCCTCATCAAAGCCCCTAAAGCCTAAATTAACGTAAAGGCTTGGCTTAACCTCATTATTCAGTATTCTCGCGAAGGTTGCATGGCTTAATCCCTGGCCAATGGGCCACTCACTCCTGAGATCTAGGTGTGCGTCAAATTGAATGAAGGCGCCCAATTCATTGAACTTATCCCTTATAGCCCTAGCCACAGCCAACGATATTGTGTGTTCCCCACCTACATTAATTAAAAGCCCCTTACCAAGTAGTTCATTGGCGATGCTCCTTATTCTATTCAGGTTAAAGTTAACGTCACCTTGATGAAGGTTAACGTCACCCAAGTCATTCAATTCACTCAACGGCTCATATCCAAGCCACTCCGTTGGTGAGGCCTCAAGGTAGGGTGTTATTTGCCTCAGGACCATGGGGGCGAACCTTGTCCCAGGTTTGAAGCTTAGTGTATCCTCCATGGGTACGCCAAGTATCATTATTCTACCATTACCTTTACTGACGCCGAACATTGGGTTAACTGGTTCATGAACATGCAGCATTATTGAGGCTGAGGGTTCAGGGTTTATGTAGTTACCGCGGCTTCACCCTGAAGGCTTTATGGTAATTGAGTAATTAGTAGCGTGGGTGAGTGTATTAAAAGGGTTCTTACGCATTACTGCTGTGAGGAATTATAGGAGTTTAGCCGTTATTGAGCCAATCATTAGGATGGATAAGCCACTGCTTATTGTAGCCTTCCCATCAACCTACAATGTAATATTAGCCTTAGCAGTATTCTTAATCAGGTATAACCTTGGTTTAGAAACGCACCTAACCTTTGCAGGCTCAATTAATGAGGATAGGGTTGTTAAGTTAACTCAAAAATATGAATCAACAATATTAATAGGCCTTGAGAATAATGCACAGCAATCACCTCAAGGAAACGTAATAAGCATGAATCATGTTGCAGGATCACAATCAATGCAGTTAATTAACCCAACCCTAATAGGGCCATTAAGTAATTGGCCTCAAGTATCGAGAATACTGTACTTGATATACATGGTTGGTTTAGCAATTGATGAATATGGCCCAGGTACCATGGACTTATTAAACGCCATGATTAGTGACGGCTTAATTAAGGTTAAGAACTCGCCAATACCACTTGACCTAAGTAATGATCCTGCTGATTCCCTTTCATTAAGCCTATGGCCAATAATTCTCGATGAAAAGGATCTTAATTTGAAAAGCCCTGAGGGGTTAATGGAGTCCTTAATTAGCGTTAGCTTAAGAAGAGGATTCATGGGTTCATACATTGATTATCTACTTATGAATGCCCCCTATATTATGAACCTAAATGCAGCATTAGCTTACTTAACAATTGAATCACTCCTATGGAGTACAGTGGCTAGGGATGATGGGTTTCAAGTACCTTTAATAGACTTTAAGCTACTTAATAATATAATATTGGGTAAGTTCAGTGAGACTGCAGATAGGGTTAAGGCCTATGTTAATGAGGTTAAGTCCAGGTTAATGGCAATAATTGGGGAATTAGGTAAAGAGAAGTTAGTTACTTATGATATTAAGCCAAGTAATTTAGCGCTAATGACTAGGCTATGTCAAGTATTAAGCTTCCATAGGTTTAGGAATTCTATTAGATTAACGTTAGCTTACGATTCATTAACACTGGTATGTGTACCTAATCCTAATATTGAAGTATCAATGAGTAATGCGGTATCATTTAATAAAACACTTAAGTTTATGTTAATAACAATTAAGGATTAGGACTAATCATATTAATATTAATTATTACCACGGAAACACTTATAAATGCATATGCATTAGGTTAAGTAATGATTGGGGTTTCGCTACTTAATGCAGCAGTATCGGTACTAATAGTATTTGTAATAGGCCTCATTGCAGGATTCCTTGTGAGGAAACTAATAGTAGCAGCCATAGTGATAGCTGCAGTGGTATTATTCATAATGCTACTTGGTATAGTATCACCAAGCGGTATGTCGGCACTGGTTAAGGTAATAGGATTCTCAATAGGGGCAGCGGCATTCCTCTCAGCCTTATTGCTTAGCCTAGGGCCAATAATGATAATAATATTCCTAGTAGGTTTCATAATTGGTTTCCTAGCCTCTAGGTGATTAGGGTTTAGTTAATGCTATCAGGATTGGAGTTACTCATCACTGCTTCACGTGGGGTGAAGTCTCATCACCACTGTAATTCCAGTTAAGGCTTTAAAACGTTAATTTCAGGATTTATTCACTTAATAAAAAGGTATTTAAATGGTTTAAAATAAAGGTGCAAAACATGGTTAAGGTCCTATTCCTAATAATGAGTGGGGATCAGAAAATGGACTTGGCCTTAAGGATGGCTGCAGCATCAGTGGCTAATAAAAGGTTTGATGATTTAAAGGTAATATTCTTCGGTCCAAGTCAGGAAAGGCTCCTTAACCTTCAGGGGCAGGCTAAGGAGGATTTCGATATGCTGCTTAAGAGTGGTAATGTTGACTCAGCCTGCGTGAACTATGCTAAGGGTAAGGGCATTGATTCAAGCCTATTAAAGCTTAAGCTGGACTTAAAGCCTGCTGGGGATAGGTTAGCCTACTATGTTAATAATGGGTACCAGGTCTTAACGTTCTAGGCATGGATTAAACTATTTAAGCCCACTTTAATTACATAACTTAATGAAGCATCCTAGATTTGAGTATGGCGACCATACGGCGGATATACTTGTCATAGCCTATGGTCAATCATTACCTGAAGCCTTTAAGAACGCTGCCTTAGGGGTCTTGAACATCATGTATGATACATCGAGAGTTAACCCTATTAGTAAGGTTGATGTAGAGGTTAATGGTGATGACTTAGAGCAATTATTATTTAATTGGATAGATGAAGTGATTTACTGGTTTGATGGTAAGAAGATGGCTATTGGCGATATAACTGTTAGTGAACTTAATGAAAATAAGCCTAAAATTAAGGCAACACTACTGGGGGAGCACTATGACTTGGGGAGGCATGGTTTCAGGGGTACTATAGTTAAGGCAATGACATACAATATGATGAGTATAGAGAGGATTAATGGTGAATTTAAGGTGCAGTTCGTGGTGGATATTTAGGAACATGCGCCGCGGCTTAATTAAGTAATGTGGTGAATTGATTCACTTATCATGGCTTCACCAGGACTCACGTGAATTATAAACAAGGAAATCCTTATTAATACTAGGTAAACATAATGAGTTATGCAGAGTAGGTTGGAGGACTCCATTAAGGAGGCTGCTAAGGCAATAGTTAAAATGGCTAGCGTCTCCCCGGCCCTTGACGTTAAGAATGCCATTAAGAATTCACTTAACATTGAGGTTCATGAACCAAGTAAGGTTCAATTAAATGCAATACTGGAGAACATTAACCTAGCTGAGAGGTATAATGCAGCTGTATGCCAAGATACTGGCGTCCCCACGTTCTTCATAAGGCTTGGTGATGGTTTCCCAATTAGAAGTGGATTATTCAAAATACTTACTGAGGCTGTTAGGGAAGTTACCAGGGAGCTACCGCTTAGATCTAATACTGTTGACCCAGTTAGTGAGAAGAATAGCGGTGACAATACTGGCTTAGGCGTGCCGGTTTTCGATGTTGAGCTCTTTGATGGCAATTACCTTGAAATGATATACACACCTAAGGGTGGTGGTACTGAATTACCCAGTAAGGCTTTCGTAATACCACCTGGTAACGCCTGGGAGAAGTTACCAAGGCTTGTCCTTGATGCAGTGGTTGATGCTGGACCCATGCCCTGCCCACCAGTGATAGTTGGGGTTGGGATTGGTCCATCAATGGATGTGGCTGCTAAGTTGGCTAAGAAGGCTGCCATATTAAGGCCAGTTGGCTCGAGGAACAGTAATCCTGAGGTGGCTAAACTGGAGGATGCCCTACTAAGGGCCGTTAATAAGCTGGGTATTGGTGCCCACGGTACAGGGGGTGTCGTTACTGCATTGGATGTTCACATTGAGTATGCGTATAGGCATCCAGCCACCTTTGCTGTTGGTATAGTTTTCTCATGTTGGGCAACCAGGAGGGCTAGGGCTGTGGTTTACCCTGATGGTAAATATGAGGTTAAGCCTCAGTAGTTTACATAAGTATAATAATTATTATTAATGTAAATATTACCATATGCTAATAATAAACTGTTCCACCGGAACTTAAGTAACGGTAAGTGTTATTAAGCTAATTACTGAACCGAAAAATATGGAGATGGAGTATAAGACCTTTAGGAGTGATTTAAAGATGCCTGTAATAGGGCTTGGAACATGGGGAATTGGGGGAGGCTACTGGACTCCGGATTGTTCACGTAAAGCAGAGTGGGTTGCATTACTAAGGCGAGCTATTGAGCTGGGTTACAGGATGTTTGATACTGCTGAAATGTATGGTGGTGGTTGCTCTGAGGAGATTGTTGGTGCTGCTGTTTCTGGTTTTTCT
>NZ_DAXS01000083.1 GCF_002506515.1 Caldivirga sp. UBA161
TTGGGGTGCTAATAGGGGCAATGGCTGGTACAAAAATCCTGGTTAGGATAACTAATAAGCAGGTTAGGTGGGTATTCTTAGCCATATTAGCCTTCCTGGGCATGGAGATGCTTCTTAGGGGCCTGTACCTAAATCACATACTAGTTATACCAGTGGCATTACAGTATACGTTAAGCCTAATCTTCACAGCAGTAGTAATGAGTACATTATTCTATAAGTATGGGTTAAGGACTAAGGTGGCTGTACATAGGGGTGAGATCCATGGCTAAGTGGGATATGGATTACGTAATAGGGTTGGCGCTCAGGATTGGAGTAATAATAAGTGTAGCCCTAGTGTTAATAGGGGTAGCGTTACTGGTTATTGAGGGTGAGGGTTTAGGTTACAGTGATTACCAGATAATGAGCGTTAGATCACATGTTAACACAACACTACTACCACCATCAGTAGCATTAACGGGCTTAGGGCATGCGGATGGCTTATCCTTCATAATTCTCGGATTAATGGTACTAATAGCTACGCCAGTGCTTAGGGTAGCGTTAGGTATAGCATCATTCGCCATGGAGAAGGATTGGATCTACGTAGTGATAACAATCATTGTATTCATTAACTTAATGTTAGCGATATTCGTAATACCAGCGCTACTTCATCTTTAGACTGGGATTAAGGCGCCTCAACCTTAAAGTTGAAGCCTAATTTACTCAACTCCTCAATAACCCTATCCACAGCCCCCTCCTCTGGCGGTGCTTCAACTATTATGTCCACTTCAGTATAATTGGGCCTTATTAATGGGTTATACCTCTCATGCCTAATCTCAACAATATTGACCCCAAGCCTGCCTAAAACCCCAGTTACTTGAGCAAGCATACCTGGCCTATCCGGTATAAGCCCCTTAAGCATTATTAACCTACCTGTTTGGACAAGCCCCTTATATAGGACCTTAGCAAGTATTGTAACATCAATATTACCTCCACTAACAATAGCCACAACATTACCCTTAACATTAATCTTACCACTCAGTAACGCCGCCACAGCTACTGCCCCAGCGCCTTCCGCTATTACCTTAGCCGACTCAGCTAAAATTAAGATAGCGTTAACAATCTCCTGATCACTGACTAGAACTACATCATCAAGCGTATTCTGCATTATGTCGAAGGTTAAGTCCCCAATCTTCTTAACGGCTATGCCATCAGCTATTGTGTCAGTGTTATCAACAGTAATTATCCTACCTTGTTTAAGGGATAAGTATGCTGAAGGAGTTACCTCACTCTGTACGCCAATAACCCTAGTACTTGGTTTAATGGTCTTAATCACTGAGGCAATACCTGAAATTAACCCCCCACCACCCACTGGGACTATTACGTAATCAATATCCTTAAGGTCCTCAATAATCTCCCACCCTATTGTTCCCTGTCCAGCAATAACAAATGGGTCATCATATGCATGAATCATTTTAGCCTTAAGTTCCTTAGCCAATTCCGTGGCGTACTTCTCAGCCTCATAGTATGATTGGCCCTCCAGTATTACCTCAGCACCATACTTCTTAGTATTACTTATCTTAATCCACGGTGTGTACTTGGGCATTACTATTGTGGATTTTAAACCATACATCTTAGCTGCGTAGGCGACTCCTTGAGCATGATTACCAGCTGATGCAGTAACAACATGCTTAACGCCATCATTAATGTAGTGTGTTACAGCGTTGTAAGCACCCCTAACCTTAAATGACCCAGTCTTTTGAAGCGCCTCAAGTTTAAGGTAAACATCAGCGTTAGTTAATGAACTTAATGTATCAGACCTGTATAAGGGCGTCCTATGTATTATACCCTTAGCTTGAGCATCCTTAATGAGGATTAAAGCATCCTTACTAAGTTCGTAAACCTCATTAACCCTTGTGATATATAATTCACCAGGTGGAATAAAGAACTAGTATTTATATTTATTACTGAGTAGGTTTAGTAGGGGTACTGGGTTTCATAGTCCTCAGTATTCTTCTTAGGGTTGATTTTTTAATGCCCAATTGCATTGAAACCTTATCATACGATAACCCCTTTTTAATCAGCTCATTTATCCTATTACTTAAATCATTTAACTCAGCCTCATGCTCGATTGTTAATATTCTAGCTATTAGCCTCCTAACATACTTCATCCTCCCTGGATTATCAACAACACCCCTACCCCTCTGGGTCTCTAGCCTTATTAATTCGCTCCTAAGTTCATTAAGCAGCCTTAACCTATCCTCCCTGCTCATGTTCTTAAGGTCCCTTAACTTAACCTTTTCCGGCATTAAGGGGTTACAGAGTTAAGCATTTTTAAGCTTAGTCTGGGGAAAATCTAGGAAGGCTTAATTACCTTTATCCTGCTTCTTCCCGCCTTGGATTTAATTAATGCGCCATCACAGCCTAATGGTATGCCAATAAGTTGATGTAGGAACTTTTAACTAAATTAATATTAAGTTCTTAGGTAATTTCACTGGGTGATGGTTACCTTACTATGTGTTAATGCCGATTTATACGCAGCATCAACAATCTGCTGAATATGGTAGCCATCCTCCTCATTAACTATTGGCCTTTCATTATTTTCAATGCATCCTATGAAGTGCTTAATTTCATCGACATATGCATGCATTATTGGCTCCTCGAAATCACCCTTCTCAATTAAGTTGCCATTAAGGTCAGAGACCATGTAATTACCTGTAACATAACCATCAACAGTAACCCTACCCCTCTCTGCGGTTAACCCCCACTTCCTCCAGCCATGCCCCCCACTCCAGCTTAGGTGGAATATTGAGGAGGCTCCATTATCATGCCTCATGAACACTGTTATATTATCTTCAACAGTTATCCCACGGGTTACTGTTACCGCATCAGCGTAAACCTCCTTAACTCTTCCAGCGTACCAGTAGTATTGGTGAAGAATGTGGACTCCATGTTCATTAAGAATACCCCCACTTACATTCTTATCCCTAAGCCAACCTGTGGTGGGCATTGTGCCTAGGGCTATGTGCCACATGGTTACTGGCTTACCTAACTTTGAGTCAAGCATTTCCTTAACCATAATGTAGAGTTTATGGAATCTAAGCGTGAAGCCAATCATTAATCTACCTTTACCCTTAGCCTCATTGTATATTAACCTAGCTCCCTCAAGGTCATTAGCCATAGGCTTCTCAAGAAACACGTAGTAACCCTTCTTAAGTGCATAGACTGCTTGATCAGCATGCAGGCTTGGTGGTGTGGCTATTATGACGCCGTCAAATCCACCCTCATCAAGCATCTTAATGTAATCCCTATATGTCCTAATACCCATTTTAGAGTACTCCATTAACCTCACCTCATCAATATCGGAAACAGCAGTGACTTTAACTCCAAGTTCATTAACTATCTTAAAGTGAGTACTACCCATTCCCCCTACTCCTATTATGCCTAAGTTAACCAAGTTAATCACCCGAAAATCCTCCTAAGTGATGATGCAGCATCTTCAACTGCCTTTAATGGATCGCCAGGGTATGGTGGTATTTCTGCACTTAATGGCCCCCCATACCCTATTTCACTGAGTAGCTTCTTAATGTTACTCCAATTAACACTACCTGTTAATGGTATGCCGAATGTGCACCTATTGGGTTCAGCTAGGAAGTCCTTGGCATGCATGGCCACTATCCTATCCTTAAGCGCCATTATCCAATGTTCAGGTAGGCTATGGGGTAGGGTATTGCCAACATCTAAGTATGCTCCAACAACCTTAGGTTCAAGTTCATTAAGAAGGTTCATCATATCCAATGGGCTGGCAAATATCCTATTCCAAACATTCTCAACACCAATAATGACGCCATAATCCTCAGCTATCTTAGCTAGCTTAGATAATGCATCCTTAGCCCTCTTAATATGCTCCTCATAACTCAATTCAGGAACCGCAACCCCTGGTACTACAAGGAGGACCTTGGCGCCAATTATGTTAGCTGCCTTAGCCTCAGCCTCAAGAACCCTTGAAACCTTCTCAAACTGATCCTCAAGAATCATGTTAAACCTCCAGTATAGGCCTGTGGCGATGGTTTGTACACCTATCCCAACCTCCTCAGCGGACTCCTTAATACTACTCCACTTCCTTGAAAATTCAAGTGAATTGAAGGATTTTAAATCATCCTCATCAATGACAGGCTCAAATAATTCAAACCCAGCATTCTTAGCATGCTTAATGGCATCACGTATGTTGACTGTTGAGGGGTAACTCCAGGCATTTACACCTATCTTTATGTGCGCCATGTTTAATTAAAGTTACTAAGCATTAATAAGTATTAATTCATTAGATTCTGCATTAAATACCACTTAATGTGTATTGAGTTAGTTAATATAATATTGTTCCTTAATTCACAGTGACTGATAGCTTTAAATTAATGAGTAATACCAATACAGTGACCCCTGCACGCACCTACACCAGGGTGGGGGTTAATGCCCCCACCCTTTTGATATTATCAAGAACTACGTTAGTATTGAGTAATTCACTAGTATTTTAATTTTAAATAAAAATAAGCTATATAAAGTAAAAACCAATAAACCCATTAAGGAGCCCAGACCTACACGCGTTCATACCATTGAAAGCTGGGGGAAACCCCAGTAAGTAAATGGTGTGGGTGCGTGCAGGGGGTCAATCCTTTAATGCCTCAACTCCCTTTAGGTTCTGGGAAAATAAAAGTGATTCCAGTTTAAGATTATGATTTTAAACATGGTAATGCAGGTATTGTGTTTTTATGGGAATACGCCTTGAAGTAGCCAAATCATGTAGAGAGGTATGAAGACTAGGGATATTGTGTTAAGTAGCTTAATAACTATGTGCAGTGATGGTCCTGCAGTATCCTTTAATGGATCACCCACAGTGTCACCTATTACTGCGGCTGCGTGGGCTGTTGAGCCTTTTCCGCCAAGATGCCCTGCCTCAATGTACTTCTTAGCATTATCCCAAGCTGCGCCGCCCCACATCATGGTTATGGCTAATACAATACCGCTCGCAGTGGCGCCTATTACTAAGGCACCCACGGCTGGTCCACCGAACAGTAGACCTAATATTAGGGGTGTTAGTATTACTGATAATGTGGGGGTCATCATGTTTCTTAATGCGAACTGCGTACTTATGTCCACTGCCCTATAGTAATCAGGCTTCTCAATACCCTTCAGTATTCCAGGCTTCTCTCTGAACTGCCTCCTAACCTCCTCAACCATGTTCCATGCAGCCTTAGTTACGGCTCTTAAGGCTAGGGAACTGAAGAGGAATGGTAACATTGCACCTATTAGTGTGCTCACCAGTATGTCAGCCCTCATTAACATTAAGTGATTAAGGAGGTAACCCATAACACTTATGAAGCTCCCCAGGTTAAGTGACACGTCAGTGGCTGTAACCTGTATTACGGCTGGGTTTCTTGCCACGTAATCCTGTATGAAGGCTTGGAACAGCAGTAGTGCTGCCAATGCAGCTGAACCCATGGCGTAACCCTTAGTGATGGCCTTGGTAACATTACCTATTGAGTCCAGTGGGTCAAGCCTACCCCTAACCTCCGGGCTTAGTTCACTCATCTCAGCTATGCCGCTGGCGTTATCAGTTATTGGACCTGCCCCATCAAGGGTCATTATTATTCCAGCTAAGGATAACATACCTAAGGTTGCTGCCGCAGTACCATATATGCCGTAGATGAATTTAGCAATGGGGATACTACCTATAGTGTAGTTACTCATTACTACTGGTAAGGGTGCAATCATACCGAGTGCAAATGATGCCAGTAGGGTTAGTGCAATGACTATTATTGGTATGAAGGTTGCATTCATGCCTGTTGTTAAGCCTTGAAGTATTGTTAATGCTGGGCTAACTCTAGATGCCTCAGCAATCTCAATAACAGGCTTAGCCTCCCTACCCGTATAATAGTTAGTCACCAGTACTATTATTATCGCGGCTATTATTCCAGCTAATGATGCCGTAAAGAAGTAAACCCACACCTTTGGCATTAGGAAGTAGAATATTAGGAAGAATCCAGCAATAGCCGTTACTGCTGACGCCATTACGCCATTCCTCAATGGCTCCATGGGATCCTTAAACTCGCCTTGATAAGCTGATACTAAAACCCCTGGGATTGTTGCAATAACCCTCACTGCTCCTGTTAGGAATGGTAAGAATACGAAACCTAAGGCTTCAGTAATGGGGTAACCAGCCTCAACTAGGAAGAAGTACACTGTCCAACCAACTATCATTGTTCCAAGCAACTCAGCGGTAACGGATTCAAATATATCCGCACCCCTCCCAGCACAGTCACCGACATTATCACCAACCTGGTCAGCTATTACGGCTGGGTTCCTTGGGTCATCCTCAGGAATCCCAGCCTCAACCTTACCCACTAGGTCAGCTCCAACGTCCGCCGCCTTAGTGTATATTCCACCACCTATTTGGGCGAATAGCGCCGATAAACTAGCCCCAAAGGCGAAGCCGGCTAAGCCATCTAAAACAATCCTTAGGTTAAATGGTGTGGTTGCTCCTCCAACAATAATTGAGTAAATTATGAAGAGTAAAGCAAGCGCGAACACGCTTACTGATGGTACTGAGAACCCAAGCACACTACCACCAAGTACCGCAACCCTCAGGGCATACTTCACACCCCTCTTAGCAGCTTCAGTGGTCCTCACGTTAGCCTTAGTGGAGGCATCCATGCTTAAGAACGCTGCGGTTAATGATGCTACACTACCCAGTAAGACGGATACCCCAACTAACGTGGATTCAAGGGTAACCTCACCCCTCAATTCGGGGTGTACAGGCAGAACCTTAATGCTGTAGCCTGCGTAAACACTGAGGGCTACTACCACTGATATTACTGCTGAGAAGAGTAGTATTGTCCTTATCTGCCTCCTCATATATGCATTAGCGCCCTCCCTTATTGCACTCCACACGTTAATCATGTTCTCATCACCAAGCGGCTGCCTTTGAATCCATAAGTAAATGAAGATGGAGATAAGTATCCCCCCTAAGCCAGCTATTAATCCAACCAGTACCAGAGGATTAATCATGTGTGGTCAAGTATTAGTGGAGGCATGCTCTTTTATCCTAGCATGGTGTAATTGGTGGAAGTGAACATAATGAATAGGACTGAGTTGTATTCCATAATTATAATTATTTAGACTTCACCATTATATATTTAGTTTATGTAGAAAGGTAAACTATACTATCAACTATTAATTTATAGTAATAAATATAATTTCATTTTTACAATAATTAACTATCCGGGTCACCTTATAATGAGGGAATTATTAATTATACGTATATGATTTATGATAATTATAAATAATGAAAGCATACAAAATAAGTAACCTAGGTAATTAACTAATTTTTACCAATATGATGCAACTTGATGGCAGTGAATAATTAAAAATGCTTGAGCTAAGCATAGGCATTATGAGTAATGAAGAATTCATAAACCTACTCAGGAAACTCTCCGAAGCCTTCGGCCCCTCAGGCTTTGAGGATGAGGTTAGGGAATTGGTGGTTAAGGAAATGGAACCCTACGTAGATGAGCTAGAGGTGGATAAGTGGGGTAATGTTATTGGTGTTAGGTACGGTAGTAGGAGGGATCTTAAGGTAATGATTGCGGCGCATATGGATGAGATAGGCCTACTCATTGATAGTATTGATAAGAATGGCTTCCTAAGGTTTAGGGGTATTGGAGGATGGAATGAGGTGACTTTAGTAGGCCAAAGAGTGGTCATTAAGGCTCAAGATGGTAGGAAAATAAAGGGTGTGGTAGGTAGTAGGCCCCCTCACGTGACTCCCCCAGGTAAGGAGAGGGAGGCTCCTGAAATGAAGGAGTTGTTTATTGACATTGGTGCAGGCAATGCAAGTGAGGTTGAGGAGCTGGGGGTTAGGGTTGGTTCAGTGGCTGTTTTGGATAGGTCCTTTGAGGTGCTTAATAATGATGCAGTGACCGGTAAGGCTTTCGATGATAGGGTTGGTTTAGCTGTAATGCTTTGGATGCTTAGGCAATTGAGGAACCATGAAGTAACAGCATATGCTGTAGCCACTGTTCAGGAGGAGGTTGGGTTGAAGGGGGCTCAGGTAGCCGCTGATCGGGTTTACCCAGACTTCGCAATAGCCTTAGACACAACCATAGCAGCCGACGTACCCGGCGTAACTGAACGTGAGTACGTTTCCAGGCTTGGCGCCGGCCCAGCATTGAAGATAATGGATGGTGGGAGGGGTGGCTTATTCATAGCCCACCCAGGCTTAACCAACTACATTATTAATGTGGCTAAGGCCAATAACATACCCTACCAATTAGAAGTCCTCATTGGTGGGACCACTGACGCTGCCGGTATAGCCTTTAGGAGGGATGGAATACCAGCGGCAACAATATCAATACCCACCAGGTACGTTCACTCACCAGTGGAGGTTCTTAGGGTTAGTGATGCCCTAAATGCATCAAGGCTACTGGCATTAGTGGTTCAGGGCGCTAATGAGGAATTAATAAGTAGCCTTAGGAGTAGGGTGATTAAGAAGCTTGGGCTTAAGGCAACTTGAAAGCTTAATAACTCATTAATTAACCTAGTATTAATGTACCCTGTAATTGACCTACATGAGGATATAGCATACCACCTAATGTTCAGCCCAAGGGCCCAGGACTTCAATATTGACGCTGAGGGTAGGCAATCGGATATTCCCAAGCTTAAGCGGGCTAACGTTAAGGTTATCTTCGCCTCAGTATTCCCAATACTAACCACCTACAGCCCTAGTCAAGGTGAGGCTGTGCGCTCCTCATCACCATACTCAACTAAGAATGTTGCCCTTGAAATGATTAAAACATACTATAAGCTCATTGATAGGTTCAGCGACTCATTAACATTAATTAATGGCGTTAAGGATATTGATGGCGCCTTCAATAGTGGTAAGGTGGGCCTCCTAATATCAATGGAGGGTTCAGACGCCTTAGAGGAGCCATATGACCTAGTCCTCTTCCATAGGCTTGGCGTAAACTCCATAGGCATAACTTGGAACTTCGACAATAAGTATGGTGCATCATGCTTCACTAAGAAGGACTATGGCTTAACTAACTATGGGGAGGAGTTGGTTAGGTTGGCTAATAGTATTGGCGTTATTATTGACCTAGCGCATGCAAGCAAGAGGACTATGATTGACGTATTATCAACCTCAAGGAAACCAGTAATAATAAGCCACAGTAACTCTAAAGCCATTAACAACCACNNAGGAACACTGACGATGAGGTCCTTGAAGCACTTAAAAGCAATGGTGGGGTAATTGGGGTAACAATGATACCTGAAACAATAGGCCCCAAGCCAACAGTAGGCTCACTAATACAGCACATTAAGCACATACGCGACACATTCGGCCCAGGGTTATTGGCATTAGGCACAGATTACTTAGGCATAGGAAGCACACCACAGGGGCTTGAGAGCATTGATAATATTAGTAGGTTAATCAATGAATTACTAAACGCCGGATTCAATGAAGGTGAGGTAAGTGGCCTACTTTACGGCAATGCATTAAGGGTAATTAAGGCAAACCTAACTTAAGCACATTCAATTAAAATTATTCAACAACCATACCCACGCCTTTAATTAAGCTGCATAGCTTTAACGCTAAGAGTTAAGTAAATTAATGCAGTACATGCTGCTTAACAATTTCAGCATTCACATACCCAAGCCCCAAAGCCCGATTCTTACCAACCCCATAAACATTAGCAATATCCAGCAATAGCCTAAATAGGCTCGGCTTATCAGTATANNACATACTCCGCAACCCCACTGAATGCCGGCATACCCCTACCTCTATCAATTTCAATTCTCTTTAGAGATTTTTGGGTCGTTTATTTGTTTAGGGGTTTATAAGTTTTTCATCGTAGCCTTACTTTGAAATATTAGAACACTTAACCCTATGATTATTCATGACATGAATTTACTCTCACAACTTAACCAGCAATTGCAATACATATTCCATTAAAACATTTAATTTCAAATAAACAAATACATTCCAATGCCAACATCAAATATCTTACCTAATACTGCTTTAAATAATTATTAATTTTTCAATATAACGTATGTACTAATATAATCTTACCTATATCTTCGCTATATAGTAATGATGTTCTTATCTTTTTAACTTGGTATAATGAATGTATATTTTCGTTGATAATCGTAGTGAGCATATGTTTTTATAGTAGCATGCCCTGCATTTTGCTTTGTTTACGGTTCTTGGTGGTAGTTCTTGGTTTTGTATGTATTTCCTAAGATCTTGTATTATCCTCTTTACCCTATTCTTAGGTTTGGCGTTAATTTCACGGTTAATGCCTTTCCTTCTTCTTGGTTTATGATTATTACTTTATCTACTTAATTTAGTGCTTCATATGATATGCCGCTGTGGT
>NZ_DAXS01000038.1:0-2271 GCF_002506515.1 Caldivirga sp. UBA161
CCCAACAGTACACAACGAAAAAGAGGCTAATGAGAAGAGGCTGAAGGCCATGGAGATTGCCAGTGAGTGGGGTGATAGGATACCTGTGGGCATATTCTATAAGAATGAGCTTGTACCAACATATGAGGAGAGGATGCTCTCCAGGATAAGTAATTACATGGAATTACCACCAGCTAAGCAGATTATTGAGAGGGATGGCTACTCAGTAACACTAGTAGATAGTATACTCGCAAAGAGGAGGGTTGTTTAAACAAGATTTCTTTTAAATCCCCTTTATTTAAAGGGGTTTATTTTTCACTTAATGGGTAGGTTAAGTACATCCCCAGGCTTCATCACGTAAACCCTCACGTGGGGGGCTAGGGACTCAGCCAGATTCCTGAATTCCTCAGGATCCTGCCTAATCTGAGGGAAGGTATTGTAGTGCATTGGCACCACTGCCCTGGGGTTTATTAGGGATACTGCGTATGCTGCCTCCCTTGGGCTCATTGTAAAGTAGCCGCCTATGGGTAGTAGGGCAACATCGGGTTTATATAATCTGCCTATCAACTCCATGTCACTGAATAAGCCAGTGTCGCCGGCGTGGTAAATAATGGCTTCAGGCGACTTAATTACGAAGCCAGCTGGGGAACCGTGCGTTGAACTGTGTAGTGCAGGAGTCATGTAAACCTCTATTTCATTAGTTAATTTAACTGGCCCGCCAATATTCATGCCTATGGTATTCTTAACCCCCTCCTTCTCAGCCAGGTAGACGGCTAGCTCGAATATGGATACCACGGTGGCGTTAGTCTTATTAGCTATTTGAACAGTCTCACCCAAGTGGTCTGAGTGATCATGGGTCACTAGGATGAAGTCTACTTTACTTAACTCACCTAGGGTCACTGGGGAATTGGGGTTTGATATCCATGGGTCAATAAGTATCCTCCTACCCATTAACTCCACTTCAAAGGCCGCATGACCAAGCCACTTCAAGTAACCCATGATCCTAGGGGCTTATAACATCTTAAAAAGTTAACCCTAGGAGAACCGTGGGCATAATACTAAGTGATTTAAGCCCCAATTATTCACCATATACTAACCTGTATAGTTCATTACTCAGTTTTAAGCCTGAGCCTGTTAAAATAACTACAGTGGTTCCACTTAGGTTAGCCTCCTTAAGAGCCTTAAAGGCAACTGCACTTGTTGGTTCAATTATGAAGCCTAACCTAATACCCTCCCTTAACCCCTCAATAACATCCTCATCATTAGCAATAACCACATCACCCCCAGTGTCCCGTATTGCATCAACTATTTGAGTTAACCTAGGTGGCTGAGGCACTATTATGCCGTCAGGTAAAGTTGCCTTACCCCCCATGGGTGTGTTATGGAGTATGCTGTAAGCCCACTCGTAGCCTGATGCTTCAACAGCTATTATCCTCGGCATATCCTTAATAAGCTTCAATTCCTCAGCCTCCTTAAAGCCTAAGTATAGGCCTAGGGTTAAGGTACCATTACCCAGGGGCGTAACTACATTATCAATGCTTCCCAACTCCAATGCTAATTCATAGGCTATTAACTTAACCCCATGTATGAAGAAGGGGTTCCATGAATGCCCAACATAAACCCCCTCGGTGAAGCTCATTGCAAGTGATGATGCATCACCCCTTGACGCAGCCTCAATAACATTAGCACCCAGGAGCCTCATTAACCTCTTCTTAGCTTCAGGGGCTGTTTTAGGGACATAAATCCTAGCCCTAATCCCCTTAACAGCGGAGTAGGCTGCCAATGATAACCCAGCATTACCACTTGAATCCTCAACCACGGTGACGTCATTACTAAGTACTGATAAGGCGAGGCTCCACCCCCTATCCTTAAATGAGCCGGTGGGGTTAAGGTACTCAAGCTTAAAGTAATAATCACCCCTCTTAACCAGTGGGGTTAAACCTTCACCAAGGCTCAGCGGCTCCTTAACAGGTAGTATCTTCGTTATTTCACGCCTACTAAGCTCCCTAGGCTTCCTTAAATCATAACTCACGTCTAACGGCGACCCACACCTAGGGCACTTAATGAGCCAAGTATTAGCCTCGGTGGTGAAACCACACTTAGGGCACTTGTACGTTATTTCCCCATTCATGTTCGTTAAGTTGAGTACCATGAATAAGGGATAGGGCTTAACTTTAAAACTAATACATGATTAAGCGCACCTCGTGCTTTAATTAAAAGCATACTTAAATATTATGTTTGATGCTTAGGAGTATAGTATGCTTAAACTTTCCTTAGCCCCTTAACATCAAT
>NZ_DAXS01000038.1:2295-57359 GCF_002506515.1 Caldivirga sp. UBA161
ATCATCCTCATCCTGAACTAGCTTATGCTTCCCACTGCAGAATGGGTACTTATCACTTAACCCACACATGCATATGGCCACGGTTTCCCCACTGGGGAGCGTGTATACGTATGGTTTCTTAGCCGTATGTAATAACCAACCTAGCCATGATATGCTCAATTTACGGCACTTAAAAACTTTACATCCCTGCAAATTTAATACATTTGAGTGGGGTTAGATGCGAAGTTTAATTGTATTAGTTTAAGATATTTCACAATTTATGTTTACATCAATTCAAGTAGTTATGAGGATAATACTTATAAGGAATTTAGTAGAGAAACTCCTCTATGTCTAGTAATACTAGCTTAGGTAGAAAGGTTACTGCGGCGGTATTATTCATAGTGCCGTGGATCTTTTACCTAATACTACCGGCGTACAATAGGGTTAACCCTGAGGTTGATGGTGTACCATTCTTTTACTGGTTTCAGACCCTTTGGTTGATTGTTGCAGCCGTCTTAAGCCTAATGGGAGTTCTCTTGATTTATGGTGGTGAGTCATGATTGGGTTTACTGGTTGGGCATCATTCCTAGTACTCTTCGTGATTTTCGTGCTACTGGGCTTTTATGGGGCAAGGTGGCGTAGAGGTGATTTAAGTAGGCTTGATGAGTGGGCCTTAGCCGGCAGGAGGTTGGGTACATTCCTAGTATGGTTCCTAGTGGGTGCAGACTTATACACAGCATACACCTTTGTTGCTGTTCCTGCCGGCGTGTTCGCAAAGGGTGCATTATACTTCTTCGCAGTGCCTTATGTAGCCACAGTATTCGCATTAGCCACAGTGGTCATGCCTCCCCTCTGGGAGTGGTCTAGGAGGAGGGGCTACATTACGGCTGCTGACTTCGTTGAGGATAGGTTCAACAGTAAGTTATTAGCCGCATTAATTGCCTTAACCGGCATTGTGGCTGAGTTACCTTACATTGCACTTCAAATAGTGGGTATGAGTGCTGTATTAGCCGTTATGCTACTTAACGTTGTCCCTGGAGCCAGCCTAGAATTCGTAAGTGACTTGGCCTTAACTATAGCCTTCATAATATTGGCTGCCTTCACTTATACGAGTGGCTTAAGGGGAGCCACCTTAACTGCAGTGTTTAAGGATGCCTTAATTTTCCTAAGCATAATAGCCATATTAATTGCCGCACCCATAGCTATACCAGGCGCATTCCACACAGCCTTCAAGGCGGCTACAAGCCTAAACAGCGGTAAGGGCCTACTCACAGGCGTCAGTAGCCTTAACCCAGCCTTCACCTCGGCCTACCTATCACTTTGGGTTGGTAGCTCACTGGCGCTTTACCTATACCCACATTCAGTTAATGGAGCTCTCAGCGCCGAGGATAAGCGTAAACTAGCATTAAGCACAGCCCTACTGCCAATATACGGCATTGGGCTTGCATTACTGGCTCTTTACGGAATACTGGTTTACGCTGATTCAAAGGCGCTTAACATTATAAGGAGCTTCCCATCAACAGGCTACGCAGCCGTGATTAAGGGTAACTTACCAATACCGGCATTGGCAGCCACAATACTGCCCGGTTGGTTAGCTGGAGTGGCGTTGCTGGGTATTTTCATTGGAGGCATGGTGCCGGCTGCAATCATGGCCATGGCTCAGGCTAATTTACTGACTAGGAATGTGGCTAGGTACGTGGTTAAGTTAACACCTCAGGGTGAGGCTAGGTTGGCTAAGTGGGCTTCAGTATTCTTTAAGTTCCTGGCCCTTGTTTTTGCCTTAATACCGGCATTGGCCTCAGTTTCAATAAACCTACAGTTACTTGGTGGAATAATAATAACGCAAACATTACCCCCAATATTCCTCGGCCTAGTAACTAATAGGTTCAATAAGTATGCGCTCATGGCCGGTTGGGCTTCAGGAATATTAACGGGAGTATACATGTTCATTACTAGGTATATTGCAACAAGGGGTGCCTCACCAACACTATACCCGATTGCAGGCCACCTATACTACATTGCTGTACTAGCATTGGCGGTAAACATACTAGTTACCCTAGTGGGCACTGCAATAGCTGAGTTAACTAAGAGGAGTGCGGTTAGTAAGGTTAAGGCATAATGCGATTCCACTTAATTTTTATTACTCTTAAAATCAATATAACTACCCCTCCGTGTTAAGTTCATGGGCATAATTTATAAGGATGTTTAATTTAGGGAATTTAGTGATGAGGATTATTAAGTTGTGACCAGTGATCGGGAACCCACGTACTGATTTCACTCGCCTTCATTAGCGTAATTTATACTTAAGTAAGGTTTATAATCTAATTAAAGTTAATGAAATATGTGATGGGGGTGAGTGACGTTAAACTGGATTTCATTAAGACTGAGGATGTTTCAAATATGCTTGGTTCAGCTAAACCGATTAAATGGGATGTGGTAATAACAGGTAGGATAAGTAGGGATGCTGTTGAGGAGTTGAGTAGGATTAGGGGTGAGCCTGATTGGATGAGGAGGCTTAGGTTAAGGGCCCTTGAAATGTTTGAGAAGCAGCCTTGGCCAAATTGGCTCCCCCTTGAGGGCAATATTAATCTTGAATCCCTAGTTCTATACGCTAAGCCAAGTGTTGAGAGGGCTAGATCATGGGATGAGTTACCGAGGGAGTTAAGGGAGTATTATGAGGCCCTTCAAATACCTGAAGTTGAATCCAGGCTATTAGCTGGGGTAATTAGCCAGGTTGACTCTGGAGTTGTTTACGAGAATGTGAGGAAGAGCCTTGAGGAGGCGGGGGTAGTGGCTATGAGTATGGATGAAGCGGTTAAGAAATACCCTGACCTAGTGGCCAAGTACTTCGGTAAGGTTTTCCCACCTGAGTATAAGTTTGCGTCACTTAACATTGCATTATGGAGTGGTGGAATCTTCGTCTATGTACCGCCTAACACCCATGTTAAAATGCCCATAGAGCTTGTTATACTCATTAGCAGCGCTAACGTTGGCCAATTCGAGCATTCATTAATTGTAGTTGGTGAGAATTCCCAAGTTGAGTTAATAGTGGCCTGTGCAGCCCCAGTCTTCAGTGGCCTTAGCCTACATGATGGTGTAACTGAGGTTTACGTGCATAAGGGGGCTAGGGTTAAGCTTATTGATATGAAGAATTGGAGCAAGGGGGTCGTATACTTCGGCAACAATAGGGCGATAGCCGAGTCCAATACTAATGTTGAGTGGCTTAGTGGTTCACTGGGTGGTAAGGTAACCATGGTTTACCCAATGACAGTCCTCAAGGGTGAGTACGCTAAAACAACAGTCACATCAGTGGCCTTAGCCAATGGGTTAACCTGGAAGGAGGAGGGTGCTAAGGTCTTCCATGACGCGCCCCACACGTCAAGTAAGGTAATCAGTAAGGGGGTTAGCATAAATGGTGGCACCACTGTGTATAGGGGCCTTGTCTACGTTAGGAAGGGCGCCAGGTTCGCTAAGTCATCAGTATCATGTGATTCACTGGTACTTGATGATAAGTCTAAGGCTTACACTATCCCTCATGAGCAGGTGTTTGAGGATACGGCCGTAGTAACCCATGAAGCCTACACAGGTAGGATAAGTGAGGATAAGTTATTCTACCTAAGGAGCCGCGGACTAAGCGAAGAGGAGGCCAGGAGCCTAATAGTGCTTGGCTACTTCCATGACGTAATGGTTAACTTACCTGTGGAATACATGTCAATATTCAATAAGGCCATTGAATTAGAGTTAAGTAGAATGCGTAAGATTGGGTAATTTACTTGTTCTAATCTCTGTGATGGAGCGAAGGGTTTATTAAATGCATTAGTGTTTAACAATATTGGTGGGTATGATTGGTAGTGTTTGGGATTGGGTCATTGTGATTGCGGTTATTTTAATATTGTTTGGCGGCTATAATAAGGTTCCTGAGTTATTTAGAGCCTTAGGTAGGGCTGTGGGTGAGTTTAGGAAGGGGCAGGTGGAGGTTGAGAGGGAGCTTAGGCAATTAACCAATGAACCCCAGTCAAACCAAGCCAATGCTAATAAGCAGGATAATACAGGGAAGGCTAAGGATGAGGAGAATGAGGAATTAAGGAGGCAAATAGAGGAGTTAAGAAGGAAGATTGAGGAATTAGAGAAGCAGAGGGGAAAGGAGCCGCAGTAACCATCCACCTTGACTAGGCTTAAATTAGTTACTCACTTATGCTTAAGGGTTAAGGTAATTGGGTCTTCTTAAGGATCACTTAACCTTAGAGTTGCTGAAAAGTATTAATTAATGCACTAGCTTTTTAACCTAAACATAGGTTCAGTATTGTGCTCATTGCTCACATATCTGATGTACACTTAGGTAGGAGGCAGTATGGGCTTGAGGCCAGGGCTAGGGATTATGAGTTAGCATTCCTTAATGCAGTTAATGAGATCATTAAACTACGCGAGGAGAGGGGGGTTGATGTTGTTCTTGTTACTGGTGACCTCTTCGATAACCCAAGGCCATCCCCATCAACCTACTTAACCGCAATTAAGGGCTTCAGTAGGCTTAGGGATTCAGGCCTTGAAGTTATTGTTACCAGGGGTAATCATGATGCCTCCGTTATTAATCCTGTGGATAATCCAATAAGTGTACTATCATCCTCAGGCCTAGTTAAGTACCTTGACTTGGATTACGTTGACTACGGTAAGTTAAGGGTAATTGGCTTAGGCTGCGTGCCCAGCAGTGATCATGGTAAGCTCACCAGGGGTTTAAGGGAATTAATGGGGAGTGGCTTAAACATAATTATGATGCATCAGTACATTGAAGGTACACCGTATAGGTACCCTATGCCTAACATAGACTACTACACCATACCCGCCAGTGAACTTCCAGTGGACGCCTACTACGCGGTTGGCCATATTCATGAACATGCTTTGAGGCATCCATCATTAAATGCGGTTTACCCTGGTTCCCTTGAGATTTGGGATTCCCAGGAGTTTGAAACATATATGCTTAATGATGGTAAATTAAGTAAGGTTAAGGAACAAGACCCCAAGGGTTTCCTACTTCTGAATGTTGATGAAGGTGGCGGTAGGGTTAAGGTTGAGCCTATTAAGCTTCGTGGGGGGCGTAGGATGATTAAGATTCTAGTTAACGTTAATGGTGAATCACCGTCAGTTTTCAGGGAGCATTTAAGTGGGTTAAGTAGCCTTAATTATAGGGATGCCTACGTTGAGGTTAATGTAACCGGTGTGTTGGGTGATGGTTTCAGTATTAGGGATTATGGATTTAATACTATTAAGGGTTTAATAAGGGATGCGCTTAAGGTTAACGTTAAGTTAACAGTTACGAGGCGTAGTAGTGTTAAGGGGCAGGTTGTGTATGGCTTAATGGAGCTGATTCAATCAGTACTAGGTAAGAACCTTGGTAATGGAAGCATTGTTAATGCGGTCCTTAGGGCCCTTGACATGGTGAGTGATGGTAAGGTTAATGAAGCTAGGGTTACCTTAGAGAAGGCCCTTGAGATAGGGGATGATGTTGAATGGCTTCAGTGGAGTTGATTGAGATTGAGAACATTAGGTCAATAAGAAAGGCCACGGTGAGGTTAAGTAACGGTGTTAATTTCATATATGGCTTAAACGGTGCAGGTAAGACAACTATACTGGATTCAATAGCCTTAGCGCTCTATGGGACTGATTGGCTTAAGAGAAGGAGGATTAGGTTATCGGAGTTAGTAACCATAGGCGCCTCCACGGGTGCGGTTAGGCTTGTGGTGAATATTGAGGGGCATCGGTACATTATTCAACGTGCCTTCACTAGGGAGAAGGTTATTGAATCCCAGACATACGTCATGAGTGAGAATAATAGTAGGGTTGCCGGTAGGGATAAGGAGGTGACTAGGTGGGTTACTGAGAATCTAGGTATTGATGTTGAGCTCTTCAGCCTACTTTACGTTAGGCAGGGTGAATTGAGGGATATACTTGAGGTTAATAGGAGGGAGGAGTTTAAGTTCGATAAGTTACTTAAAATAGACTCAATGGATAAGCTTCAAACGGACGTATTAAGGGGTATTGAGAAGAGGCTTGAGGGTGAGGAGAAGGCTCTTGAGGCGGCCATTAGGGAGAATAATGATGAGAAGGATAGGGTTGAGGGGAGGTTAAGTGAGGCTAGGGTTAAGGTTAAGGAAATTGAAAGTGAAATCAATAAGCTTGAAGTAGAGTTAAGCGTTAAGGAGGATGAACTAAGTAAGCTTAAGGAGGAGGAGAGGAGGTTAATTGGAATTAGGGAAAGGTTCAATGCACTTAATGATGAGTTAATGAGGCTTAAGGGTGAGTTAGGTAGGATTAATGAAAGCATTAAGGGTGTTGAAGATAAGATTAAAGAAAGGGATAGTATTAGGGCTAGGATTAAGGAGATTGAGGAGGCGCTTAAAGGGGTGAAGGAGTTAAGGGATGAGGTTAATAAACTTGAGGAGGAGGAAAGAGATTTACGGGATAAGGTAATAACCCTTGAATCCAAGGAATCGGCAATAAAGGGACTTGAAAGGCAGCGGGCAGAGTTAAGTAACCAGTTGAGGGAGATTGAGGCTGAGTTAGAGGAGTTAAGGGGGAAGGCGGCTGAAAGGAGTGAGTTAGAGGAGAGGCTTAAGGAAATCTTAACTAGGCTTAATGAGCTTGATGAGTTGAAGTCAAGGAAACTATCACTTAAGAGTGAGATAAGCCACATTGAGGAGGAGTTGAACGTATTGAAGTCATCCAAGGAACCAGTATGCCCAGTATGCAAGAGGCCGCTGGAGCCAGGGGATAGGGAAAGGTTGATTAGGGAGAATAATGAGAGATTAAGGTTAATTAGGGAGGAGATTAGGGAAATTGACTCAAGGCTAAGGGATTACAGTGACCTAAAGGATACTGAGGAGGAACTTAGGAATAGGCTTACCCAAGCCAAAATAGCTACGGAGAGGATTCCCACCCTTGAATCAAAGTTAAGGGAATTAAGAAGCAGGATTAGTGAACTTGATGAGGAATTAAAGGTTGCCAAGGAGGAGGTTAAGGAATTGGATGACGTGAGGATGAAGCATAAGGGCGTTAATGCAAGGCTTAGTGAATTAAGAAGGAAGCTAACTGAGGCTGAGAGGCTTCAGGAGGAGTACGTTAGGCTTAATGCTGAGTTAGCCAAGAGCCCTGAGGCTGATTTAAGGCATTTAATGGAGAATAAGGCTAATGTTGAGGCAAGGATCAGGGAGTTGGAGGGGGAGGTTGAGGCATTGGGGAAAGAGTTAGCTAGGCTTAATGAGATTGAGAATAAGGTTAAGGAGGTTGAGGAGGAGGTTAAGAGCCTGAGGACTAGACTTGATAAAAGCAACGGTATTTTGAGTCAATTAAAAGCCAGTATAAGTGAATTGGAGAGTGAGGCTAAGCGTTTAAGGGATTTAATTAATAAGAGGAGTGAAAGGCTTAGGTTCATTAGGAGTAAGATTCAGGAGGTTGTGGATTTAATTAACGCCATAGATAACGCTAAGCCAGCGTTAAGGAAGGCATTACTGAATGCTATAAATGATGAATTAAAGGACGCCTTCAAGATGCTTAGGCATAAGGAATCTTTAATTGACATTTACGTCACGGAGGATTATGAAGTCATGGTTAAGAGGAGTGATGGTAAGGAGCTACCGGTAAGCATGCTTTCAATGGGTGAAAGAAACCTAGTAGCCCTGGTACTTAGGTTCGCTTTATCTAAGGCCATACTGGGCGACATACCAATAATGCTACTGGATGAACCAACCGAACACTTGGATTCTGAGCATAGGAGGAGGGTTTCAAACTGGCTACGTGACTTATCTAACGTCGTAGATACACTAGTGGTTACGTCACATGTTGATGCATTCGAGAACACTGCTGATAATGTTATTAGGGTTGAGGTCATTAATCCAAGGGGTGAGTCAGTGGCGTATAATGCATGAGTAGCATATAGAATTCACTTAAGAAATGAATTTAGTAAACTTTAAGTTCATTACCTGATTTCATTAAGGGTAATGAATAATCATTCGCTTAAACGTAATGCCTAGTAAAGTGGGGTTTAGGCGCCTTATGAACTATACTTAATGTACTAAAATATAAACTATATTTATAGCAATAGTTTTAAAAACAGTAAATTACCTATGTAATGATGGTTAATTGCTCAGTGAGGCTCATGTTAGGTAATCATGCGGTTGCACATGCAGCATTAGAAGCGGGTTTAGCCGTTGCGGCAGGTTACCCCGGCACACCGAGTAGTGAAATAATTGAGTATATTATTGACCACTCCAGGGAGGTGGGGGTTTACGTTGAATGGTCAAGCAACGAGAAGGTAGCCTACGAGGTGGCTTACGGTGCAGCGTTAGCTGGTGCTAAGGCATTAGTTAGCATGAAGCATGTCGGCTTAAATGTAGCCATGGATCCACTCATGTCAAGTGCATACACTGGTGTTAGGAATAGCCTACTGGTTATTACTGCTGATGACCCTGGAATGTGGTCAAGCCAGAATGAGCAAGACAACAGGTGGGTTGGCTTACACGCCTATATTCCAGTAATCGAACCATATAGCCCACAGAATGCAGCTGACCTTGTTAAGTTATCAATGGTTATGAGCCAGCGCCTCAATCACCCAATATTAATGAGGCTCGTTACTAGGGTTTCCCACGTTAGGGAACCTGTTAAGGCCTGTGAATTCAGTAAACCTGATTATGCTCAGAATTATGTTAAGGACCCAATGCATCATGCTTTAGTGCCATCAAATGCCAGGCAACTTAAGGAGGAGTTGATTAAACGTTGGGAGAATATTCAGTATGCTGTTGAGGATTTGCCTCATGAGTATGTTAATGATGGTAGGGTATTAGTTATTACAAGTGGTGTAGCGTATAAGTATGTTAAGGAGGCTTTAAGGGATCTTGAAATACACGTTAGTACACTCAATGTAATCACCCCAGTACCCTTACCTAGGAAACTCATAGCCAATGCAGCGGCTAATTCTGATAAGGTAGTGGTTATTGAGGAGGGTGATCCGGTGGTTGAGCTTCAGGTTAAGGGGGTGCTTTATGATGAGGGTATTAGGGTTCCAGTTTATGGTAAGGCCGAAGGCCTCTTCACTAGGGTTGGTGAATTAACGCTACTGAATGTTGAGGAGGGTTTGGCTAAGGTACTTGGGGTTGAATTTAGGAGAATACAAAATAATACTCAACATGTTGATGCACCACCAAGGCCACCGGTCTTCTGCCCAGGTTGCCCTCATGCAGCATCATTCTACGAATTAAAGATAACCACAGCTAAGGCCAGGGTTAAGCCAATCTTCAGCGGCGATATAGGCTGCTACTCCCTCGGTATAAATCCACCCTTTAATGAGCAGGACGTATTAACGAACATGGGTAGTTCAATAGGCTTAGGCATGGGCATACTTAGAGGCACTGGTGGTAGGCAATTCATCATAGCCATCATAGGTGACTCCACATTCTTCCACGCCGGCTTACCAGCCTTAGTTGATGCAGTTTACAATAAGGCGCCAATGCTCATCATCGTTATGGATAATAGGTTCACAGCAATGACAGGCGGCCAGCCAAGCCCAGCACAGGCCATTGACATTGCTGCGGTTGCTAAGGCAATTGGAGTTAAATACGTGTACACCATTGACCCCTTCAATGTAAAGGAGGCTGAGGCTACATTGAGTGATGCATTGAGGAAGGTTAAGGATGGGGAATTAGCCCTAGTAGTTATGAAGAGGGCATGCGCCCTAGAGGCGTCAAGGGGGCGTGGTTCACTTATCGTTAAATACACTATTGATCCCAATGCTTGTAAAGCATGTGGAATATGCTATAACTTGATAACTTGCCCAGCAATAATTAGGCTTAATGATGGTAAGGCATCAATAGACCCAGCCTCATGCATGGGTTGTTCAGTTTGCGCCCAAGTTTGCCCATATGGTGCAATAAGGCCCCTTGGTAATGCTGAGGAGTGGTTAAGTAAGTGGGGTGAAGTTTAATGAAGCTCAACATATACTTAACAGGCGTAGGCGGCCAGGGCTTGATCACATTTGCCTCAGTACTTGGCCAGGCTGCAGTGGATTCTGGACTCAAGGTGCTGGTGGCTGAGACGCATGGCTTAAGTCAGAGGGGTGGGGCGGTTGATGTACACGTTAGGTTGGGGGATGTGGACTCACCACTAATACCTAAGGGTGGGGCTGACATTATTGTTGCATTTGAGCTAATTGAGGCGCTTAGGGCACTACCCTTCGCTAATAAGGCTACTTTACTAATCATCAATAGGAGGCTCATACCACCTCCAGGGCTTAAGGGTTCATTACCTAGGCCTGAATCAATAGAGGCTGAGGTTAAGGGGAATGCTGCTAAGGTATACTTGGTGGATGCTTATGATTATGCGGTTAAGATTGGGAATCCTGTGTTTGAAAACATGGTGATGTTAGGTGCATTGCATGCGTTAAGTAGGATTAATGAGGTGATTAGTGTTGAGGCTGTTGAGGAGGCGATAGTTAAGGTCATTGGTAAGGCTGTTTCAGAGAATATTAAAGCCTTTAGGCTTGGGCGTGCTGTAGTTTCCTCAAGCTAATAAGAGTTAATTTTAGTATTATTTTATTGAGTGAAAACAACACAAACCATTATAAATGGGTCAGCTTCTATACAATTATGGAGCCTGCGGGTAGTAAGGGCATTGAAGACATTAGGAACCTGTACCTTAAGCTTAACAGCATGTTTTACAAGTACAGTAATGAGGTTACCGGCATATTAATGTCAACGCTGGCTAGGGAGAATTACTTACTCATAGGTCCCCCTGGCACAGCTAAGACGACGCTGGTTTACGTATTATCTAAGCTACTTAACGCCAAGTGGTTTTACAGGCAGTTAACCAAGTTCACTGACCTTGAGGAAATACTCGGCCCCATTGATGTTGCTAAACTACTGGAGGGTAAAGTTGAGAGGATTTACGTTAATTCAATAGTTGAGAGCGACTTCGCCCTACTTGACGAAATATTTAACGCATCAAGTGCAATACTTAACACACTCCTCTCTCTCCTAAACGAGAGGGTGGTTTACGATGGTGATAAGGTTATTCCAGTTAAGACCTGGACCGTCTTCGGTAGTAGTAATAGGATTCCTGAGGAGGAGGAGCTTCAAGCACTCTATGATAGGTTCCCATTAAGGATATTCACTGAATATGCCGCACCTGAGGATACTGAGGCATTGCTCACTAAGGGCTGGTACTTACGTAGGGAGACTGAGAATTTAAGCCCTGTGGCAACCATGGAGTTGATCCGCGGCACTTATAATGAGTTAATTAGGCACCTCTACGTTAACATTAATGACGTGGCTAAGGTTACTTCACCAATAATAGCTGACTTCGTTGAGCACGTCCCCATAAGTAATAGGACTAGGATAAAGGTTCCATTATACGCGTTAGCCTACTTAATGATTCAAGGTTTCCCATTGAGTCAAGTTAATGCAACAGTGCTTAAGGTCGCGGTCATGAAGGTTTCCCGCTACTTGGTTCACGATAAGGAGCAGTTGAGTGAGTATGATGCATTCTTAACAGCACACCTACCTGATGAGTTACTTAAGGTCAGTGACCTGGTTAGTGAGGCTAAGGCATTATTAAACAATAATATGGTTAATGAGGCAGCCCAGAAGATTAAGGAGGCTGAGGAGGCTTTGAATAGGCTTAAAGCTAGGTGGGATAAATCCCTCCTAAGCCTATACATTAGTGAAATAGAGGAGGCGGAGTACCTAATCCAGAGGTTAAGGGGTGCTATATATGGGTCAGAGCAGTGAGGAGGATTATGGTATACTGCTTAATGTTGATTATAATGAGGAGTTAACGCGTTATAGGCTTAGGGAGGTTTACTTATTGGCTAAGCGCCACATGATACCGAACCTGGATAAGTTAAGGAACTATATACTTGCCGATTCATTCTACATACATTATAGGCAACCAATACTTAGGAGTGGTAGTGATAGTAATAATTATAGGGCATTATGGAGGATGATAGTTAGTAACTACATTAATAGTGAGCAGTATGCGGAGGTCTCTAGGTTAACTAAACTGAATGGTAGATTATCAAGGATAATGGCCGTTAAGTTACTTAGAATATACATTAACATGCTTAATAGGATTGAACGGAACGAGAGGCTTGCCAATGCATTGAAGGATGCGTCAAATAAGTCATCACAATCATCAAGGGAGAGTAGGAGTATGCTTGATAGGGAGATTAGGTCATTAATTTCATTCTACATGGGCAACATGAAGAAGGTTAATGATACGATCAATAAGGCTCGTTCAGTTCTAGGGCCAGCAATAGGGCATGAGGTTGCTGAATTAATACTGGACACTGACATAGACCCATATAGGGCTAGGTTAGTTAACATGCTTAACTCACTACTTAGGCTTGTAACGGAGTCAAGCCGCATGTATGATGAGGGTATACTTAATGAAATGCTTGATAAGGGAGTTATGACTGGTATTAAGAGGATGGATAAGGTTAATGAGGTTAAGGACCTAACCCCAACTAGTAGGGCATTGGCTAAGTTCGCTAAGCCAATATACGCCTACAAGTTAGCCACTGGGAGCTTAACGGTTAAGGAGAGGAAAATGATGAGGAAGCCTAAGATATACCTAGTCATAGATAAGAGCGGAAGCATGTTCTATACTGTTATGAACAACATATTCGAGTACAGTAGCGTGAGTAAAATAACCTGGGCAGCAGCATTAGCCATAGTAATGGTTATGAAGGGCCACGAGGTTGTGGCGAGATTCTTCGACCAGCAAATATACCAATTAATGACTAATAAGAAGGACATAATAAAGACCCTCCTATCCTTAGTACCATTAGGTGGAACAAACATAACCTCAGCCATTAGGGTAGCCTACGATGATGTCCGCAGGAACCCAGCCTTAAGAAATTATAAACTAGTGTTAATAACTGATGGTGAAGATGACGAACTTGACTTAGCGTTAATTAAACAGGGCCTATCAGGCTTCAGCGACTATAGGATAATACTCATAGGTAATGAGCACTCAGCCCTTGAAATGCTTGGGCCAAAAGTAACTAAGATACATAACCTTAATGCCAGATCATTAATAAGCGTGCTAAGGAAAATGTGAGCTACTCCCTCCTTGGGGAGGGGGCTTCCTGCTTCATTGCCCCACTCCNNGCTTTAGGATATTAATGGAGGCATTAAAGTTTAACTAAGGTTATCAACATGATGGAACGAACGGTAAACTTCACCCTTCCGGGTGGGGAGGAGGTCAGGTTTCAAAAAAGTAAATTAATACTCATAGCGCTGATAATTCCCTTAATAACTCAGCGATTTTCTCCACGCCCTCACGAAGCCTATCAGTTGATTCCCTAGTGAAGTTAATCCTAATGTGTAATGCACCCCCATCGCCAAATGCTGAGCCTGGCACAACACCAACATGCTTCTCCCTCAGTAATCTTAGTGAGAAGTCTAGGTCACTCATCTTAATCCTACTTAAGTAACTTGATAGGTCAGGAAATATGAATAATCCGGCACTCGGCTTAAGAACTTTGGCGTCAGGTAGCATGGACTTAATACTACTGTAGACTACATCCCTCCTCTCCCTAAATAACGGTATAATCTCCTTAATGAAGTTCTCTTTATACTTACGTAGGTATAGGAGGCCAATGTATTGTGCTGGAGTTGGTGGATTAATGTTAACGTATTGCTTAACCCTATTGAAGACGTTAAGGATGCTCTCATCAGTAACCACGAATCCAAGCCTCCAACCTGGTAATGCTGGGTCCTTTGAGAAGGTGTTTAATGCAATAACATTACTCATATTATACCTCAACGCATACACGTGCTCACCCTCATAGTAGAGGTGCCTATAGGCCTCATCATAGATTAGTAATGAATCATTATCCACGGCTAAGTCCACTGCAGTCTTAACAACCTCATCTCTAAGGGTTGAGCCAGTTGGGTTATCTGGATTAACAAGCACTATTAATTTAGTGTCCTTATCAATAACCTCTTTCAATTCCTCAGGGTCAGGATTAAAGTTATTACTAATACTCACCTTAACCTCAGTGACCTTAGCATTAAAGTACTGCATAATTGGCTTATATAGCAGGTAGGTTGGGTTAAGTACAACAACCTTATCGCCTGGGTTTAGGAAAGCCATGGCTAATGTTATTATAGCCTCAGAGGAGCCTGTGGTTACTGAGATATTTGATGGAGAAACCTTAACACCCGAGTACTTGTGATAATCATCAGCAATAGCCTCCCTTAACTCAAGTATTCCAGGTGTTGAGGAGTAGGCGCTTAACTCAAAGGGCTTCTCCTTAAGCAGATTTGTGAAATCACTTATTAACCTACTTGAGGGTGGTACCCCAGGTTGGCCAATGTGCATTTTAATTACATCTATCCCGCTGCCCTCAAGTTCATCAACCAGTGTATTAACCTCCCTGATCATCGACCCCCTCAAGTACTCCGATCCCTTAGCAGGCTTAGGCACTTAATTCACCTTAACTTTAGGCTTAGGTATAATCTATTTAAGCTATGCCTAGTCAAACAACTAGTGTTGGTTAGAAGTGAATGGGATAAGTTAAGTGAGGTTATGGTTCATAGGCCTGGCGTGGAAATGTTCTACGGGTTACTTTACCCTAAGGCCTTCCTATACGAGGGAGTGTTTAGTATGGATGAGGCGCTTTATGAGCATCAAAACATGGAACACGTAATGATGAGTGAGGGGGTTACTGTACACAGGCTTAAAAGCATAATAATACAGAGGATGAGGCATAGCAGTGAGTTCAGGGAGGCTGTTGTGTCTATTGTTAAGTCATCAATAGTGTATAAGGGGGATTTAAGTGATGACGCCTACACCGACTTCCTAAGGAGCCTAGCATCATATGATCCTGAAGCATTATTCAACATACTCATACTGAGGCCGGCGATCATTATTAGGAGAACTAAGACGAATTTAATGGCAAGAATAATTAATAGGAACCCAATGGCTAACCTATACTACACTAGGGATCAACAGTTAGTTGTTAAGGCAGGCGTTGTAATGGGTAGGATGCGAATGCTTCAAAGGAGGCTTGAACCAATGGTTACTGAACTCTTCTTTAAGGCTATAAACGCACCAATAGTATATAAGTTAATTAAGCCGGGTTTCCTGGAGGGAGGCGACTTCATGCCCATGGGTGACTTCGCAATAATTGGGTATGGGTGGAGGAGTAGTATTAATGGGGTTAAGCAGATAATGGGTCTACTGGACTTCGATGAATTAGTTATTGCTAAGATACCTAAACACCCATGGGGGGATAACATGCTTGTAATGCACCTTGACACATACTTTAACGTTGCCGGCGACGGCTTAGTGATAGGGAATGAGGAATTAATGAAGAATACTCAAGTCACCGTTTACGCAAGGGCTCAAGACGGGTTGGAGAAGGTGAGTGAAGCCACATTACTTGATTATATTAGGCAGAGGGGCTTCAACGTAATTAACTTATCCATTGTTGAGCAGGCAGCCTTCGCCTCAAACTTCCTGACCCTTAAGGATAGGAGAATACTGGTGCCTAACATTGAGATGAATATTAAGAAGATGATTAGGAGGCTGCGAAGCAGTGATGACCCAGTTAGGCAAGCTACATTACAATACGTGGAGTCAGGTTACGATAAGATGAAGAGTGAGGGGCGTATTTTCCCATATAGGCCGGATGTGCTTAATGAGGGTGTGGACTTCATAACAATAGACGTCAGTGAACTGGTTGGCGGCTATGGTGGTGTTCACTGCGCCACAGCCACTATACGAAGAACCTGATTCACTTAAATGCTTGTAAAGCTAAGCTTAATAATTACAGCCCATTAACCTATTAATGCTAATATGGTTCGATGCATTAACGGCTAAGCAGGCTAGAATAGCCTCAGTGCTGGCGTTGGAGGGTATGGGGAGGGGTTATGGGTTCATAATCACGTGTAGGAGCTACGACTACGTTATTAATGTGTTAAAGATGTATGGCATAAATGGGTACTGTGAGGGTGAGCATGGTGATGATGTTAAAAGTAAGCTGATTAATGGGCTCAGTAGGAGCCTTAAATTAATTGATGTAGTTAATGGTTTTAATGTTCACGTATCATTAACATCACCTGACGCCTTTCGAGTAGCCTTCGGTTTAGGTAAGCCATCAATAGCCTTAACAGATACAGTCCACGCCTTTCATGTTAATAAACTAACCTTACCACTGGCTAATAGTGTTATTGCACCTATAGCTATACCCAAGAGGAGGCTAATGGCTTATATTCCACACGGTGAGGAGGGTAAGGTTAAGTTCTTTAACGGCGTCTTTGAGGTAATGTGGGTCTATAGGTTTAAGCCTAATTGGGGTGAGGTTGAGCAGTTGGGTTTAAGGAATGGCGACCAATACGTGATTTTCAGGTTTGAGGAGAGTAAGGCAGCCTACTATAATTACGGTGAGCAATCTAGAATCGCTGTTAAGGCGATTAAATTCCTATTGAAGGAGGGCTTTAAGGTGGTTGTGTTCCCTAGATATGATGACCAGAGGGAGTTAGTGATTAGCAAGTTCTCCAGTGAATTAAGGAACGGTAGAGTGGTAATGCCGAGTAAACCAATTGATGGCCTTCAATTAGCCTACTATTCAAATCTAGTCATAACTGGTGGATCAACCTTTGCTGTGGAGGCTGCACTACTAGGTGTCCCATCAATATCCTACTTCCCATCAACCTACTATACTGATAGGTATGTGATTAAGGCTGGTGCACCATTAATTAGGGTTAAACCAAGTAGGCTGGTTTCCAGTATACGTAAGGCTATGGGAATGGGTAAGGTAGGTTTAATAAAGGGTCTTGAGGATCCCACCGAGTTAATACTTAATGAGGCTAACATGCTGGCTAACTAAAATAGGGGATGATACTTACTCTTAACTATTTAATTATTATATAAAACAACAACTCATTATGATACATATACATTGTTTATATTCATCACTAAGCATTATAAAGATTTTACTAAGACTTAATGGGAAAAGGTTTATTAATATGGTAGGTTAAAGGCGGCCTAAGAACCATTTATGGATTGCGTCTTTAAGGTGGATTCCGACTTAGATAAAGATCTCAGATTCAGGAATAGTGAAGTATGTTTAACAAAAGATGATAGAATAATAGTGAGTTATGATGGTAAACAGGAGTCTTACCAATTAAGCGACATACAGAGGGTTTACATTGAGGATGGGATTGGTATAGGTAAGCTTATCCTAGTTATGAAGAATGGTGAGGAGATTGAGGCGGCTTACTTCACTAAGAAACCTATTGAGGAGTTTAGGAGGTTCTCGATATTCGTTAATGGGCGTATAAACGGTAATGGGCATTACGAGGGTGTTACATTAAGTAGGGAGAATAGGAAGCCGAATGTTAAGAGTACATTGCTTTGGCTACTTAACTTCATGAGGCCTTACTGGCATAAGATGCTTATAGGTATTATATTATCCATAAGCATAGCAATGCTTAACTTAGTTCCACCTTACCTGCTTAAGATACTGATCGATAACGTCTTCTTAACCAAGACGCATTCAATGAAGCTCTTCATTAATTTAACATTAACGTTAATAGGATCATATGTGGGGGTTACGGCCTTATCCATAGCCCAGAATTACATACTTAACACTGTTGGGCAGAGGGTTGTGAATGACATTAGGTCTAAGGTTTTTGAGCATGTTATGAAGCTTTCAGCCTCATTCATAGATAGGATGTCGACAGGTAGGATACTTTCAAGGTTAACTAATGATGCAGGCAACACCCAGTGGTTAATGGTCTGGGGCTTACCGACGCTTATAGTTAATGTACTAACCCTAATAGGTATAGGTGTAATATTGTTTACCATGGATGTTAAATTAGCTTTATTCGTACTACTGCCAACCCCAGTAATAGCCTACATGATATATAGGTACCGTAAGAAGTCTCATAGGGTTTACCACAGGAATTGGAGAAGGAGCGCTGATGTAACCAGCGCCTTATCGGATACTATACCTAATTACATGGTTATAAAGTCCTTCGCCAAGGAGGATTATGAGTCTAATAGGTTAAATGACCTCCTTAATAGGCTTTATGAGTCTCAGGTTAAGGTAACTAAGATGAATGTCAGCTACTGGCCATTCCTAGGCTTACTGACATCATTATCAACAGTAATGATGTGGTGGTTTGGTGGCGAACAGGTTATTGCAGGTACTATTCAATTAGGTACCTTGACCGCATTCGTATCCTACATGGCTCAATTCTACGGGCCTATAAATAACCTAAGCAACATAATACCATTCATACAGCAGGCAGTGACCTCAGGGGATAGGCTTAGGGAGATAATGGAGGCTGAGCCTGACGTTAAGCAGCCTGAGAAGCCTAAGAAGCCTGACTTAAAGGGCGACATATTATTCAGTAATGTTTGGTTCAGCTACGATAAGTACACGCCAGTCTTAAAGAACATAAACATGAAAATAAGGGTCGGCGAGAAGGTTGCCGTGGTTGGTAAGAGTGGTTCAGGGAAGAGTACATTATCTAAGCTACTGCTCAGGATGTATGATGTTGACTCAGGGGAGATAAGGATTAATGGAGTTAATATTAAGGAAATTGACCTACAGTACCTTAGGGATAGGGTAGCCTACGTGCCGCAGGAGGTAGCCTTATTCGATAGTACAGTGGCCTTCAATGTGGCTTACGGTAGTGGGAGGAATGTTGAGCCTTGGGAGATCATTGCTGCCTGCAAGGCTGCTAGGATACATGATGAGATAATGCAGTTACCCCTAGCCTATGACACTAACCTAGGTGAGAGGGGCTCATCATTATCTGGTGGCCAGAGGCAGAGGATTTCAATTGCGAGGGCAATTATTAAGCAGCCGGATATTGTAATACTTGATGAAGCAACGTCAAACCTTGACGTTATTAATGAGGCTGAGGTCTACAGGGCCATTATGAATCTGGCTAAGGGTAGGACTGCAATATTCGTTACGCATAGTTTCGTCGAAGTCATGAGCGCGGATAGGGTTATAGTTATGGCGAATGGGGAAATTGTGGAGGAGGGTAAGCCAAGTGAATTATTGGCTAAGAGGGGGTACTTCTACAACATGTTTAAGGATCAGCTTGAATTATTCACCGGTGAGTTAAAGCTTCTTAAGAACGGTGATGATGATGGAAATGCCTTGACCCTTAGGGATTACGTTGAGGGCATTATGATTGAGCCAAGTAAAGTTAAGGTTAAGCCAGGGAGCAGGAAGAGCCTAATCACATTAATTGTTAAGGGGGAGGTTTATAGGGATCTTAAGCCAAAGTTACCGTTCCCAATATCCCAGCCTGAGTACGTAATATTCTATGATAAGGATGGTAAGGAGCGCTTCATTTTAAGCAACTATAAGGCACTTGATGCTGAGTCAGTTAAGCTACTTGAAACTGCAATAGCATTGAATAACTTTAAACCTGTGACAGTGAAAGTTAAGAGTATTAACGTTAAGGGTGATGAATTAGAGTGGCATCTTGTTACTAATTATGGTGAGGTGGTGGTTAACACTAGGGGTAGGAGGAATGTAATGCTTATGGATAGTAAATTAACCTTAGTTGATATTCACGATAATATATATGAAATCGACTTAAAGAGACTTGATAAAGATAGCCTTAAGCTAATAGCCGATACAGTGTAATTTCATATAAGGGTTTTCAATCAATATAGTGGGTTTTAATTTAGGTGGGCTTTATTATGAACCTGGCATCCACTGCATATGAACCCTTCCCGCTCTCAAGCATTATAACTGGGTTTAAGTCAGCCTCAGAGATCTGTGGGTTCTCGGTCATTAGCCTAGAGAATTTGACGATTATATCCACTAGTGAATAAATGTCCCTCCTCGGCATGCTTCTATAGCCTATCATTAATTGGTAGGCCTTAGTCTCCTTAATCATGCTTAACGCATCATCCTCAGTGATTGGGGCTATTCTCATTGAAGTATCCTTATACAGTTCAGTCAGTATTCCCCCAATTCCGAATAGGATCACTGTACCGAATATCCTATCCCTTAAACCACCTATAATTACCTCAAGCCCCCCTTGAACCATGTGTTGAACTAGGAAGCCGAATACCCTGGCGTATGGTGCTAGGTGCTTAATATTATTATTTATTTCACCACAAGCCCTCTTAACGTCATCATCATTATTAATATTAAGTACTACGCCCCCAACATCAGTCTTATGCATTATGTCAGGGGAAACCACCTTTATTGCCACTGGGTAACCAACCTCATTGGCTGCCTTAATGGCCTCCTCGTAATTCGAAACAACCCTATACCCAGGTGTTGGTATGCCGTATGCCTCAAGTAACTCATAGGCCTCATGATCAAGCAACTTAAACCTACCCTCAGAGAGGGCTCTAATAATTATATCGTGAACCATGCTACTCCACCCCTTCCCTAAGCATCTTCTTAATCATACTGTACTGCACCAGAGCCCATAATGCCCTAGCACCCCTATCTGGCGTTGCGTAAACCGGTATTCCACTATCCTCCAGGGACTCATTGAACTTCTCCATCATTGTACTGCCACCAAAGGAGACCACAACCATGGGTTTCCCATATCTTTTAGCATCAATAATGTAGTTAACTAGGTTTGGGGTTAAGCCGGGTATTTGCATTAACGCTATTATGATTGCCATGTCAACGTAGCTGGTGGGTAGGATTGAGTCAAGCACTATCTTATAGTACTCATCAGTTGCACTACCCGTTACGTCAACTGGGTTTCTAACTATAGCTAGGGGTGGTAGGAATTTCCTAAGCATTGATTGTATTGTTTCAGGTAATTCAGGGACCTCAAGGCCCAGTGTTGATAAGGTATCAACAGCCTGAATCCCCATTCCCCCACTATCAGTAAGCACAAGTACTCTCCTACCCCTTGGTAAGGGTTGTGTAGCTAGGGCCTTGGCTAGATCGAACATTTCCCTAACACTGTTAGCCTCAATTAAGCCAGCCTGCCTAAAGGCACCCCTGTATATTTCGTAATCACCAGCTAATGCAGCCGTGTGGCTTGCCACAGCACCTGCCGATGCCTTAGTCCTACCTGCCTTATAAACTATAACGGGCTTCATCTGTGTAACCTTCTTTGCTGTTTCAAGGAATCTTAAGCCTTCGCCAGGGTACTTTAAGCCCTCCATATATATTGTAATCACCTTAACATTACTATTATTAGCCAGGTACTCCAGCAGCTCTGATTCATTAACGTCAAGCTTATTACCGTAGTTCACGGCTAAACCTATGCCTAGCCTTCTCCTTGATGCCCAGTCAAGTATTGCCGCTGCAACAGCCCCTGATTGACTTATTAAGGCTATTGGACCCTTAGGTGGCCTACCCATCCTATCCTCAGGTAGGAAGAAGGTGTCAAGGCCATTATCGGCATTATAAACCCCTATGCAGTTTGGGCCAAGAACCCTAACTTGAGTATTCTTCACTATTTCCCTAACCTCATCCTCAAGCCTCCTCCCCTCATCCCCAACCTCGCTGAATCCACCACTAATTATTATCAATGCCTTAACACCCTTCTTAACAGCATCAGCAGTAACCTGGGGAACCACTGGAGCTGGTACCGCTACCACTGCTAAGTCAACCTCATCATTAACCTCAGTAATGCTCTTATAGCATTTTACGCCGTTTATTGAATCGTACCTTGGGTTAACTAGAATAACCTTCCCCTTAAACTTACTAAGCAGGTTGCTCATTATAACGTAGCCGACGTGACCTGGTTTAGGTGTTGCCCCAATTACTGCCACTGATGATGGGTAAAATAAAACCTCAATACCCCTTCCCCCTACGCTAATCGCCTCACTGGTTTGTTCAATAGCCATATAGTACTAAATAGTTGCTAGTGGTTTAAATATATTCCCATTCACTTAACCCATGGCACCTCCCTGCGAAGGGTTTATTTAAAGGGGTGAGTATGATGGCTGTAATGAGCCAGCATAGTGAAGTAGTGGATAATGTTGATTACGTTGAATTCTATAAAGATGAGTTAACGGATTACTACGTTTACAGTGCCCTTGCTAGAGTCGAGAGGAATAGGGATAGGAGGAGGGCATTGGAGGAGATTGCCTCAACGGAGCTTAAGCATGCGAGATATTGGGAATCAAGGGCTAGGGAATTGGGTTTAAGTATTGGGGAATTTAAGATTCCGTGGCTTAAAATCATCTTCTACCTAACCCTAAGGCTACTCTTCGGCCTTGCAGTTGTCATTAGGCTTAGGGAGAGGGAGGAGGATGAGGCTATAATAAGGTACGTTAATGCTAGGGATATTGTTAAGGATCCGGCGCTTAATGAAATAATTAGGGATGAAGTAATACACGAGGATTACTTCATAGAGGAAGCCACTAAGATGAGTGAACGCTTCAGTAACATTAGGGACTTCATATATGGTATGAGTGATGGCTTAGTTGAGGTAATGGCAGCCTTAGCTGGATTAGTACCTGTTGTAGCTAACCCAATGTTAATAGCAATGGCTGGCTTAATAGTGGGTGTTGCCGGCACAATATCAATGAGTATAGGGGCATACATGTCTGTTAAGGCTCAGTCTGAATTAATGAACTATAGGGTGAGTAAGGTTAAGACAGCCCTCAGGGTAATGCCAATTAGTGCTGTTAGTGATAAGGTGCTTGATATTCTAAGGAATAGTGGTGTACCTGAGGAGAAGGCTAAGAGTATTGCAAAGGAGTTAAGTGGATATAAGGATGCAGTATCTGATATAGTTATAATGAGGGAATTAGGCTACGTGGAGTCCACTGAGAATGCGGCTAAATCAGCAATTAGCACTGGTGTATCCTACATAATCGGCGCCACCTTAGTTATACTACCATTCCCAACCATTGGATTAGTGAGCAGGTACGCAGCATTATTTACATCAATAGTACTAATGATTATAGCCACGTCAGTGGCCGGTGTATTTACTGCAGTTTCAAGTAACGCTAGAATGCGTAACGTTATTGCAAGGAATGTTGGGTTAAGCCTACTTGCATTGGCAGTAACATACCTAGTGGGTTCACTAGCCCATGCCCTAGGCGCCACTGTTACATAAAGTAAATAATTACTCTAGGGTTCATAATTCAACATTAGGCCAGTACCTTCTTAAGGCATCTAAGTCTAGGTCAACACCTAATCCAGGCTCATCAGTGAGCTTAATGTAGCCTCCCTCAATAATCCTCCTCCTGGGTTTAACCACCTCACCCCAGAATGGCACATCGTGGCCATGGAATTCAAGAACCCCAAAAGTGTTTACTGCTGAAGCAACGTGAGCGTGGGCCATTGTACCTATTGGTGATGATATATTGTGGGGTGAGTACTCTATATCATACATTGAGGCTAACTCCCCTATCCTAACCCCCTCACTAATACCACCTGCCTTAGTAATGTCGGGTGCCCAAACCCTAACCCCAGTGCCTATTAGATCCTTAAATTGATAGGCAGTATACATGTTTTCACCGGTTTCAATTGGTACACTGCAGTTTTGCGTGATCAACTTAAATTCATCAAGGTTACTCACCGTTATTTGTGCTGGGGTTGGGTCCTCAATCCACCTAGGCCTATACTGCTCAATCGCCTTACAAATCCTCACCGCAGTATTAACGCTATATCTCCAATGTAGGTCAAACATTATGTCTATTCCATCACCAACAGCATCCCTAACAGCCTTAACTATTGAGGCCAAGTAGTCAATATCCTTAAGTGTTAATTCACCACTCATTATGAGCTTAGGGTCAGTGTATGGTGTTGGTACATCAAGGTCGAACTTAATTGCCGTATAGCCCTCAGCCACCATTCTCTTAGCCCTATCAGCGTACGCCTCTGGGCTGTAGTCATTATTCCACTTCTCAATGGATAGCCTACCATGTATTGGATTATTACTCGTAACTAACCTACCAGCCTCCACCTCAGCCTCGGTGAGCCATGGTAACTGCTCAGGAAGTAGGAGTGAGTTCATTGCCTCAAGCCCCTTACCACCATGGGCGTCAACGTAAACCCTCACCTCATCCCTATAACCACCCAGTAACCGCCAAATAGGCATGTTTAGGTACTTCCCAATTAAGTCGTAGAGGGCTATGTTTATTGCAGAGGCTAAGTGATAAGTACTCGTACCTGCATATAATGTAGCCCACCTAATCTTCTGCTCAATACGCCTAACCTTAAGCGCATCCTCACCAATGAGGAGCCTCCTGAAGTGCTGCTCCATACCCTTAAGCCCAGGGGCTGGGCCAGCCTCACCGGTACCATAAAGGTCACCTGCATAAACCCTCACAAAGGTCCATTCAAAATTAGCCTGAAGAGTCACTACCTTAAGGTCCGTAATCCTTAATTCACGCATAGTGATTTAACTAGGGAAGTATTAATAACATTAACTACCAATTAAATCATTATTTAATTTCATGATTTCCAAGTTCAGCAGCTAAAAGTGGCTTAATTCCATTAGCACCTTAATTAGGTGTGCCGGCGAATTATTAATGTGGGGAAGGTGAAGTATTACTATAATTAAGTATAATATGGTAAGCCACCGCATGATAGGTAGTGTATTAGGATCCTAACATAAGGAGGCAGGAGGGTTTACTTGATTGAGTAAAGTTCCACATCACCCTCCTTAATAATCTTAAGTAACCTCCTCCTCTTATAGAATCTTATTATGGCGTTAGCCGTTATTAAAGCCTGTGGATACAGACTCCTCTTAACCCCATACTCATGTATTAGATTATCTGCAAACTCGCAGATGGTTAATGCCCTCTCACTGAGGAGCGCCTTAGCTATCCCCAGCAGCCTATTAATTGCTTCAATTGATGCTTCAATGAATCCCTCAATTTCATTACCCTCAAGAACCCTCTTGGCGAATGGTAAATAATTATGCCCTGGTACAAGCATCTTAACCTTAATACTCTTAAGCGTATTAAGCGTCTGCAAATAGTCATCAATTGATGAAACCTGTGGTATTGAATCAGTTGTACTCAACCCCCTTATACCTAAGCCCTGTACTGCATCTGATGTAAACATTACGTTATCCACAATACACACCACAGTACCTGAAGTGTGGCCGAAGGCTTCAATGCACTTAACGCCATTTAAATCAAGCATACCCCTAAAGGACTCGTGAACCACAGGTGAACCAACTTTACTCCTAAAGTCCCTTATGAAGGATTCAGTGAATTCAGGGGTGAAGCATGACCTATATTTAAGTGGGAAGAAGGAATCCACATTAATTACATTATTGTATAAGAATCCCCTGGCAGCTTCATGCGCAATAACCTTAACACCCCTACTGGCTAAGTAGCCGCTTCCACCTGCATGATCCTCATGAGGATGCGTTATTATAGCAACCTTAGGTAACCCAATTACCTTAATAACTTCCTCAATTATACTTGATGTTGATGTATCAAGCAGTACCCCACTATCCTTAACGTAAACCATATTTAACTCAACGTCACCATAATACGTACCCACGAGGCTAACCCTACTGGTTAACTCTTGAACAGTAACCTCAACCATACCCTAAGCTTTAAGCCTAATATTTAAAGTATTGCACCATTAAACCTTAACTAAATAAACATTAATAATTTAAATCTACACTCCATGAGCCACCTCTTAGCCTACTCATTTATTTCCTCATTATGCTATTGATTATATACCTTTATATAGGAGCCAGCCTCTATTTGCTAAACCTATAATAGTATATAAATTACAGTGATGCGGCATTCAAGGGATTATGAATAAGATTTAAAGGAAGCTTAATGCTAAAGCAGTGTTGAAGGCATTTAAGGCTTCAAGGTGCATTACTAGTGTTGAGTTAAGTTGCGCTTCTTAAGTATTTTAATTATGGCCGAGAAGTCTTCATCACTTAATCCACTTGCCTCACTCATCCTATATAGTTGAAGTGATAATGCGGCCATTGGCACTGGTACACCTAGTCTACTTGCCTCCTTATTAACTAAGTCAAGGTCTTTCCTCATGTGTTTAGTGGCGAATTGAGTGGTGAAGTCATTATTAATCATCTTAGGTACCTTAAGCTCAGAGGTTGGTGACCTAGCGCTTGATAATTTAGTTAAAACATCCATTATTACGCTACTGCTTAACCCCATGGCTTCACCTAAATTAACCACCTCAGCTAATGCTGCTACGTAGGAGCCAAGTAAGGCATTATTGATTAATTTTGCGTAAAGCCCATACCCATTTGGCCCAACGTGAATTATATGATGGGCGAAGTGTTTAACCACTTCGTAAGCCCTCTCATAAGCCTCCTCCTCACCACCAATTAGCACTACAGCCTCCCGTTTCTCAATGAGCACTGAAGTACCTATGACTGGTGCATCAACCATTAACCCACCCCTCTCCTTAACTTTACCAGCTAACTCAATTGATGTAAAAGGTGATATTGTTGACATTTCAATCACTAGGGAACCCTGCCTAATCCCATTAATTACACCATTCTCACCCAGTATAATGGATTTAACAGCATCATCATCGGACACTATCGACACCACCACATCAACATTTCTAGCTAATTCAGCAGGACTATTAAATACATTAACTTTAAACTCCTCGGCAAACTTAATTGCCTTACTCATTGTCCTATTAAATACACCCACTAGTAATCCATCATCCCTGAGGTTCTTAGCAATCCTCCAACCCATTGTTCCTAAGCCTATTAAACCCACCTTAACCATAAGCCCACTTACCCTAATTAGAGTTAAACTTATCGCCCACGTTAACCTCCATCCAGGAATAGGGCTATGGCCACCAATTATTAAACCCAAGCCTAAAAGCAAGTTAACCAAGGTAATGCTAAGGTTTTAAACGCATAGTGAAGTAGNNTAAAAAACTTTTCATTAAAGAACTTTGTGAAAAATGCCTTTACCTGAATGGAGACTTAGGTTACTGAGGCAACTGGATGCAGTGCTTATATTATTTGAATTGATTCTAAGTATAATATTTATCTCATTATCCTACATAAGGGGAAGCATGTACTTTAGGGGAGTTGGGGTTGGATTATTGATCGCCTGGGTAACTGGTGCAATAGCGTACTTATTTAAATCTAAGGCCTTAATCACCTCTAAGTAGTGATTTGAGGCATTGCATTCATTAATGAGAATTATGAATTAAGGTTAAGCTAAACTATATTTACCACTCTAATGTAGATTAATTATGGAGCTGGATCCAAGTGTGGCGCGCCTAGCCTACATGCTGTCTATAATATTTCTAGTGCTGGCTCTCTTCGCATTACCCTTTGATATTCACATTGAGGCTACCTTAATAATTAACCTAGTGGTAATAGGAATGCTCATCGCCTTTCTAGCATTCATAATAGTTAACGTTAGGAGGAATTCATGAGCGGTCCTACCTTAATATGGAAGCATCATTGCGTAGAATATTGGTTTAATGGGTAAACAGGCTAATATTCAGTAAACGCATTATAAAGAATTATGTCTTCAGCCATGGATAATATTACTAATAAGGTCTCTGAGAGGAGTGGCACGGGTGCGTTAATAGCGGCTATTAGGATGCTTAATAGGGGTGCTGTGCGCCATGCATTATCAGCCTTAATGAAGGAGGTTGAGTTTAATGGTGAGAGGAAACCTCTGCTTGAGTGGATTATGGCTGCCTACGCAGGTAATGAACCCTGCCCAACCATTGCGCATTTAGCATCGCCATTCTTTAAGGCTATGGTTAAATTAAGCATGAGTTACTTCCATGCTAATGAGGATGATGTTAAGCAGTTACTGAGTGATCCAGCCATTAGGAGGGGTATTGTGACCACACTTAAGGGTATTGCGTTATTTGGTGTAACCACACCGCAGAAGCTTCCAGCCCCATTCTTCATAGTTTGGAACTTCACTAACCTATGTAACCTTAAGTGCATTCACTGCTACCAGAACGCTGGTAAACCATTACCAAATGAATTAACAGTGGAGGAGAAGCTTAGGGTTGTTAAGGAGCTTGATGAGGCCGGTGTACCGGCAATAGCCTTATCAGGTGGTGAACCAACAATACACCCGGACTTCTGGGCTGTGTTAAGTGAAATGAATAGGAGGGGTTTCTACTCAGCGGTGGCCACTAATGGATTAATGTTCGCTAACATGGAGTTTGCTGAAAAGGCTAAGAAGGCTGGGTTAAGGTACGTGGAGATTAGTATTGATGCCGCTGATCCAGCTGTACACGATAAGTTTAGGGGTGTTGAGGGTGCTTGGGATAAGGCAGTTAGGGGGCTTATTAATGCCGTTAAGTTGGGCTTCAGTGTGGCCTTAGCCTTCACTGTTACTAAGACTAATATTGACCAGGTTGATAAGATACTTGACTTAGCCCAGGAAATAGGCGTAAGGAGGGTTGTATTCTTCAACTTTGTCCCAGTGGGTAGGGGTCGTGAGAACCTGGATATTGACCTATCCCCCGAGGAGAGGGAGGGCTTCATGAGGCACATTTACATGGAGATGAAGAGGAGGAACATGGAGATAGTTACCACCGCACCATACTACGGTAGGGTTGTTAACCAGTTAAGTAACAATAAGGATACAGCTCCAACTCACTTCGTGGTTGCCAGTGACCCAATAACAAGGGAGTTAACCGAATTCATTGGTGGCTGTGGGGCCGGTAGAATATATGCGGCCATTGAGCCGGAGGGCACGCTCACCCCATGCGTCTTCCTACCTTACCCAGTCGGCAACCTTAGGACTAAGTCATTCTGGAGTATTTGGATGGATCCATTCATGGAGAATTTCAGGGATAGGGGTAGGCTTAAGGGCTTCTGTGGCCAATGCCCATATAAGATGATTTGCGGCGGCTGCAGGGCTAGGGCATATGGTTACTTTGGTGATGTCCTAGCCCCAGATCCAGGCTGCATATATAATTCCAGGGAGTGGAGGAGGCTTAAGGAGGAGGCTGAGCAGTGGGCTAAGATTAAGGTCACGGTCTCTAAGCTAGGGTTTAAGTGAGGTGATTACTTAATGAGGGTGCTGTTAGCTGTTCCACCGAATATTGATAAAATGGAGATATATAAGGTTCTTGGACTCAGGGCACCACCACTTGGGTTAGCTTGGATTGCGGCAGTCCTTGAGAAGGCTGGGCATGAGGTTAAGATAATTGACTCACCCACTGAGGGTATTGACTTAGGAACCTTCATTAATGAGGTTAAGGCATGGGGTCCTGATATTGTTGGTTTAACGGCATTAACCCCAACAATATACAAGGCCTATGATGCTGTTAAGGCGATTAAGGAGTATGATAAGGACCTACCTGTAATGATGGGTGGGCCGCATGTATCATTCATGTATGAGGAGGCCTTAAATAATGGAGTTGATGTAGTGGTTAGGGGTGAGGGTGAGTACACTACCCTGGATCTCGTTAACACTATTGAGAAGATTGGGGTGAGTAAGGACGCGCTTAAGGAGGTTAATGGCATAGCCTTCAAGAGTGGTGGTGAGATTATTAAGACACGTGATAGGCCACCCATAAGGAACCTAGATGAGTTACCATTCCCGGCACGCCACTTATTACCAATGGATAAGTACACAATATTTGGTAAGCCAATTAAAATAATTCACATAATGGCTAGCCGCGGCTGCCCATACGGCTGCTCCTTCTGCTCAACATCATACTACTGGGGTAGGTTAATTAGGTATAGGTCGGCTAAGAATGTTGCCGATGAGATTGAGGATGCCGTGAATAAGTATGGTGCAAACACCATAGTCTTCACTGATGATGAATTCACACTGAGCAAGAGATTTGTTTACGAATTCCTAAGGGAATTAGAGGAGAGGAAACTGGATATAAACTTCTCCTGTGGCTCAAGGGTTGATACCATTGATAAGAAGATGATGAATGACTTATTGAATCATGGCTGCACAGCCCTTTACTTTGGTGTTGAGTCAGCAAGCCAAGACACCATAAATAGGATTGGTAAGAAGATAACCATTGAGCAGGCGATTAAAGTCTTTGAATGGGTTCATGAGCTTAAGGTTAATGCAGTGGCGTCATTCGTCATAGGCTTCCCGTGGGAAACCATAGATGACATGAAGAGGACGGCTAAATTCGCTGCTAAGCTTGACCCATCGTATGCTCAATTCACCGTGGCCACACCATACCCAGGCACACCCCTATACTACCAGGCGGTTAACGAGAATCTCATTGAGGATTGGAATTGGGAGCATTACACTACATTGAGGGCTGTCATGAGGGGCTACAGGTTCACTAGGCAGCAGGCTGATAAGATGCTTCAATACGCCTACAGGGTCTTCTACCTAAGGGCTGGGTTCCTAGCGAAGGAACTGTTGAATGGTAGGTTAAGCATGGTTATTACAGCCATTAAGAATTCAATTGTACCATGGTTCATTGATAGGTTAATGAGGCGGGGCGAGTAGTTGCTTACATTAAGGAATTGATTTAAATTAGGTGCTTCTTATCATCCGTAGAATCCTCCTTGCTGGCAGCAGCGCATTCTCAAACTGCTCCTTACTTATCCTTAACCCCATTAAGCTAAGCATGCTTAATAAGGAATTAACCCCACTGGAGAGTTCACCCCTCTCCATGTAGTCATGAATTAGATCCAGTATTGATATAGCAGTCTCCTTACCGAAAACCCTGGCAATCCATATTAATGCGTCGGGAACATTAATAAGCACCATGTTTCTGCCGGAAAGCCGTATAAGTAAGTAAATGTAGAGTAGGGTCACGTTATTCACTGTTACACATTTATTTAACTTACTGCAGTCACGGCTATTCATCATGTAACCATCGTAAATGCGAATACTGCCTTTAGTCTTAGAAATCCTTAAGTAAACCTTAATATCACCTAACTCAAGTAACTTAATGTTCTTACCTAGTTTATTCCTTGCCCTAAGCAGCCTCCTAAATAATTTATATACGGAATCCCTATCGCAATTCCTCATGGTTAACACTGATGTTGAAACCACGGGTAACCCCATGCAGTCTAAACCTAATGATAAACATAGGTTTACCCTATGGTAAAGTATGCGTAAGATGATGTGGGTGGTGTCTAGGTATGAGATTGGGCAAGTATTATCTGGAATTGATTTATAATCCACAGGTAACTAAAGTAAGTAGCCTATTTATTAAGCATTCTGTATGATAAACCATGAAGGGGTGCAGTATTATTAATGGTTAACTATGGCGCATGAGTAGTGATATTATGAGGCCCATTATAATGGCTAATGCATATATTGTGAAAATATACCATGGGATTCCGAATATTCCTGGGACAACGTAAATAATAATAGGGCCTATGTAAGCATTATTAAGCCACTCATTACCAAGGTACTTAACGTAAATAACCCATGGCCCAGCCTTATCAGTAATTATCCTTAATACAGTTTCATTACTTACTATAGTATTAATACTTCTTACTCTTCCACTTGAATTAACTAGAATTGATGCATTAGCGCTTGTTGGTAAGCTGTTATTAACCTTAATTAATATGAGCATAATTATTGAGTTACCTGAGGCTATTGTACCATTATTAAGCACCCTAATTAATACCCTTGGATTAGCCTTAATTACCTTCACTAATTCATTGAAGCCACATGATAAGTAATTATTATTACCAGGCCAGTACACGGTAATATTGTATAATCCTGGGTAGAATGGCCTATATGATTCCTGAAACCTACCGTTAGTTACGTGGACCATTATTAATGACTTATTCACGTAGATTGGTATTTGACTAATTGGTGCAGTTACGTTACCGCTTATTAAGAGTTCATCCCCCACTATGAATGACCCATTAATCCTCATATTAATTGTGCAGGGAGCCTTAAGAACCATTAGTGATGCCTCAGCCACTGATGGTAAGTAATTACGGGAGCCTGGGTAATATAGGGTTAAGTTGAAGTAACCTGCCTCATTAGGCTTCACGTAAGTGTAGCCTGTACCGTTGGCTGTATTAATGTAGCCTACGAATGATTTATTTAAGTACAGGTAAATTGAGGCTGTTATCCTCGGGTTTAGGTTAACCATTACTGTTAATGAATCCCCATATACAATTGTTGAGTTAACTAAGTAACTTATATTGACCTTAGCTGGTTCAACAATTACCTTAGCTTGGCTGGTTATTGAGAATGATTGTGATGGGGAGTATGTTACGTATATTACGTAAACACCAGTATTATTAGGCTTAAATGATAATAAGGCGTAGCCGCTTGAATTCGTTATTATTGAGCCTAATGCAATGTTAATCCCGTTTAGGGTAACTTGGTATTGAAGGGTTTGATTAACTATACCGTATCCCTCAGCTGTTAAGTTAACTATCATAGTGGCTGATTCCCCATACGTTATGTTAAGTAATCCAGGTGTAATGCTCATTATTGGCTTAAGTACGTTAAGTAGAATTATGGTGCTAAAGTAGTATGAGTACCCCCCGTAATCAACCATGGTTAAGGATACGTTTAAAGGCATTGGACCAGGTTGAAATGCCAGTAAATTCACTGCGAATTCCCCATTACCGCTCAGGACCACAGAACTACCACTAATGCTTACTGGGAACTGGGGTGATAATGGGGAGACGTAAACGTCCTCCTTAATGATTGGGGTTGGTACATTAACATTAATAATCACTTTAGAATCAACACCAAGTGGTACCGTTGAATTAGGTGATGTAATAAAGGGTGCCGGCTGATACGCATTTATGTTAAATCTAATTAATCCAACTACACAGCTACCGTACATGAATAATACTTGGGCATTATAAGATCCAGGGTTAACTATGAGGAAGCTATTACCTGTAACTTGATTATTAACAATAATCTCCATGGTTAAGTTTCTTAAGTATGAACTATGGAGGTCCACGCCATGGCCAGTTATTACAGGAATGCTTGAACCATTAGCCACACTTAAGGATGCTGAACCATAGGTAATGTTGACGGAGTACCATGGCCTTATTGAGTTAACTTGAAACGTATACATGGAGTAAGTCTGTCCATTGAATGTTAGTTGCGTTGAAACCGTACCATTTATGAATATTAATGGTTCCTGGAACACGTACTCACCATTAATGGTAACATTATAGGATGAGTAAACGCCACCCATATTACTAACCAGTTTTAAATTAACAGGTTCAGCTGAGTAAAGCACAAGATTCAATACTGGTGATGAATAGGGTATAATTACCCCAGAATTATTACTAGGTGATGTAGTTAAGCCGCATTGAGCCAGGTATGCACTAATTATTGCTGGCTTATACATTATTAGGCTATATAATCTGCTTATTGTGAAGTTCATGATGCTTAAGGTGATGTTAATGGAGTAATTACCATATGGCAGCGAGTAAACCGGCACATTAACTAATTGATAGGAACCCGCGGTGAGGTTAAGTGAGGTTGAGTATGAGTATACGTTGCCAATCCTGACACTTAACGTTGTGCTCTCATTAATGGGCTTAGTGGAGTTAATTATTGATGCATTAATTAGTAGAGTGAAGTAATTTAGGGGGGTTGATACTACATTATTGACTGGGTGCTTAACCCAACCCTCGTATGTCAAGCTGATTAAATTAACATTGAGAGTAATGTTAAGTATAGGCTTAGTGTAGTTGGTTACGTGGGTTGCATTAATTAAGCCACCTGGGTTAATCTGTGGATTAACTACAATAGCCAGTGAAGCCACTGCAATCATTAATACTAGCAATAGCCCCCTCATATTCAGTAAATTGGATTAAGGGTAACCTTATTAAGCATTATTCAAACCTATTGATTAGCTGCCTGTTCCCCTTGATTAGCCTGTTGAGCTGCCTTAGCCTTAATTATGCGTGATGTTGGTGCAAAGCCTATGCCGTCCTCAAGGTTCCTTGGGACAAGGTAACCAGGTGACCTAACCCTAACACCATTTATTGATACATGGCCATGCACTATTAATTGCCTAGCCTCATGAATTGACCTAGCCATACCCTTCCTATACACTAGCGTTTGAAGCCTGCGTTCAAGTATGGCGGTTACATCCAGCGCCAACACTGAATCCAATGGCATATTAATGTCGCTTATTAACCCCATTCTAAATAACCTATCCTTAAGCCTCTTCTCAGCCTCCTCTCTAACCTCCATTGGAGCTGAAAGTATCTCCCTAGCTCTATGCTTAATGCTCCTTAACAATGCCCTAGCCAACCAAAGCTCCCTCTTATTTCTCAAACCATACTCACCAACAAGCCTAAGCTCACTCATCAATAAGTCGCTATTCCATAGCCTCTTTGGTTTCCCCTCAACGTGCTTCTTCTTCGGTCTCTTGGGATCACCCATTACGCTCAACGTGAGCATATGGTATATAAATATTTCCCAGCATTAATCCACAGGAGTTAATAATATGCATTTAAGGTACACCTTACCTAAATTAGCATGCACTTGATTTAAGAATACTACATAGATTCAGCTTCAGGTAAGTTTTACCCCATGGTGAAAATTAATTAACCTAAGAATTAAGTGCATACATTATGAGTGGTGAAGTAGCAGTTTGCATGAGCCAGATTAAGGTTGATTTCAGTGATGTTGAGGGTAATTTAAGTAGGGCTATTGAAGCCATTAAGCGTTCCGCATCAATGGGTTGTAGTATTGTTGTCTTACCTGAAACACTGGATGTTGGATGGCTTAACCCTGATGCCCTTGAATTAGCTAAGCCAATACCTGGCCCATATAGTGACACCTTAGTGAACGCAGCTAAGTTGTACGGTGTATATGTTATTGCGGGCTTAACAGAGCATGATAATGGTAAAGTGTATGATTCAGCCATTGTAGCATCCCCAAGGGGTGAATTACTGTGGAAGTACAGGAAGATTAACTTACTCCCTGAGGAGCAGGAAATATATGAAGTTGGTGATAGGGTTGGTGTCGTGGGTACTGAGTACGGTAGGATTGGTGTAGACATATGTATAGATAATGCACCCAGTAACCTAGCTCTGGCCCACTCAATGGCTAGGATGGGGGCTGTTATGATACTTTCACCATCAGGTTGGGCAGTGCCACCCACATATGATTTGGGTAGAGAAAGTTACTTAAATGGGCCATATGGGAGGCATTGGGTTGTTTCATACATTACAATGTCTAGATTATATGATATAGCTATGATTGGTGTGAGCAGTGTTGGTGAAATGAGTAAGGGGCCTTGGAGGGGTTGGAGGCTAATAGGCTCATCTTTAGCCGTGGGGCCTGGGGGAGTAATATTAGTCAAAGGTAAGGAGGGCCCTGATGCTGAGGATTTAATAAGAGTTAACGTTAAAATACCTCCAAGGCAGGTTAAGGGTACTAAGTATGCTGAGCTCCTATGGAGCAGAGGCTATTTCATGCCGTAGCCGCTTCATTAAACACACTTACAACCATAAAATGCTTAAGCATTAACGTAGGCTAGCTTCAGTGTGATCCTAATTAACGTGATTAGTTAGCCTTATATGTTCTTAAGGCAGTATCATATGTAAATGCAGTGAATGCTAAACCACCGTAAATTACGAATACCTCATTGTTAGGCCTCCTATCATCTTGCTCATAGCCTATATAGGTGCTGTTGGCCTTAATGTTAGTAATTCTATTCCTCATGTTCCCTTTAGTTAAACCTAATGTGGAATTTATTCTTGGGACGTTCATTTTACTCACCTCGAGTTACTCTTCCACTCTAGGTTTTATAAAGCTTTCTCCTTTCAGAAAACTTAATTCATATTCAATATAGGGAATTCGGCAATCAATATAGGTAGTTAATTCCTTAGTAATGATGATCTTTAAGCTTAAGTGAATTACCCTAAGTATTAATCACATATCCTCCTCAATAACTCTTAATCCAAGCAACCTAGCCATTACCTTTAAGTCCTCCCTCCAGTCACCGTAGAACACTACCCTATGCCATCCAGCCCTCCAAACCCAATTCCTTGCTAACGCTTCAACATTAGCCTTAGCTACTAGTTTTGTGGCGCATGCCCTTAAATGATACTCATTATCAATCGCCTTAGCCGTATGCATAGCTAATACCCTCTCCTCAGGGCTTAAGCCAATCACGGTCACGGTTTCACCCACAGGTAGCTTAACATGTATTGAAAGCTTCTTACCACCTCCATGTGCTGGTGTTATTATGTATGGGCTTAAGTTCATTGAATCAAAACCCCTGGCGTTTACCGGTGCGTAACAGTGGAAGTAAACAATCTCCCCCTTACCCATGTCTGGTGCTGGGTCATTTATGAAGCCTGGGGCATTAGCGTAGAACTTCATCAATAGCATTAATGTTCCTGAAATCAAGTCCCCTTCACACACTGATACAACCTTATCCCTAAGCGTAAGCTCCATGAATGGTAGGCATGGCCAAGTATCAAGGAAGCCACTATTATAAAGCACTATATCATCAATGGTTACTGCATCAGCCTTATAATCCTCAATAAGCCTCCTAAGAGCCAGGTAAAGCCTAGCGGGTTTAACTAAGTCATCGATAGTGTGTTCAACAACCTTCTCAGCATTCTTAAACCACCTCTCAGCAATGGGTTTAGCTTCATCATCAGTAACCCTACTGTAGTACTTCTCACTGAAGTCCCTAATGTTAACTAAATCCACCTTAACACCGAATATCGATTGAAGATAAGCTGGTAAACTATAGAGGTCTACACTCAATGGATACTCTAAGCGCATTAAATTTAATTCATCAGGCCCAACCACTGCAACGATCCTAGAATCCCTTAACTTACCTATGGCCTCAAGCATCCTCACGTACTTATTCAGTGAATTTAAGTTAGATAAGTCCCTTAAGACAACACCAAATACAGGTAGGTTTGCCTTAAGCGCCCTAGAGTACTCCATTAGGAACTCACCTGAACCACCATAGGTATCGGAGAATAGTATTGTTGGGATACCCCTTGATAATATTGGCCTAACAATACTTGGAATACTCCAGAAATTAAAGACTAACAAACCAGTGGTGCCACTTGGTAACCTAGATACTGTGCTTGATGCCTCATTAATGCTTGATATTGTGAAGAAGTCGAATTCAATACCAGAGAAGGCCTTCTGCAGGTATTGTTTAGTATTGTCTATGAAATCCTTAGAGGCCCCTATGAAGAATACGGAAAGCCTCATGAATTCAAATATGTTTCCTTGAAATATAAGTTTTACTGTGGAATTATGAATAATCCTAGGTCATTTAATTCACCCAAGATATTTAACTCCAGTATTGGTAAGTCAATTAAATTATTGTTAAGGAGTATTTTATTCATAGCTACTAGGTAAACCAGCATTGAGTGGGGAAACCCTTATAAACACTCTATTTTTCAAGAACTTCAGCGGCGTAGGGAAGCCTGGTATCCTGCGGGGCTCATAACCCCGAGGTCGGTGGTTCGAATCCACCCGCCGCTACTTCCCATGCAGTGCATGGCTCAGCTTAAATGAGTAAGTTACGTGATTATGGTAATGTAGCATATTAGTTAATGTTTAATTCATGAAAAATGCAAAGCCTCAGGAGCTTCATTGCGTACTTGAGTTAATGCTTAATAAGGGAACTAGGCTTTACTCATGGCGATTGGGCGTAATGAGTAGTGTAATGGATCAAGTTAGTAGAATGGGTACGTATTTCATAGAGTTTGAGACCCCATTCAGTTGGCATTTAAGGGCTGTTAATAGGGTCCTATACTCTGGTGAATCAAAGTACCAGAGGATAGCCGTGGTTGAGTTTAAGGATTTAGGTAAGGCACTTGTGCTTGATGGTAAGGTTCAGAGTTCATTATTCGATGAGTTCGTTTACCATGAATCCTTGGTTCACCCAGCAATGGTGCTTAATGGGAATCCAGAGAGGGTACTTATAATTGGTGGAGGGGAGGGTGCCACCGCTAGGGAGGTGCTTAAGTGGGATACTGTTAAGGAAGTAGTGATGGTTGATATTGATGAGGAGGTGGTTAGAGTTTCCAAGGAGTATCTACCTGAAATGCACGGTGGGTCGTTCTATGATAATAGGTTTAAACTAATTATAGGTGATGGGAGGAGGTTCCTCGAGGAATCCAATGAGAAATTCGATGTAATAATAGTTGATGCAACAGACCCATTGGAAGGCGGCCCCTCATACCTACTATACACTGTTGAGTTCTATAAGCTTGCTAAGAGTAGGCTTACACCCAATGGAGTCTTAGCCACTCAGGCAACTAACATGGCTTACGCCTTAAGGGTTCTATCAGTGATATACAGGACTATTGGGACTATTTTCAGTAAGGTGAGGCCATATCAATCATACATGCACTCCTACGATGCCCCCTGGGGATTCATAGTGGCCAGTGATACTGCTGATGCACTGCAATTATCTCAAGCAGATATTGATAATGCCTTAATGAGGCACATTAATGGTAACACTAAGTATTACGATGGGTTAACTCATGTCCACATGTTCACTTTACCAAAACATATAAGAGCTGCACTTGAAGATAAGGAGGTTAAGCCAGCTACAGACTCAAACCCAACCTTCATGCCCATGTAACCCAGTAATGCCTCATAGCCTTAAAATTAAGGTTAAGCGCTATTTTATGAATGCGGTTTTAGTAAGCACTATAGTGTACTGGCATACGCCAGTCGAGTCCAATAGTCCTTAACCCAATCCTAGGCACCACTGGTGTTCTACGCTTATGTTCAGTTGAAATAACCCTCCTCCACACCTGCTCAATAAGGTTAAGGGGCTTTCCAGTGGCTTCCTGAGCCTTCTGGGGACTCATCCTTAAGTCAACTAAGGCATGGAGGATGACGTCAATGTCAGCGTAACTAATGCCTAATTCACCCTCAGCAGTCTGGCCCTCCCATAGGCGTGGGCTTGATGGTTTAGTTACTATTGAGTCAGGTAAGCCTAAACGCCTTCCAAGCATCCTAACTTGACTCTTATACACATCGCCTATTGGCAGTATATCGACACCGCCATCACCATACTTAGTGAAGTAGCCTATCAATAACTCGCTCTTATCCCCAGTGCCGGCAACAATCATGTTATTGAGGTTAGCGTAATAGTAAAGTATCGTCATCCTGATTCTAGCCAGTATGTTACCGTTGGCGACTATCTCATCCTCCTTGAAGGCACTTATTGTATTTGAGAATGATGCTCTAATGGGGTCTATACTCACTATATCATATTTTATGCCCAGCATTTGGGCTAATTGAACAGCATCCCTAACATCCTCAGGTGGTGTTGACTTATACGGCATTATTAAGGCTAAGACCCTATCCTTACCTAAAGCCTTAACTAGTAGTGATGCGGTTACGCTTGAGTCAATGCCACCACTAAGCCCTATAACAGCACCCTTAGCTCCTGTACTGCTTATGTATGTTTTTATGAAGTTCACTATTCTCCTCTCAATGTAATCGTAGTCAACGTTCAGTATTCTATCAAGGGTAATCCAAGGTTGCATATTAGGCTACACCACTTAACCTAATTAATGCTTTCGCCTTAAGGTTAATGATGTTAATAACCATGCATTATGCTTAAACTTAAGTATTATTAGGTGTATTTAACAGGAGTAGTTTTTAATCAATCATTAATCTTATTGCATAATACTGAGAAATTAATACGAATTAATATGAGTGTTTAGGAGTGTTCTAGAGTAAAGATTTTTAACTGGTGAATAGATTAGGAGCCCATGTCAATGTACCGTAGGGTTATTAGAATTGGGGAGAAGAGCATAGGGGTAACGTTACCTAAACAGTGGCTTGATTCACTGAATATTGGGCTTGGGGACTTAATAGAGGTTAAGGCAGTGGAGGATATGTTAATAATAAAGCCTGTTGTCTCTGAACATGGTTCAAGCAACACTGCAGTATTATCATCAGGTGATAGTTCCGATGAAGCCATGAGGATAATAATAGCTGGGTACATAGAGGGTTTTGACGACATAATGGTTAAGGGCCCTAGGGAAAGCATTAGGCGAGCCTACCAGATTATTGAATCCAAGCTACCTGGTTCCCTAATACTTGAGGGTGAGGAGGGTATTATGGTTAAGGTTGCTACATCGGAAACCAACATTGACCTTAAAATGGTTATAAACAGCACCTCAACAATACTTAATGCCATGTTTGATAAAATATCAACATACCTAGAATCCAGCGACTCCTCATTACTTGATGAAGCAGTAAGCATGGATGATCAAGTTGATAAGCTTTACTTCCTAGCCTTAAGGACAATTAAGAAGTTATCCTTCAGGGATCCTAAGGAATCAATAGATGATACAATAATAGTGAAGAATATGGAGCATGTTGCTGATGCCTTAGATAGGACGGCGGGAACCCTTAAGAGAATGCAGAAGATTGAGCCTGAATGCATTAAGGAGCTTAACAATAGGATTAAGGATGTTTGGTCATACACGCTTAGGGCAATAAATTCCTATCAATCCGGCTCCAAGGAACAGGCCCTGAAGGTAATAATGAGTAGGGAGGAGTTATTAAATAGAATGTTTAATCTGGTGAGGAAACCATGCGGTGAGGAGATGGCTGGGATAATGCATGAACTACAGTTGATAATAGCCCTATCAGTGGATATAGCTGAGGCAACATTCTCAAATTACGTTAGATCAGTCACCAAGAGGCAACCCAGTAAGGAGATTAATGAAGATAATAGTCAGCTTAATGAATCGTGAAGTAGCATGATATTGTGAATTAATTAAAGTATTATGCTTGATGCTTCCCAAAGCATCTTTGATGCGATTGACCTATCTCCAAGGTAGTATCGCTCATGGGCTGCGTCTGAAAGGGCAATTGAGGCTAGTGCCCTAAGGGGCATGTTAACGTAGGTATGCGTAATCTCCTTAATCTTAAGCCTTAGGTCACTTATCTTCATTATTAGCGCTGACCCAATAATTACCATTGAGTCGCCTAACTCCTTAATTAAACTATTAATCCTAGATACACCCCCCTCAGTAATAGCTACCATGGTAATCCCCTTATCCCCACTATACCTATTAACTAAACCATTATTAATTAACTTTCTTAACTCACCCCAAACGTCACTTGAGTACCATGGTGGATACTCATAACTTACCCCAAGGTGATTCCTTAGTAGGTACAGTATCATGAATAGCCTTAAAGCCTCCATCTTAGATTCATTCAATATAAGTAAGATCACATCGCTGAGCTCCACCCTTCTAAAGCCCGGGAGATTAATGAGATTACTGGAATTAGCCATTAATGAGCCGGCTAATGCATATTTATTAAGCATTCGTGGAAAGGTTTATTATCCTACCCCTTAATTCAACACCATGGAGTACTTAATTGTCAGATGCCCTAAGTGTAGTATGCCCTCAGCAGTGAGGCTTGGTTCAGTAAGCCACATGTGCCCCTACTGCGGTAGTAGGTTTAGGATAAGTGAAGGCACTATAATTACTAGGGCTAGGAATGGTAGGGAGGCCAGTGAGCTCATAAGGAGGATCCTGGCTCAACCCCATCATTAGGCTTAGTGAGTTCATCAGCCCTCGTTATTAACCTACCGAACTCATACTCATTAAACCACCCACACCCCTGAATCCTCACCTTAATTAGGCCTGAATCCAAGCTAACAATGGCCATGGTTCCATCTTCACCATTAGGGCCTATGAGTGAGCCAGGGTTAATTACTATTAATTCACCTAGGTTCTCAACCATTGCCCTATGAGTATGGCCAGTTAACACTAATCTAGCGTTAAAGTAATGGGCTAGCCTCCTTAAATGTAACCTAGCCTCCTTTTGGTGGCCATGAATAATAAGGAGCCTTAAACCCTCAAGGTCAAGTAACTCCTTATCCGGCAATGGTACTGCGTCGCTTTCACCAGCAACCGCAATTAATTCACCTAACCTCCTTAAATCATTTAAAACCTGTTCATTAGATAAATCACCAGTATGGATTATTATGTTGAAGTGCCCATTCATAATGAACTTCACTAGGCAATTATCAGGTAATCCGCCATTAACTATGTGAGTATCACCTATTACAGCTAACCTAATCATGCAGTTACTGGTGGGCTTCCAGTTATTAAAACCATACCCTATTAATGGCTCTGGGAATCTTTATAATTTAAGCCCTCTGAATATTAAGCATGAGTTGCAATTGCCAGTGTGAGGAATTGAAGGAGCTCTTGGAGGTGATGAGGAGGATTGAGGATAAGCTTGATAAGGCAGGCTTATCAGTGTTAGCTGACGTTGACTTATCATCCACGTTAACATCATTCATTAGATTACTAACTGAACCTAAGGTAATTGACTTAGTTGATAAGTTAACGAAGATACTGAACATGCTAAGCCTAATAAACCCATCAGCGCTCGTAACCTTAACCTACTCCCTAAACTGCATGAGTAAGAGCCTAAATAACGCTGAGATACTTAACGCACCTGAGGTTTCATTTAATGACTTATTGAAGGAATTATCTAAGCCTGAGTACAGTAAAGCATTGGGTGTTGTACTAATAATGCTTAGGAATATAGCCAATTGCATTGGGGAGGATATACATGCTAAAGGGGGTAGTGTTTGACCTGGATGGAACCCTAGCGGACACTGCAGTAATTCATGGCGAGGCATGGAGAATGGCCCTGAGGGATTTAGGTATACAGGCACGTATTAATGTTGAGCAGTTATTAGGTAAGAGGGCTCCTGAAATAGCCCTGGAGTTAACTGAGGGTAATAGTGAGCTGGCTCAGAGGCTATTGGAGAGGAAGAACAGCCATTTCAAGAGCCTCGTGGGTTTAGCTAAACCCAAGGCATGTGCAATTGAATTGCTCAAGGGCCTTAAGGATGCGGGAATTAAGCTAAGTGTCGTTACTTCATCAAACAGGGTTTCAGCATACTCAGTGCTTGAGGCAGTTAACATGATTAACCTAGTGGATTACATTATAACAGGTGATGATGTGGATAAGGGTAAGCCTAATCCAGAACCCGTAATTAAAGCGCTTAGGTTAATGAATAATGAACCAAGAGATGTTGTAGGTGTAGGAGACACTATACATGACTATGAGGCTTACTTAAGGGCAAACTTAAGGGCAATAGTAATAGTGGTTAACCCACTGATGATTAATTACATTACTCAATTCAAGGATGCATTAATCGTTGATAACCTATGCGTACTACTTAATGCTCTTAACGTAATAATAGGGCTTAATGCCTAAGAAGCTAATAACCTAGCCGGCATTCACATTCTTCTTACGAATTCTAATACATCATCAACATTGGCACTTAATGCTAAGATTCTAAAGCCCTCCTCAACCTTCTGTAAGGGCAATTACTATTACCTCCTCATCTTTTTCATAAAGTTCCTTTGCCTTTTCAAAGAACTCTTTTCAGCATGTAAAAATATACTTACCTCCCCATGACTAGATACCTTACCCCTGAAGACGAATTCCACCCCATATTTACTACTTATTACTCGCAAATATGCACTACCCAATGCTGACGGCGGGTGCTGAGCAGTAATGCCAATCCCATGAAGGGCTCCAGAGAGATGATGTAAGCCCCTAAAGCCAAGAAGAGCCGTCAGCAATAACGTTACTTTAAGGGGAGTACAACTGCCCATTAAGGCACGCTATGATTAATAGCCCGTTAAGTTTCCACTCCTTTAGTTTTTAACTTAATTTAAATCATTACCGCATTTATGTTAATGGACTTACTGATTATTCAATCCATTAATTAGTGAAATGGTATAATAGTTAAGGGTTAAGTACTATAGCCTGTGAGATGAATTAGTTAGGGAGTTAGAGGTTCATTATTGTTAAATACACTATGCTTGAGGGTATGTATAGTATGGCTAAGTATATTATAGCAGCGTGTTCAAATGGAACACCGGTGTCTAATGCAGTTAAGGTGGCTAGTATGGTTAGTGACATTATTGGTGTTAGGTAACTAATAATGTAGAATGGTATTAGGACTTGTTCCGTCACATGAGCAGTGAAGTAGTAGAGTAGGCTTATTAGGCTTACCGACACAGATATAGGGACTAGTGAAACCATTACATTGGCTAATTCCCTAAGGTGAATAATAATCGGCTTCAACCTATATGAAATAACATAATCCATCATCACATAAATGAGTAGGGAAATTAAAGTAACGTACCATGGTAGCATTGGGCCAACATAGGGGAATAAGAGGATTAACTTAACACTAGTAATCCATGACATTAACACACTAAGCAGAACCAGTGGTGTTGATATTGCCAATAGTATTAATGGATTAATGTAGTATAAGTAAACCCAGGCTGACCTTAATGAAATTAAGTTAAGCACCTTATAAAATGTTGATAATCCACGCAGCATATTATTGAATTCACTTGGAACCTTACTAAGTAATTCAGAGCCCTTATCGGTTATGAAATATTTACCATTCCTCTTAACCACAATACCCCTAGCCCTCATCTGCTCAAGATCATACACTATTATGGATAATGGCATGTGCGGAACAAGCCTAGTAATCTCCTGAACACTCTTAGGTCCATCCTCAAGTAGTGCAAGTAGTGAAATCCTCCTAGGCGTTGAAACTAAGCTAGCTAAATCCTCAGCCACATGTAGCTAGGCTGAGTTAACTTTAAACAATTACCGTTTAAGTAAGCTTTATTAAGTGCATTGCTGCTAATAGTAGGGTTAGGGAATGGAGGATTTGGATAACGTTAAAAGAACAATACTTGCATACATTCAGAGGAAGCGTAGCGTTAAGTTAAGTGAATTAAGGCAATGGGCCCTAGAGAACAACATAGGCTTACTCACACTCTACTTATCCCTAAGTAGGCTTATTCAAGAGAGGCAAAGGGACTTAACACTAGGTCCTCTTGAACCACTGATTAATGTTAACATTGAGTTTATGGGTAAGTCACTTGACCTCAAACTGCCCAGTGAAATAATTATACAGGGTAAAACTAAGAGGAAGGAAGGTGTTAAGGTTAATCAACGTAAACGCATAAGGGGGCAGAAGACGCTCTTGGATGTTCTTGGCAGTGAGGAGCCTGTTGAGAGGGAAGAGGAGGTAATTAATGAAGTTAAGGAAGCCACTAATGTACAGATTCAAGGCGTTGAAACTGAGGTTAAGGGTCAGGGGAATCAAAGTGAGGCCACACCTATTAGGCAAATTGAGCAGGTAACGCAAGGTAGTGTTACAGTTAATCAGCCTGCCGTTGAGGAGCAGGTTCAGGGTACTGGCAATGAGGCTATTGATCCATCTCAATTAACTCTTAGCCAATTATCACAATTAGTTGCGTCAGAGTTAAGGATAAGTGTTGAGGAAGCCACTAGGCTGGTTTCATCAATTGGACAGTACTTGAATAGGTATTGGAGCGTTGGGTTACTTAGGTTAATTGAGGACACGGCTAGGGGTACTAACCCTGACTTAATTCAGAGGTTGCTTAAGGTTCTTGAGAGATTAGGCTTCATTGAATTAACCAATCCAGGCATAGTTAATAGGAGGAGGAACATTAAGTTCCCTGTTTCAGACGCGAAAATAAGTGACTTAGTTTAACAATAAGTGAGGTATTGAGTATTGGCCGCTTAATGAGTGTAGCTTAATGTTACTACACATGATATATGATGCAATTATTTAGTCTTATGGTTAATGCAAATGCGAATTCACTTAAATTTACGCCATTACTTACACTCAAGTTAAAAAGTATGATGTTTCAAGCTAATGATGCAATACTTTTTAATTGCTCCCTGGGGTGATAAATTAACATGGTTAGGTTATTCGTAGCCGTGGACTTATCAAGTGAGGTGAAGGGTAAGGTAATTGCCTTTAGGGATGCAGTGTCCAGTAGTGGTGCCGATGTTAAGCCGGTTGAGGATGAGAACCTGCACATAACCCTACGCTTCCTAGGTGAGGTTAAGGATAATTTACTCCCTGAAATTATACATAATTTAAGCGCATTAAGCTTCAGCAGCTTCAGGATTCATGTAAAGGGTACTGGGGCATTCCCATCAATATCATCACCAAGGGTTATTTGGGTTGGTGTTGAGGAAGGCAGGGATCAACTTGAGGCGCTTCATAATGCCGTTGAGGAATTAGTGGGTAAATATGGGGTTAGTGATGAAAGGGAGTTCACACCCCACATAACTGTGGCTAGGGTTAGGGGTAGGGCTAGCGTGTTGGGTAAGTTAATTAATCAATGGAGGGAATTCGACTTTGGGTGGCAAAATGTGGATTCAGTAATACTTAAGAAGAGTACGTTAACCCCAAGGGGGCCAATATACGAGAACCTACTGGTCACTAAGCTTAAGTGAGGGTTAAGGAGGGTGCAATCATTAGAGTTAGGTTTTTAAGCATTACCATCATCTTCAGTTTGAGTAAGTATGCCACAGGTGAAGAGGAGGGAGAAGGCTAGTGAGGAGGTGGAGGAGCCTATTGGTAATGAGGAGGGCATCGAGCCGTCAGCGGCGCCAGTGACCACTGTTACCCAGCCTCAGTCCTATGATGTTGAAGAAATAGAGGGTGTTGGTAGGGTTACGGCCCAGAAGTTGAGGGAATCAGGCTATAATACGGCCTTAGATGTAGCCTACGCTGGTGTTAAGGAGCTTGAGGAGATACTTGGTAGTGAGGATAGGGCTAGGCAAATCATTGCAGCCGCCCAGAGGCTGGTTGGCTTAAATAACTTTGTCACCGCCCTTGAGGTCTATGAGCGTAAGAGGAATGTTCAATACATTACAACAGGCGTTAAGGCACTTGATGAACTACTTGGTGGTGGTATTGAGACCAGGGCCATAACTGAGCTTGCTGGTGAATTCGGGTCAGGTAAGACTAACTTCTGCCATCAATTATCAGTAATGGTTCAGCTACCTGAGGATAAGGGTGGGTTGAAGGGTAGGGCATTATTTATTGATACTGAGAATACGTTTAGGCCTGAACGCATTGTTCAAATAGCTAAGTATAGGGGTCTTGACCCTAAGGAGGCCTTAAAGAACATTTTCTATGCAAGAGCCTACAACAGTGACCACCAGATGCTTATAATTGATGAGGCTAAGAAGATAATTCCCAAGGAGAACATTAGGCTAATAGTCGTTGACTCATTAGTAGCCCACTTCAGGTCAGAGTACCCTGGTAGGGAGAACCTTGCTGAGAGGCAGCAGAAGCTTAACCACCACATTGCTCAATTACTTAAATTAGCTGACATATATAATGCAGCCGTGGTAGTCACTAACCAGGTAATTGCGCAGCCGGACATGTTCTTCGGTAACCCATTGAAGCCGGCGGGAGGTAATGTTATAGCTCATGGAGCCACGTATAGGATTTGGCTAAGGAAGGGTAAGGAGAACATTAGGGTTGCCAGAATCCTTGACTCACCAATGCATCCTGAGAGTGAGGCGACGTTTAAAATAACTGAGGAGGGGCTTATTGATGGTGAGCCGCAGTAGTCTAATTAACGTGGTGATTCATTAACATTACCGATACCTTAACTGCAGTAAACAGTTTAGGCGAGTTATTCTACTGTTATGTTAATAGTCAGATAATTTTATAAACCAGATATTGACTATTGGTATGAATGAGCTTCCCACCAACATACATGAGGGTAGTGGAGGCGTTGCTGGAGCTATACAACATGCATAAGAGGCCGATTAAGAGTAAGGAGATTGCCGATAAGCTAGGGATGAATGAGGGTACTATAAGGAACATTATGGTTGCCTTAAAGGCAATGAACCTCGTCGATAGTAAAACTGGGCCATATGGCGGATTCATACCATCCCAGAAGGCTGTTGAATTCGTTAAATCACCAATGGTTATTAACCCAGTTAACGATATCGCTCAAATATTCGTAAACGGTAAGCCTATTAACGTTTACGCCACGGGTATTGAATTAGTGAATGTGTTTAATCCCTATATGAGTAAGGCTGTAATAAAGATCCTTGGTAATGTTAAGGCAATTCACCCAGGCGATAATGTTAGGATTGGTCCAACGATAAACGCTAGGATTATTGTTGAAGGCATTGTACTTGAGGATAATTCATTATCTAAGGAATTAGTGATAGTGATTAAGAAGCTCCTAGCAATACCGAAGATAAAGGTGCTTGACGTTATGACTAAGGAGCTAGCGGTGGTTAGGTATGATGAACCCCTAACAAGTGTAGCTAAGATAATAGCTGATAGGAAGATTAGGGCATTACCTGTTGTTAATGATAATGGTGAGTTAATAGGCCTAATAACAAGCTCAGACTTAGCTAAGGCATTCAGTGATGGTGCCTTTACAGCATTGGTTAAGGATTACATGAGGCATGAAGTCCCCATAATAAGTTGGGATAGGGACATTTACGATACCATGAGGCTAATGATGAGCTACAACATTGGTAGGTTAATAGTGGTTAACCAGGAGCAGAAGCCAGTGGGCATAGTGACTAGGACAGACATATTAAGGTACCTGGCACCCTTAGGATAATGAAGTGTGAAATATGCCTAATTAATGAAGCGTCCAGAGTCTGCAGAATATGTGGTAGGCATGTTTGCCTCGAGGACTATGATGAAGGCAAGGGCGTTTGCTCAATATGCAGTAGCACACTATGCTACATGTGTGGTGAAAGGCTTGCCGTATCATTATGCGCAAAATGCGGTAAGCCAATCTGCAGGGTACATAGTGTTAGGGTCGGGTTAATTAGGTACTGCCTTAACTGCGCTAAGGAATTAGGCATACTTAAGCAACTTAGCCACTAACCCATGGGCATTCCTCAGTAAATCCTCGGCGGCAGCATTACCAGCCTCCTCAGGATCCCTGGCGTTAATTCTAATTGAGTTAATGAACTTCTCAACACCATTAGGATCCACTATACCATATGTAAAGTCAATGTAATCACCATTCAGTGACGCCAAGCCTCCTAAGGGTACGTGGCAACCAGCCCCTATCCTGCTTAGGAAAGCACGCTCAGCTATAGCTTCCTTGAATGTCTCCTCATCATTACTACGCCTCAGCACATTAATTAAATCATCCCTATCCCTCCTGGCAACAACACCAATTATACCCTGCCCAGGAGCTGGGGGCATTAATTCAGGGCTTATTTCACTCACATGTGCATTAATGTTAAGCCTCTCCAAGCCCGCGGCAGCCATAATTAAGGCGTCGTATTCACCATTATTAAGCTTCCTAATCCTAGTATCAACATTACCCCTAATAGGCTTCACTTCAACATCACGCCTCAGGGAAAGTAGGAATCCCCTCCTCCTAAGGCTTGATGTACCCACGATGGAATTGGGGGGTAATGTATCCACAGTATACTGCTTTACAGATACTAAGGCGTCCCTTGGATCATCCCTTGGAGGCGTCATTACTAGCGTTAAATTATCACTTATTTGAGCCGGCACATCCTTTAGGCTATGTACAGCTACATCAGCCTCCCCCCTTAACACTGCTTGATTAACCTCCTTCTCGAAAATACCCTTAACCCCTATTTCATAAAGTGGCTTAGCTAAGTTAATGTCACCAGTAGTCTTAACTATAATGAGTTTAAACTCAACATCCTTATTAAACTCAAGTATCCTATCCATAACTATCTTAGCTTGCTTAAGGGATAACGCTGAACCCCTTGTGGCAATCCTAATAATCATTAGTAATGTTAATCATGGCCCACTGATAAACCTTTGCTTCATAAACTTAAATGATGCGGATTGAACCAGCCACCTTAGGTACCTTAACGCCGGCCTCCTCAGCCTTCTCGCATGCTATTCTACCTAGCGCCTCCCATTCATTAATGGCAACGTTAGTCCAGTCGAACTTCCTAATGAACATTAAGCCCTCATTAGCTAACCGCTCCCTATACTCCTCATCTGTAATTAGTTTAGCAGCAGCGAGTGCCATGGAGTTAATGTCCCTAAATGGGACCCTTAAAACAGCCCTAGTACTGTAGTTAAACCTAATTGCAGGTATATCGTAAGTAATCACTGGTACACTGTGGGCTAAAGCCTCAATAATAACTAACCCTATTGAATCCAGCCTAGTTGGGTACACGAACACTCTAGCCCTAGCTAAGTAGCTTAGTAATTCCCGCCTAGTTAAATTAACCCTAACCTCAGTGAATTCACTTAACCCCAGCTTCCTTAACCTAGCCTTCACAATCATTGGTGTATCATCATCCGCGGCACCCATTATAACTACCTTAGGTTTAAGCCCCATTTTCCTACGCATAATGTTTAGGACATTAATGAAGTCGAAGACCCCCTTCTCTCTCTTTAATCTACCGAAGAATACTAAGTCAATATCCTTATCACCACACCTCCAGCATGATTCATCAATACCCACACCTGGGTCAAGCACCTTAACTCTAGCTCTTAAACCCATGAGTCTCATTTCATAGGGTATTGACTTAGACACAGATAGTACTGTTTCCCCAGATAACACTGCCTTAGCTATTAGGTATTCAAATAATTTATCACCAATGTAACCCATACCGTTCAACTTCAGGTTAAGGGACATTAACCTTATTGGGTTCATGGGTAAGTCAACATCAATCGCACCAATCACTGGTGTTAATTGAAGTAACGCGGTCCACTTAACCCCAATACTCTTAAGGAGCATCATCATACCCACATGCTCATGTGGGACATAGAATAAATCAAAGTAATTCAAATCCCTCCTAATGTTATTCATCGCATCGTAAATATACTTTGGGTAAGCGTAGAAGCGCGTTATCTCCATTGGTGGTAACTCCACAGTATTATTAACCACGAAGTCCCTGAACCTCCCCTCGAAGTAAGTATCAAGCATATTGAGGAGCTTAACGTAGTAATTCCTAGGTATTAAGAAAGTAGGCCTCCTAGGGTACCTGGAGGAAGCCTCCAGTATCCTCACATGCCCTCCAGTTAATGAGGATAATATTGTGAATAATGCTACCTGCATCTCCTGAATCGCTACAGGACCTATTTTATTAATATTTCCGTGGGAGGTGAAATCAGCTTAATTCATAGTGCCTCCCAGGTGAATAATGCATATATAGGTAAAGCAGCCTGCATCCCCTATGGTTAGGAAAGTAGTCATAATAGGTGCCGGCGCTGCAGGTGCATCTGCGGCAGCTAGGGCTAGGAGGCTTGAACCTGAGGCTGAGGTTACCCTCATTGATAAGGGGCCATTAATCAGCCATGCGCCCTGTGGGATACCATACTACATAGGTGGTGTAGTTAAGGATGCCAGTGAATTAGCGGTATATAGCCCAGAGGAGTTCGCTAAGGAGAGGAGGATTAATGTTAGGGTTAATGCTGAAGCCATTGATGTGGATTCAAGTAACCGCATGGTGCTTGTTAAGGAGGGTAATAATGTGGTTAAGTATGAGTGGGATGCATTAATATTAGCCACTGGGGCTAAGCCAATAGTACCACCCATTGAGGGAAGCGACTTAAGGGGTGTATTAACTCTTAGGCTCCCCCATGAGGCAATTAGGCTTAGGGAGGAGGCTTTAAGGGCTGATAAAATAGCCGTAATTGGAGGTGGTTACATAGGTCTTGAGCTAGCTGAGGCGTTAAGGGCTTTAGGTAAGAGGGTGATGTTATTCGAAATGATGCCCCATGTCTTACCCTCAACCTTTGATGAGGATTTAGCTAAGCTAATACATGATGAGTTAATTAAAAATAATGTGGAATTACACCTAGGCGAGAAGGTTATGGGGTTTCATGGAGTTAATGGGGAAGTTAAGAGCGTCATAACTGATAAGGGTGAGTATAATGTTGATAAAGTATTCATGGGGGTGGGGGTTAAGCCAGATGTGGACCTGGCCTTAAAGGCCGGTGTTAAGCTTGGTGAAACTGGCGCAGTCTACGTTAATGAATACATGGAAACCAGCGTACCTGGTATTTACGCTGCAGGTGATGTAGCTGAGACGTGGAGTATGATAACGGGGAGGAGGATGTATGTTGCCCTTGCCCCACCAGCCAATAAAATGGGTCAAGTGGCTGGCGCCAATGCCGTTAAGGGTAGGTTCCTAAGGTTCCCAGGGGTACTTGGTACAGCAATAACTAAGGTGTTTAACCTATACGTAGCTAGGACAGGCTTAACTGAGAGGCAGGCTAGAGAATGGGGGTTTAAGCCATATTCAGCCACTGTTAAGGTTAAGACAACAGCACACTATTACCCTGAGGGCGGTTTCGCAGCAATAAGGCTTACCGCTGATGAGGGTACTGGTAGGGTTATTGGTGCACAGGTTATTGGTAATGATAGGCTTGTTGCAGGTTACATTGATACTGCAGCAGCCTTAATAGGTAAGGGGGCAACTATTGATGACTTCTTCTTCGCCGACTTATCCTACTCACCGCCAACCGCACCTGTGTGGCATGGCTTAATAGTGGCCGCTAGGGTTCTATCAAGGGGTAAGTATTAGGTTCATAATGATTAAGGGGGTGTCAGGTGGGTAGCCGCCTTAAGTGACCCACCCTCATACGCCCCACTTTAAACCTTGTGAATTGGGTTTTAATAACTAACTCAAATTAAGGCACTTGGTCAGTTAACTTAACCTTCTTCTGGCTACCATACATTTCAAAAATCTCCTTAACCGTTGTAGCATCCTCCGGCCTCTTATCAGACCTATACCTACCCGTGAACCTTGGGAACCTTATCGCTAACCCCACGTCACCCTTAAGCATCGTGGAGCAGCATGTGTGGAGTGGGGACATGGTTATCTCGGCGCCGGTTATTTCCAGTACTAGGCCTGGTGTGAACCATACGTCAGGTTCCATTTTTGAAACAACCCTGGGATGCCTATGCGGTATCTTGTACGGTTCAAGCATTTGAGGAAGCTTCTTAAGGTCCTCATCAGTGAAGCCGCTTCCAACCTTACATACCGTGTAAAATTGGTCTGAGTCAGGGTCATATGCCGCCAGTAGGAGTGCACCGTAGGTTCCAGCCCTCTTACCACGCCCCCAGAATGCCCCAACAACCACTAGGTCCATTGTGTCTGATAGTTCACTCTTATAATCCCTCTTATACTTAATCCACAACCAACCCCTAGCCCCCATCTCGTAGACTGAACCTAACTTAACCGACTTACACATAACACCCTCGCAGCCTGATGATATTGCATCCAGGAAGAACTTCTCAAGTGAATCAGCATCATCAGTTATTATCCAGTCAGCGTGGTGAACATGCTCATGAGGCTTAATTATTGAGAACAATACCTTCTTCCTATCAGGTAAGGGCAGGTCCGTTAGGTCCTGGCCATTAATGTACATTACGTCAAATAGGTATAGGTTAATGGGATACTCCTCAATGGCCTCCTTAATATTATGCTTCCTCTTCCTATGCATTAATTCCTGAAATGGCTTAAACTCACCTGTATCCGGGTCAACTGCAACACCCTCACCCTCAACTATGAATTCCTCAGCGTCAATTGCCTCCCGGGCGTACTCAGCCACATCAGGGTACTGGTTAGTTATATCCTCCATCCTCCTACTGAATATTTTAACAGTCCCATCCTTAAGCTTATGTATCTGCATCCTCTCCCCATCGTACTTAAACTCACATATGGCGACTCCACCAAGCTTGTTCAAAATCTCCTTAGGGCTACTTAACCTCTCAGCAAGCATAGGCTGTATTGGCACACCGGGCGTAACCTTAATCGCCTTAACAGCTTCCTCACCCCCCTCAGCCAGCGTCTTGGCTATCTTACCGAGGTCAGGGTAAACGTGGTAGGCCTTCTCCAGTAAATCCCTATTAACATCAAAGGCATCTGATAAGGCGTCTAGGATAGTCATGTCGGCAACACCCAACCTCAGCCTCCCTATTACGAACCTGGTAATGTACTTAGCCTCATCTGGTTCAGCATCAGTTAATAGGCTTGACAATAGCTTAACCTTAGTGTCCTGGGCCCCTTCCCCTGATGCTTTAGCTATGGCCATTAATGTGTCGTAAACCTTACTAATCGTTAGCCTCCTCTTAGATTCAGCACCAATGAAGTCGAATATAGTTCCACCGCCTCCCTTACTCCTCTTAATCTCCACAGCCCTCTTAGCAACCTCACCTGCATCACCAAGCTTCTTATACAATTCCTCAACTTGCCTAATCGATAAACCCGTGGCCATGGATATTGCCCTAAGTGTTAACCTCTCTGCTAAACCAAGCTCCACCCCCTCCCAATCAGGCCTAAGGCTACCCAGTAGGAAGTATATAACCTTATCGATGACCTGCGGCGGCGTCTTTACAAGTAGGCTTGAGAGAGCCTTAGCCATAACCGTCCTCTGCGTCGTAGCCTCCACCAGCTTAAATACTGATACAATATTAGAGAACTCTAAGTCAGATTCCACGCTTCTCTAAGCAGCCTAGATATTAATTAACCTTACGTTAAGTTCACCGGGCCATCATACTATTATGTATTAAGACTTATGGTGATTTTACCCCTCGCTATGGTATTCATGTGCGCCTCCCTCAAGACCTCAAGGTTCGGGAAGCCAGCGTCTGTAGCATTTCTATGTGGCTTTTAATTGTTTTTAATTGCTTTTATTATGTATTCATAAGGCTTATGAATTTTACTTACAGGAAGCTAGTTGGAGGGTGCCTATTGTGAACTCTATGAGTAGTTGCGAGGGAGAGGAAGACATGCTCCCTAACCTAGGCGCGAGGAGGAAGAAGAAGTAATGAGGCTAAGTAACTAATGGCCATTAAAAGCGGCTATTAGTTACAATGAAAGCCGAACTCTTTCATAACATTTACGACTTTCGGTTCTTCCTTATTTTAACTAAGCACCACCAAAATTGATTGCACAAAGTTTATAAACAATATAATGAATAATTATATTAATGCTACTATATTACACGAACGAGAAAAAATTAGCGGATAGGTATGGAAATCTTTTCACAGAACAAATAGCTGGATACGACGAGTTTAATAATATCATGCGCAATTATAGTCTTAGAAATAGCAGTAATGTTTTGATTAAATCACAAAGTAGTGGAATTACCGGCCTTGTCTGTGCCTTTCCTGACGATTCTTTTATTAATGCCGAGCAAATACCACCTGCAGGCCCAGAAAATATTCTTTTTGTGGTCAAATTCTTTGGTGGCCGCGTGAATTCACTTAAATCTAAGTTTATCAAGCCCACTAATCCAAATTCTAGGTACGTTATGTTAGGTTTAAGGTTTGATGGTATGCTAATAACTTCCCCTGATGAGCATGCTTCCTTTGTTATTCCACCTATACAACAGGGGACTCATTACGACTACCTTCCTATATTAAATGGCAATA
>NZ_DAXS01000072.1 GCF_002506515.1 Caldivirga sp. UBA161
CCTATCTTAGGGGGTTATGTTGGGGGTCTTAGGTGCTGGTTCTCCGGTAGGGTTTAATACTGTTTGTAGCCACGTGGTGGCTCATTATCTTACCTTTCAGTATTACTATGTATCTCACCTTCTTGGTTATGTTTAACATACGTAGAGTTCCCTATGTATTCCACCGCAAATACTACATGCTTTGGACATATAGGGTTCATTAACTAATTGAACCCTAATCCCATACTCCTCAAGAACATCAACTAACCACCTAGTGATAACCGAACCGCAAGCTTCACCATTCATGGTGGAGTAAAGCCTTTAAAGTAAAAATCCATTATCCAGTAACCCCATTAAAGGAGGATAACTCCCAAAACTTCAGAGAAACTTCACCCATTAAGGATGGTGAGAGGATCAGCAACTTACCCTGCTTCCCCACCTAATTCCACCAGCAAACTTAAATAACTTCCACACAATCCCACACTAAAGAATGAGGCTTTAGGTCATTATGTAATGCTTACCTTAAAGAATTATAAATAGATTTACTTAGCCCCCCTTATATGCATCAGTATCCAGTAGCCTTAATTCATGGTTCGAGGGATCCTGAATACATTAATGATGTTGATTCATTCTTCAAGAGGATTGGCATTGGTTACATCTTTCTTCTAGGGCGTGATGAAGGCATTATACCTGGGTCATTTCCTCTCTTCCTGAATTGGGGTAAGGATTATGAAAATGCGTTAAGGTTTACTGATCATAGGCTTAATCCATTACTAGGTATTGGGGGATTCATTAATGAACTTAAGATGCATATACCTAAAACAATAATAATGCATGGCTCCAGTGATATTGAGGCTCTTAGGGGTATTGGGGTGCTTAAGGATGCTGGCTTTGAGGTTAGGCTCCTTAATGGTGAACCCAGTGTATACACCATGGATTGTTCAAGTGAGGCTTACTTACTATTCCTCTTCAAGGGTATTATCGTTAGGAAGGCTACAGAGGTCATTAAGGCTAAGTGCCCTCTGATTAAATTAAGCGGCCCCTTATCTTTAGAGCCTTGGTTTCCGGATTTAATCCTTAGGATTCTTAAGTCTCATGGTATTTTAGATTGAAAGGCCTTGGTAAGAGTTCACTTAACTTAAACCTTTTAACACCACTCCGTGAAGCAACGTAAACTTCCTCAACATTAAACTCAGCCATAACCTGTAGGCAGGCGCCGCAGGGGTATATTTCATCATGGTTAGAGACCACTACAACAGCCTTAATTCTCCTATAACCCTCCGTGACGGCCCTAAATACTGCAACCCTCTCCGCACATATTGTTAACCCATATGATGAATTCTCAACATTAACACCTGGGAACATTTTGCCATCACTGGTTATAGCCACTGATGCAACCTTAATCCCTGAGTAGGGGGAGTATGAGTTACTTAGGTATGATTCAGCCATTTTAATAGCCCTATTAACCTCCTCATCCATGATTATTTTAAGAAGTAACTATATTTAAGCATATTAATTACTATTGCAGTTCAATACCCTTGGTTTCGCTCGATAATAATGCTGATGCAAATATCATAACTTCACCAATTATTACGAATAAGCCCCAGTAAATGTAAAAGCTTGAATCACTTATTGCCGAAATAAGCAGTAGGAATACTGTACTCCAATTACCCACAATAAAGCCTCCATTAAATGAGAAGCCCACCCCCGTGCTCCTAACATCAGTCTGAAACTTTTCAGATAAATAGGACGGTATAACACCGTATATTCCCGTTGTTAAGAAGGCAAGTAGGCTGGCTAAGGCCATTGTGCCGTAGAATCCGTATGCATGCTTAAGTATCAAGTACGTTAATGGTACAGCTAACACTATTGCAGTTACTGAGAATATTATCATCGTTAACCTCCTTCCAATGATATCACTAATGAAGCCTGATATTAAGTAACCCACCAGTGATATTAATATTGCAACTATTACCACGTATAGGAAGTATGGGAATTTTAGGAAATTATGGTACGATAACACTGTTGGGTAAAAGCCCAGTGTTAATCCATAAACCCAAGCTATACCTGTCATAGCTAATATGCCAGTTAAGGCACCAAGCCTATATATTGGATTCCTAAGTATTGTAGTGAAGGGGGCCTTATTAACACCCCTCTCCCTATTAACCCTCTCCCACATTATTGATTCAGGCATTGAAAGCCTCACAATTAAGCCAATTAACGCTGGAATAACCCCTATCCAAAACATCCACCTCCACCCAAGCTGAATGAATGATGATGCTGGAATTACGTAATGCAAACCCAAGTATACTAGAGCCGCTAAAGTGTAGCCTATCGGGTAGCCGATTTGAAGTAAGGCACCCCACATACCCCTCCGCTCCCTGTTAACCGACTCAACCAGTATGGCAGCGCTATTACCGTATTCGCCTCCAGCGAATGTACCAGTTATTATCCTGAATATGAAAAGTAGTATGGGGGCCAATATACCGACTTGCTCATATGTGGGTAGGAAACCTGTGGCGAAGACTATTATGCCAAGGCCGCTTAATGTTATAACCATAGTATTCCTTCTACCAATTCTATCCCCAAGCCTACCAAAAATAACACCACCAATAGGCCTGAAGACGAAGGTTGTCGTGTATATACTCCAAGTACCAACTATTGCCAATCCATACTTTGCTGGGAAGAATACGCCAGCCATAATAGGCACTAGGAGGAACATCATGCTTAAGTCAAAGGCATCCATTATCCAACCAGCCAAGGAACCAAGGTAAACCCTCCTAGTTATGGTAACTTCCCTAACTTGATTACTCATGGCGGGCTCCTGCCTAGATTACTTTAAAGCCTTTTCGTAATTTTCCAAGAGGTATGAATTATAAATAAACAGCTAAATGCGCATTTAGGGTAATTAAAATGATGTTAATCACCACGTAGGCTTCCACTTTTAAAAGTCTAGCACCTGATTCCTCATATGGATCCTAAATTGGCGGCGGCTAAGGCTGCACTTAAGTATGTTAGGAGTGGGTATGTGGTTGGTGTTGGTTCAGGTTCAACAGCCCTAATGTTCTTAACTGAGTTAGCTAAGGCCATTAAAGGGGGTGAATTATCGGGTGTTAGGCTTATTGCAACATCAACTGAGACCGAGTATGAGATTGTTAGGCTTGGCCTCGGCGACCTACTTAGGTATCCTTGGCAGGTGGGCCATATTGATGTGGCCGTTGATGGGGCTGATGAGGTTGATAGGGGCAGGAACTTAATTAAAGGTGGGGGTGGTGCATTAACTAGGGAGAAGATAATCGATTATTGGGCTAGTGAATTCATAGTAATAGTTGATGAATCTAAACTAGTAGATAAAGTACCCAGCACGCACCCAATACCAGTGGAGGTGGTGCCATATGCATGGCCATTGGTTAAGGCTAGGCTTGAGGGGGATTATGGTGGCTCAGCGGAGTTAAGGTACTCCTCAGGGAAGAGGGGGCCAGTGATTACTGATAATGGTAATTACATTATTGACTACAAGCCTAAATCAATGATAGATCCCAGGGAAGGTGAGAGGATAATTAAGTGCATTCCAGGGATTGTTGAGGTTGGCTTATTTAGTGGGCTTAAGGTCACTAAGGTGATTGTAGGTAAACGAGATGGTTCAGTTAATGAATTTTAAGTGAAGTTAACCACATAGTTAAATACAGGCCGCTGGATATAGGATTATGAGGAGGATTGTGGTAGCTGTAACGGGTGCTTCAGGTGTAATATATGGTCTTAGGCTCCTTGAATCCCTTAGAAGGATTAATGATGTGGAGGTTCACCTAGTGGTCTCCAAGTCTGCCTCAAAGGTTCTTCAACATGAGCTAGGTTTAAGTATAAGTGAGTTAGCTAAACTGGCTCATAGGGCTTATAATGATGATGAACTTGATGCACCAATAGCCAGTGGTTCATTTAACTTTCAAGCAATGTCAATAGTACCCTGTTCAATGAAGACCCTTGCAGCCATAGCCCATGGTTACACATCCAATTTAATCACCAGGGCGGCTGATGTTGCGCTTAAGGAGAGGAGGAGGTTAATACTATTGATTAGGGAAGCCCCCTATAGCCTGATTCACATAAGAAACATGGAATTGGTCACTCAGGCTGGTGCAATAGTAATGCCAGCTAGCCCACCATTCTATGGTAAGCCGAAGACAATAGATGACTTAATCAATGCAGTGGTGGGTAGGGTGATGGCCCTCATGGGTATTGATAATGACCTTTACCCAGTATGGGGTAGTTAATTACTTAGTATTGGTTGGAATATTATGAATTAGGTTCCTTATCTTAGCCACAATACTGTTATTCTTAGCCTCCCCTAACGCTGCGTCAAACCTATTACCAAGTTCCCTGATTGTTTCACCAAGTTCCCAGGGGAATATTATCCAGGCAGTAGCCTCCTCAGCATAGTAGTCGGGCTTAAACCTTGTCCAAGGCTTAATCATCAGTGTAACAGTCTTAATCTCCATGGCGCCCTGCTCCTTAAGGTAATTGTAGGCAGTTAATAGTGTTGTGCCTGTGTCTGAAACATCATCAACAAGCAGCACTCTTAAGCCCTTAACACTAACCGGCAGTGGTTGAGCTATCTTAGCCTCCTCTCCTCGATTATTAATACCCTTGTATAGTTTAACCTCTATGGAGGTCATATTACCTATTCCAAGTATGTCTTCAATTATTTTAGCTATTACAACACCGCCCCTAGCTACCCCCACTACTATGTTAGGCCGATAGTTATCTCTCACTATTGATTCAGACACCTTAATGGTTAAATCCATTATGTCATCCCACGACAAATACTTGAATTCTACCATTAAATTCATTTTACTTAACCCCTTATAAACCTTACTCTCCCAATACCCTAATGCATATTAAGTTAGGTTTAGGTAAGGACGCTATGTATTAAATATAACCTATAAGGGGTTAATTTTTAATTCACCTATGAGGATTTTGGCCCATGCACGTAATTCAAGAGGATACGAGCCTAAGGATAGAATTAGGTTAATGGCTCTCCTAAGGAGTTTAGGCTTAAGTATAATTAATGTTAGGGTGGCTTCAAATCACATTGAGGTTGACGCCAACACTAACGATGTGAATGAATTATCCTCAGTAGTAAGTGGGGTTATTGGGCCAATTTTAGCAGTGGTTAATATAAGTGGTGTTAATGAGGTTAGTAATCCATTCAAAGCCTTCGTGAGCCTATTTAATGAGGAGAGATTTTGGGAGGCTCATGAGGTTCTTGAACCAACCTGGAGAGTAAGTAGAGATACTAATGTTCAAGGATTAATAGTTGCTGCTGCATCCTTCGTTAAGATTCAGGAGAATTACATTGAATCCTTCCTTAAGTTGGCTAAAAGAGCATTAAGCATGATAACGCTTAATCAAGTTGGCTGCGTTGATGCATTAGGCTTTAGGGAGGGGTTAAGGGTATCGTTGAGCGCCCTCAAGCCCTTTAAGGCTAGGTGCATTGCTTAAAGACTTAAATACACGGACAAGACCACTTAACGTGGCTATTTACAGGAAGACTCATTGGGCCAGTGAGATTAAACCTGAACTGGATGGTAAGGAGGTTACATTATCAGGCTGGGTCTGGGAGATTAGGGATGTGGGTAGGATAAAGTTCATAATGCTGAGGGATAGGGAAGGCATTGTTCAAGTTACGGTTAAGCGTTCATTAGTCAATGATGAAACTTGGGATACAGTCTCTAGGCTTTCTAAGGAGGATGTAGTGAGTGTTAGAGGTATTGTTAGGGCAAGTAAGGTAGCTAAGGCTGGCGTGGAGGTTGAGCCCATTGAGGTTAAGTTACTTAATAAGGCTAATCCGCTCCCAATAGACATTTGGGGTAATGTTGATGAGACTATACTTGACTTAAGACTAAGATACAGGACGGTTGACCTTAAACGCAGAAGTAATGTAGTATTATTCAAGGCTTTAAGCGAGGTTGTTAAAGCAATGCGCACAACACTCTACGGCTACGGCTTTATAGAGGTGTTTACACCTAAGATAATAGCAACAAGCACAGAGGGTGGTGCTGAATTATTTCCTGTACAGTACTTTGAGCGCACCGCCTACCTGGCTCAAAGCCCACAATTATATAAGGAGGAGTTAACGGCTAGCCTGGAGAGGGTTTTTGAAATTGGCCCAGCCTACAGGGCTGAGAAGCATGACACCACCTACCATGTTAATGAATTCATATCAGTTGACGTTGAGGCAGCCTTCATGAATTACAGGGACGTTATGGGTATTCTTGAGGATGTAGTAGTGGAGTCATATAAGGCTGTAGTAGGCTTATTAAGTCAAATAGGCCGGGAGGTAAGGGTACCATCTAAGCCCTTCAAGGTAATTACTTACGATGATGCGTTAAGTATGCTTGATAAGGAGGGGATTAAGATTAAGTGGGGTGATGATGTGCCCAAGGAGGGGTTAGAGACCTTAAGTAGGTTAATTGGAGAACCATTCTTCATAATTCACTTCCCCACAATGCTTAGGGCATTTTACACAAAGCCCATTGAGGGTGATGAATCTAGGAGTGAGTCCTTTGACTTAATTATAGATGGTATGGAGGTTACTTCAGGTTCCACGAGAATACATGATAGGAGTGAGCTTGAAAAAGCAATGAGGGCTAGGGGCCTTAACCCAGATAACTTCTCAGCACACTTGGAGATTTATAGCTGGGGTATGCCTCCTCATGCTGGTTGGGGTCTTGGACTCTACAGGCTAATGATGGTTATGGCCGGCGTCAAGAACATTAGGGAAGTAATACTATTCCCAAGGGATAGGTATAGGTTAATGCCTTAATTCTCATCCTTAATGGGCCATCCAGTAAGTTTAACATCACTGGGAATAATGCCTAATATGCATTTAATAGCATGGTTTAAATACCACTAAACCTCAGGTATTGTAATCCTAACTTCACTACCCTTGCTTGCTGATTCGTATATTGCATCTATTATTGAGTGAATTATTATGCTTTGATAACCTGTTATTGGTGGTTCCTTATTCTGGACTACAGATTCTATGAAGGCCTTAACCATCTCAAGAGGCATATCCACATTACCCAGTATTGGTTTCGTATCGTATAGGAAATTACTAGTCCTACTGTGTAGGCTCATTTCAGTAATTGCTTCATGACCCTTACCCTCTAATCCACCTTTATCACCAAGTACCCTATAAACCCCTACTTCACCCACGTGTGATACGTTAGCGGCCCAACCAACCTCAATAATCATTGATGCACCGTTCTCAAACCTAATAAAGCCTACTGCATAATCCTCAAGTTCGAACTTGCTTGGATCCCATGAACCCCAATTAAACTTAACCTCCTCAGGATTCCTACCAAACTTAGTGTATGTTGCTCCACTAGCTGTAATTGGCTTAGGGAATCCTAATAGGGATAGTAGGTTATCCAGTATGTAACAGCCTATATCAAGTAAAGCACCCCTACCACCTGATAATTCCTTATCAATGAATGTTGGTACACCTGGAATACCTCTCCTCCTAACCAGGTAACCGTAAGCTAAGTATGGTTCACCAACCATACCTAGGTTCATTGCCTCAGCGCCAAACTTAAGGGCTTGAGAAAACCTGGACCAGTAGCCAATCATGAGTATTTTACCCTTAGCCTTAGCGGTCCTAACAACGTCAGTTACCTCATTTAAATTAGCCCCAAGTGGCTTATCAACGAGGACATGAACACCCTTACTTAAAACCTCCTTAGCAATCCTGGCATGAAGGCCAGTGGGCGTTACTATACTGACTGCATCAGGATTCTCCTTCTCAATCATCTCAAGGTAATCCGTGTAATACTTAACCTTAAACTCATTACCAACCGCCTCCGCCCTCTTAGGATTAATATCAGCAACAGCCACAACTTCAACATTAGGCAGCTTAGTGTAAGGTATTAAGTGCCTACCCCTACCATGACCCCCAACACCGATTACCCCAACCCTAACCTTCTCCATGAATTTAGGGGGACTAGCCTATTTTTTAAGTATAGTTTACTTGCTGCATGATTTAGCTAATTCTCTATAGATTATTTAATTTTTATTCTATGTATATTC
>NZ_DAXS01000051.1 GCF_002506515.1 Caldivirga sp. UBA161
ATGTTGTTGAATTACTTACTAAGGTATTATCACTGGATCCAGCTACAGTAAGTAGGGCTCACTTGGAGTTGGCTATTAAATTCCTTAATGAGGGTAAGGGCCTTATTGATAAGGATCCTATTCAAGCCGGTGAGGAACTATATAAGGCCGCTGAAGAGGCCATTAAGGCTATAGCAATTACCTTAAACCTCGAGGAAGCTGGGAGGGCTGGTGAGATTAATAGGTGGACAACTCAATTACTATTTGATGCAGTTGATGATGCATCAGATAAGGTTGGTAAAAGGGAGTTACGGTGGTGGGGCCGTGCATGGTTCCTACACGTTGAGGGCTTTCATGAAGCTAGGTTAAGGCCTGACCAGGTAAGGAGGGATCTGCCTGATGTTGAATCATTGATTGAGCTTGCTAAGGGCTTAAGTCAATCCATGGTTAAGTAGCAAATAAAGGTATCAGGCGGCTGGTAATGTATATAGTATGAGCATTATAGGCATACTGGGTAGAGTCATCATAATGGCCCTTATGACAGCCTCAGAATCCTCAATGCATATGTAGCGGTAAACTGGGATGCCTAGGAAACCAATCTCCTCCTGCCTATGAATAATCGTTATCACTCTATAACCATACTTACGTTCAATAATCTCCATGAACCTTAACCTGGCATTCTGCAGGAGCCTCATTGATAACTACGGCAAACTTCACCTCTTTGAGGCGAAGTATCATTTTAAAGTGGGTAAGCATACCTTATTCAGTAGCCCCCATTAAAGGGGTGTAATCCTTGAGGCCTCGGGGAACCCCAGCCCTTTAGGACTGGGGGGAGGTCAGAACTACGGCTGCGCCATTACTGCTAATAATAGGAGCCATAATAAGTAACCCAATATACTCCACTAAACACATTCAATATGGGCATATTTTAGTCCTTGATTAATTACCTTTTAAGTATTACCTAACTATTAATTAAGGGATTAATAGTGATTATGTAATGCTAATATTATGTGCGTTAACTTTAAATAATAATAATAACGCAATGATGTTAAGTGAGGTTCCTAGCCATTGTTACTGGAACATCATCGGATGGGGCTGATGTAACGCTTATTGACCTACAGGGGTGTGGTAAAGCCACTAGGTTCAAGATAATTAACTACGTATCCTACAGTTACCCTGAGTGGTTGAGGAGGGAGCTACTAAGGGTATCATCATTGGAGCCTATTACCGCTGAGGAGTTTAGTAAGGTTCACTGGGACTTAGGGAGGTTCCTAGCCGATAATGTGGTGAGCAATTTCAATAGGGATGATTACGATATTATTGTTTATTCAGGGTATACTGCCTACCATGGGCCTTCACTAGGTAGGAGGGATTATGGTACACTTCAGATTGGTGAAGCATCGGTGATTTATGCACGTACCCTTAAAACAGTGGTTTACGATTTTAGGGCCAATGATGTTGCCGCTGGTGGATTAGGTGCACCATTAATTGCATTAAGTGATGCATTATTGTTTCATGAGGGGACGTTAACTATAAACATTGGTGGAATATCTAACGTAACCTACATTGGGAGGGATGGGGTGATTGCGTTTGATACTGGGCCTGGCAATATTCTAATTAACCTATTAACTGATCACTTCTATGGTGAACCCTACGATAAGGGTGGTTTACATGCATCTAATGGGCATGTAATTAAGGAATTAATAACTGAGCTAATGCAGGATGATTACTTTAAGAAACCACCACCTAAGAATACTGGTAGGGAGTACTTCGGCTTAAGCTTCATGAGGAATAGGATCCTACCATATTTAAGCAAGTACTCTAGTGATGACTTAATTAGGACAGCCACAAGGTTCACAGCGGAGAGTATTCATGATCAAGTGAGGCGCTTCATAAATGGGCCCATTAGAGAAGTGGTTATTGGTGGTGGAGGTACTAGGAATCCCATCTTAATGAGTGATTTAAGGGAATTATTAAGGGGATTAACGCCTAGAATTAAGACATTTAAGGATTACGGCATAGATGACTTAGCTAGGGAGGGATTGGGGTTTGCGATAATAGCTAATGAGGCACTTCACTTAAGGGTTGGTAATACTGAGGCGACTGGAGGTTCACCCATCATACTTGGGAAAATAATACCAGGCGCCAACTTCATTAATTTAATTGAGCATTTAAGGAACGATAAGTGTAGTGATTAATATTAAATTATTTGGAGGAATACTTTATATGCATTAGGCCTGATACCCCACCGTGGATACGCTAATTTACTACGTTACATTAGTATTCATGATCAGCCTAATTAGTAACGCTACACCATTCTTTGGTGCAGCCTACACTGTTTACGCATCCATAGTGTTAATGAATCTTAAACTTAAGGCACCAATAATAGTACTCTTCATAGTGATCACAGCCCTTGGGGCAGCCTTAGCTAAGAATGCAATGTACCTAATTGGTGTAGCCTTAAGGAGGCCCATGTCCAAGAGCAGGAATATAATATTCCTAAGGGGGTTACTTAGGTTGGGGTTTCTTTGGCTAATAGTCATTATACTGGCCGTGATTCCAGGGATACCCCTTGATGACTACCTCTACGTGGGTACTGGGGCAGCTGGAGTTAGTTTAAGTAGGCTTAATGCCTACATATTCTTAGGGAAGCTGATTAAAAGCTCCATTGAAATACCCATTGAATTAGCCCTATTAAACACTATTTATAATGCAACATCAGTCCTCGGCCTTAGTAAGCTTGAGTTTCAGTTAATCTTCGCCATAGCCTTCACCGCATTGGGTATTGTATTGTATAGGTTGGATTGGTGGAATATGTATAATTGGCTTAAGATGAGGATTAGTGCCCTACCTGATATTACTAGTGATACCTCAACCTAAACCCACCATCAGCAGGTATCACTGCACCATTAACCCACTCCGATTGATCCGAGAGGAGCCAAATAATTATGTTAGCTATATCCTCAGGTGGCGCGCTTGGATCACCAATACTCCTAGTACTCCTCCAATCCCTCTCAGGCCTGAAATCACGCCTAATACCACCTGGAGCCACCACATTAACCCTAATACCCTTACCGAGTAATTCAGAGGCGAGAGTCTCTGCAACCCTGGATAAGGCCGCCTTGGAGGCTATGTAAGCGATGTGATTAGGCCAGTTTAAGTATGGCCCCCATATTGCAGTAACCATTACTATTGAACCATGGTTCATTAATTGGGCAGCGGCCTTAACTGTAAATAAGTGAGCTGCTAAATTAACCCGAAGCATATTGAATAGTGAATCCTCAGTAAGCTCACTGAGGGGGGCCTCAGTATAACCACCAAGCACAGTCACGACACCATCTATACCGCTGAGGATTCCATAAGCCCTCTTAACAGCATCCTCAGCACCACTCATGGTGCTTAAGTCACCCTTAATGGCCTCCACCTTACCGTACTTAGATAATGCGGCCTTCAGGCTCCTTAACCTCTCCTCACTCCTAGCAATCATTACCACTGATGCACCGTTGATTAAGGCTAAGTAGGCCGTTGCTGAACCTAAGCCAGGCCCAGCACCAGCTATAATTACCCTCCTCCCACTCAGCATAAGTACCTTAACTTTAATTACACTTTAAATTTTAGTATTGGGGGTATTAATGATTAGTGTTAACTCAGTTTAGTATTTAAGGGGGGTTAACTTCAGTGCATTAATGGTTAATTGGGATGAAGTATTTAAGTTTGCGTTAAGCAGGGAGTGCAGTAGGGTGGCGTATAGTAGGGAGTGGCCTCCTGAGCAGAGGAGGATTAGGGGATTCATAATATATAATGTCTATGATCCACCTGATGTGAAGCTTGAGGATTACACATTATCATTCACAGGCCTAGTGGAGGGGGAAGTTAAGGTGAGTTACATTGATATACTAGCTAAACTACCATGCGTTGATCTTACTGCTGACTTCCACTGCGTCACAGGGTGGAGTGTTAGTAGCGTGTCCTGGAGGGGTGTTAGGGTGAAGGATATTGCACCTAGACCCCTTAATAATGCGAAGTACGCCCTAGTGATTGGTGCTGATGGGTATACGACTAATATACCCATTGATGCATTAATGGAGGATACGACGATAGTGGCTTACGCAATGAATGGATCAATATTAAGTAAGGATCATGGATTCCCCCTCAGGTTAGTGGTACCCAGTAGGTATGGTTGGAAGTCAGCTAAATACGTTAAGGAGGTGAGGTTCATTGAGGAGGCTCAATTAGGTTACTGGGAGGCATTGGGTTACCACGATAATGGGGATCCATGGTTGGAGGAGAGGTTTAGGGGCATTGAGGAGCATCGGCCGAGGAGAGGTGTTAAGGTTGAGAAGTAGAATTAAGGCTCCATGATTTAACAATATTGCTTAAAACACTATACGTATATGGGTGAATATGCAGGTAGTGGGCGTAGGCATTATTTATTAAGAAACCATCCTTACCATTAACGCCAACACCCCTCTCATACTCTAAGGCATACTCATAATTACCCTTAAGCACTAATTTAGAGTAGTGGAATTCATGTCCCCTTAACATAGTACCCCTGGGTGCTATTGGTATGTCCTTAATTACCCTTGCCGAGGAGTAGCCGTGGCCAACCGGCTTATTAAGCATTATTGTTAATGCATCAATGATTCCAGCCATCTCATATTCATTATTATTGTATATTATTGAATTCGTTAAGTACATTAATCCACCGCACTCGGCATATAGGTAACCACCCCCATCTATGAATTTCCTTACTGATGATTTAAGAGCCCTATTACCCTCAAGCCCCTCAGCGTATAATTCAGGGAAGCCGCCGCCGATTAGGAGTATGTTAATGTCGCCTAATTCGCCATCTTTCTCAGGGTCAATGAACTTAACATTACCTAGAGTATATGCTTCTTCTATTGTTTCAGGGTAATAGAAGGTGAATACCCTACCAGCCATAATGCCTATCCTCGGTGCCCCCTTAATGATGGGTACTGGGCCATTGATGTTAAGGCTTAGTTTAACTGGCTCAGAGTATTCCTTAGCCAGCTTTAGAATGGCGCCAACATTAATGTTCGCTGACGCCCTCTCAATCACGCTCATTAATAATCCCTTATCCACTTCTCTAGCATGCATGAGGCCAAGATGCCTATACTTAAACACATTCTCCAACTCCTCATCCCTCGGTATGAAGCCAACCACTGGAAGGCCCTCCTCCTCAATAATCCTACTCAACTTATCCACCTGCCTTGAAGCCACATTAGTTAAAACCACGCCAGCAAACTTAACGTCAGGGTCAAATTGCCTCAACCCCCTAATTAAGGCCCCAGCAGTCCTATTAATCCTCTCCCCATTAATAATAAGTAGAATTGGTGCTTTAAGAATCTTGGATAATTGGGCAGTACTACCATATTCATCAACACCACTTGGACTATCATAGAGCCCAGCAACCCCCTCTATTAAGGCTATGTCGCTTCCCCTGGAGTACTTATGTAGCCTCTCAATAATACCGTAACCCATTAGGACGTAGTCAAGGTTCCTACTGGGTGAGGCAGTTACTAGGCCATGGAGGCTGGCGTCTATGTAATCAGGGCCGGCCTTAAAGAGTGATGTGGTGAAGCCAGCCTTATTTAACGCATACGCTATTGCCAAGGTTACTAGCGTTTTCCCTGACTTACCCTTATATGATGATACTATTAGCCTAGGTACCGTTAACTCCATGATCATCACTCATAATGAATATTAAGGATGGGGTAAGGGGCTTTAATTTAAGTGGCTTATTGCCTTTAACCTTAATTAACGCACTATCAGGGTACGTCACCCTACTAACCACCAATGCTTCATCATTATTCCTCAAGTACTCATTAATTTTATCAAATGCTGCTGAAGCCATGAATAATACCGTAGTCCTCCTAACCACGCCCTTTGCAATATTGGGGTATGATACTAGGGTAATTAAGTCGCCTAACTCTAACCCATATTCAGCAGCCGCAGCGGTGAAGCTCGGTACCCCAGGTATTATGATGCATTCCACCCCCTGAGCCTTAGCCTCCTTACATATTCTAACCCCCCTACTGAATAATGTTGGATCCCCATTCTTAAGGAACGCAACCTCTAACCCACCCTTAGCGTACTCGATAGCTTCCTTAACGTACCCCTCATGTTCATCACCCCTTACATGCCCCATGTAGATTAACTTAGCTCTGGGCGCATAACGCCTAATTAACTCAGGATTAATTAGTGAACTGTAGTAGGCTACCTGAACCTTAGCCAGCGCCTTAATTGCCTTAACTGTGATTAAGTCAGGGTCCCAGGGTCCTGCACCAATGACGTATAATGCCACATGCCCCTTACCCCATCTTAAAGATAACGCTTATTTCACATTTATGGTGAAACTGCAAAAAAGCCGCTGGTGATGAGTGATGCTTTTTATAGGCGGCCTCACTTCCTCTCAATTACTATTTCAACGGCCGCCACAACCCTTTCCTTTCCGCCCTGGCCAGTTATCTTATCGCTCAGTAGCTTAACCTCCCTTATGTCCACTTGGCCCGCCAGGAACCTGTCGCGGACCATTGTGGCCGCTGCTACTGCCCTCGCTATTGCTGATCCCCTGGCCTTGAGGATTACCCTCTTACTGCCTTGGTTGAACTGCATCACCGTGGCTATTACGTAGTTTGTTGTAGGCTTCTTTCCAACCAGTATTGTGGCCTCCTGTTGAGCTGCCATTCCGCTCACCAACTATCTTCTTAACTATGCATTTTAAAGCATTACCGTTTGACCTAAGGCTTCGTTTTCATGGTAATTCATGTGACCTTTAGGTGAATTAATTGCGGTTTGTTTACTGCATAATTGCCTTGGGAATGGAGGTTACTGAAGCTGCATCAGCAAGGCCCATAAGGCAAGGGAGGGGGCTATAATTTAAAGTAGAATATTTATTGCCACGTCATCACCATCCTTAAGCCCAAGCCTATCCCTCAATTTAACTGGGGCTACAACCTCAATAACCTCAGGCCCATGTGAAGTCCTCTCTATTAACAATACACCACAGGGTATATCACCTATAGTGCATTTAAACGCCTTAACTCCCCCGTAGGTTCTTGAACCATTACTGAAGCCCTCAATCCTCACCCCAGGCACCCTCTCTAAGTATAGCCTATACTTCATGTACTGGTCAAGCAGCTTCACATTTAATGTGCCTGGGTATGGTTCAAACCCAAGCTTACTAATGAATTGCCTCCTATAACCCTCTAGGCTAATGTAGTAACTACCCTCCCCAAAGCCTGTTACCACAATGCCCCTTAGGACTATGGTTATGTTCTTCCCAAGCAGGTTCTCCATCAGGTCCATTAGGTTCCTTAATAAGGCACTACCCTTCTCACTAAGCATTACACTCACCTCACCCTTAACACTACTCCTCACAATGTACCCATCCTTCTCCAGCCTCCTAAGCACCTTAGATATGTTCTGAGGCGTAGTACCCATTTGCTTAGATAAGTCACTTACGCTAATTCTCGTGAAGTCATGGTCATTAACCCCATTCTGGAGGAGGAGAAGTATGTAAGGTATCTTCTTCAACTCTCTGTAATTAACTACATTAACTTGCCTATCCACGTTAAGGCCCTATTAAAACCCCTTTAAATACTTAGAACCCTCAGCTTAGCCCTGTGGGTTAAGCAAAGGCTTATTAAACTTCAGGTTCAAGGCTTCATGAGTATGGACATTAACCTACTCCTACTTGATGTTGATGGGACTTTAACAGTGGATAGAGGTGAGTTAGCCCTTGAGCCTGAGGCCATTAAGGCTATACAAAGGGCTAGGGGTAGGATTAGGATTGGTTTAGTGACTGGTAATGCATTAATTGTTGCTGAAGCGTTAACTAAATACATTGGGCTTAGTGGTGCACCGATTATTGCCGAGAACGGTTGCGTAATTAAGGTGGGTTCATCAACAGTAATGCTAAGTACATTGAGTGCTAGGAGTATTGCTGAGGAATTAATTAAGAGGCTTGGTTTAAGGCCTACTTACCAATACCCCTGCAGGTACCTTGACATGACCCTTGACGTTAATGGTGATGACTACAATGTTGTGAATAGGATTAAAGAGGAGTTAATTAAAATGGGGGTTGAGGAATCATATGCTGTAGAGACCAGTGGTTACGCTGTTCATCTTAGGCCTATTGAATGCAGTAAGGCCGCCGCCATTAGGAGGCTTTGTGAGTTAATTAATGTGGATTGCTCAACAGTCGCCTTTATAGGTGATAGTGATATTGACGCTGAGGCCTTTAAGGTGGTTGGCTTAGGTGTAGCCGTGGGTAATGCTACGAGGAGGGCTAAGGAGTACGCTAAGTTAATAACAAGGAACCCAAGTGGTAGGGGTGTTGCGGAGTTTATAGAATTAATAATGAATGGTGCATTAATGCGTTAATTTAACCTACTCCTCAAATTCCTCCACCTCCTCCTCACCTGCCTTTAACGTGTTTATTACATCGTTTATTATTTGTGCGTTTAATTCATTGGATATGAATGGGAAGACTAGGACAGCCTCCTCAGCCTTAAACCCCTCCCCAACCCAGTCACTGGAGTATATTATCTCATAGACAGGTATTGTTGCCTCAGCTGAGTCGCCGCTCCTCCTAATGTTATAGTTCCGCAGCCTATCGTAAAGTTCAGGTGATGGTAACGGTAACTTTATTTGAATAACCCTATCATCCTTAAGTATCATGAAATCCCCCTTCTCCGGATTCCATTCATTAAGTAGGTTAACCGCAATCTTCTTAACGACATCAAAGACCCTACCGTCAACTACCTCATTACTCGCTACTGCGTAGTCCCTAATCTTAGCAACCACGCAGGATTCATTCACCATTTAACCAGTACACACTAACAGGCTTTATAACTGTACCTAGCCCCTCAGTGGTAGGCGCCTACCACTAATCATTTTTAATTTAAAATAACGCATACACGTGAATAAAGGCTTGGATTTTAAATTAACACACTTAATTACTTTGAGATATCGCGAATGAGCTTAACAACCTCAAGCGGCGTCTTAGCAACCTTAATCCCCGCTGACTCAAGTGCCTTAACCTTACCCTCATAGGTGCCAACCCCCATTGATATTATTGCACCAGCGTGGCCAAGCCTCTTACCTGGTGGTGCGGTTCTACCGGCTATGAAGGCTACTATTGGCTTAGTTACTTTACCATCCCTAACAAGGCCAGCTAACCTCTCCTCCTGGTCACCGCCTATTTCACCAATTACGACTAAGTACTTGGTTTCTGGATCATTCTCATACATTAAGGCTGCCTCAACCATGTCCGTACCTATTATTGGGTCACCGCCAATACCAACCACTGTGCTTTGGCCGAATCCTGCCTGGGTTAGGTGGTAGGATATTTCATAAGTTAAGGTACCGCTGCGGGATATTATACCCACTGGCCCCTTCTTAACATATACGCTATTGGGTAATATTCCTACCTTACTGATTGTTGGGCTAACAACACCTGGGCAATTTGGCCCAATTATAATAGTACCCTTATACTTAGCGTAGTTAACGAACCTTATCGCATCATGAATTGGAATATGTTCGGTTATTATTACAACCAGCTTTATCCCATTATCCACAGCCTCATAGACCGCGTCTGAGGCAAACCTGGCTGGGACGAATATTATTGATGTGTTTACCTCAGGGTGCTTCCTTAAAGCATCCTCCACTGAATCGTAAACTGGAACACCGTGAACCTGTTGGCCACCCCTACCTGGAGTCACTCCGGCAACAACCTTGGTACCGTACTGAAGCATGTACAGCGTGTGCCTAGACCCCTCACTGCCTGTTATTCCCTGTACAAGTACCCTGGTGTTATGGTCAACCAGTATCGTCATCTTAAACCACCCTGTAGTTTACTTATTAATTCACCTATGGCCTCCTCCGCTGTTTCATAAATTTTAACCCCAAGTGGGGCTAGGATTCTCCTACCCTCCTCCTCATTGGTTCCCTTCAACCTTATTGCCAATGGCTTAGAGGCGCCAATCTCCTTAAAGGCCTCCACAACACCGTATGCAACCTCATCCCCCCTGGTTATTCCACCGAAGATGTTCAATACAATTCCCTTAATTCTCTCATCCTTAAGCAGTAGGCTTAAGGCTGCCTTAACAGTATCCCTACTTGCGCCACCCCCAACATCAAGGAAGTCAGCTGGTTCACCCTTAAACTCCTTAACAAGGTCCATTGTGGCCATTGTTAAGCCAGCCCCATTACCAACAACACCCACGTAGCCTGGTAATTCAACGTAGTGGAAGCCATACTTCCTAGCCTCAAGCTCCTCCCTGGTTAAGTCGCCTTCCTCCTCCACTGAAATGTCACTATGCCTATATAATGCATTATCATCAATCATTATTTTAACATCTAATGCAACGAAGTTACCGTCCCTGGTTAAGGCAAGTGGATTAATCTCCACTAACTCTGCATCATATGCCTCGAAAACATTATACATTATTCTGAGAAGTGAGGCGAACTTTGAGGCTAATTCCCCTGTGAAGCCCATGAACTTATTAATGGCGTTGACTGTGTAGTCCCTAAGGCCCTCAAAGGGGTGAACCCTAGCCCTGTATATTTTCTCAGGGCTTGTCCTAGCTATCTCCTCAATATCAACCCCACCCTCAGGTGAGGCTAGGATTATGAATGTTCTACTAGACCTGTCTATGGTTATTGAGACGTAGTACTCCTTAACCACGTCAACGCCTTCCTCAAGTAGAACCTTCTTAACCTCAAAGTCCTGGATAACCTTACCCAAGTACTCTGACGCTATTTGCTTAGCCTCATTACTATTATTAGCCCTCTTAACTAACCCCATCTTAGCCCTACCTGCGAAGGGTACTTGGGACTTAACGAAGACTGGGTACTTTAAGCTGCTCTTATCGATTTCACTCACACTACTGATTACAATGCCCTTAGGCACGCTTACACCATACTTAGCCAGTATCTCCTTACCCTTATACTCAAGCAGCCTCATCAATCAGTGCTTAAGCCTGGGTGTTTTACGCTTTACTAATGTAACACGAGTAGGCGCTTAAGCAACCGCAAGGTTACCTACCTCACTGGTAATGGTGGGTGGGCCAGCCCTTATGTCTAGCCCCAGCTTCTTCTTAATTAACTCCTCAAGTTTACCTTTAATTAAATTTTCATCAATCCCCGACGCGAAGGATAGGGCTGAGGACACTTCATCAGTGTATAGCCTAAGTATAGCGTACTTGGTTAATAATTCCTGCTCCTTCTCTTTCCTAGCTAAGTAAACCTTAAGCTTCCTAGCCACCTCCCTGACAGCTAACCTAACCTCCTTTTCAATTTCAGGAACATCAGCAATAGCCTCCTTACCGGCTGAGGCGTAGGGTATCTTGGTTGAGCACACGTGAACCACCACTGCTAGGGGTGCTGGGAACTTAACCTTGTATTGACCCCAATCAACCTCATCAATAACATGCCTAATCACATCACTACCCTCATCCTGAAGTAAAGGCACTTTATTAGCGTACCTGTATAGTATGGGCTTATCCACAGGCATTATTGACCCACCCCAAGCTATGGCTGCCTCAACTATGAATGGGTGGCCTGAGTATGAGGCAGGCTTCCTAGTGGTTACGAATATCGCCTCAGGTTTAAGGACGTGGAGTATGCCGTTAGCCAGTATCTTCTCACCAATAGGGGATAACCAATCAGCCCTCGGCCTCCTCCAACCGTTGAACTGCCTCATCTTCTCAGCAAGTAACCTTAACTCAGACTCACTAAGCCTCTTAACATGTTTACTGGCCCTGATGCCCAGGGTCTTTAAGAATTCCCTAACGGTCTCATCCCCAATACCATCGAAATTCTCCTTAAGGAAGTCAATAAGCGGTATATCACTGTTCCTATTAATTAACTGCTTAAGGGACTCAAGGTCAATACTACTTGGGTGTGGTAAACCCTCCACAGGTGGCTTAGGCATTATTGTTGTTATTCTATTAAACCTAAGGACCTCATTATTAGGCTCAATGAGTATTATTTCAGCGTAGGGGGTTATCATTGCTGTCCTGGTGAAGTACTCCTCAATCCTACTCTTAGCGTATTGCCAATTACCCTCAAGTACAACCTTAACTGCTGTACCATGCCAGCCATACTTATTCTCAACCCTAACATGGCTATGTATCACTGGCTTATTCTTAACAGTATCAATGCTAATCTCGTAAGTGTATATGTATTGGGAGCCCTTCATTGCGCTCATTACCTTAACAGGCATTCCTGAGGTGGATTGAGCGTAGAGGACAACCATCTTTGCGCCAAGCCCGAAAATACCCCTATGCTGCTTAATCTTATACTTGGAACTGTAGAATATTTGGCCGAAGACATTAGGTATCTCCTCCTCTGGAATACCTATACCATTATCCTCAACGTATATTGAGTAAAGGTCCTTATCCTTATCAACATACCTTATTGAAGCCTTAATTGAGGGAAGTATACCGTGATTCTCAGTGGCGTCTAATGCATTCTCAATAAGCTCCCTAATCGCCTGGTACATTGCCCTACTTGGGCTTGAAAAACCTGCAATCTCCTTATTACGCCTAAACCACTCAGCCGGCGTAAGGGACTCAAAGGCAACATCAGACATATACATACACCACATGTATGAACCTCTTTTAAGCCTTTCTACGCGGAGCAGCATCATACATCATTCAATCACCTAATAATGAAAAACTGAAAATAGATGAATATATAAACTAATTGTAGACAAATGTGCTATCTGGGAAAATATTATTTGAGGGAGATGATAAAGGGTAAGGCAAACCTCTAAGTTGGCTTGGGGGTAGGGTTTTTACCTCTCATTATCTTTCCTATTTAGTGGCTTCGGCTACTGTGGGTTAATTTAATAATATGAGGAGCGGGAGCCGATTAACTCCAGTAATACCTACGGTAGCCGAAGTCAATTTCAGCAATGTGAGGACAAATGTCGTACGCCTTCTTCCTAATGGGGATCAATGGCGCTTTAAAGGAGAGAATGTTGATTTCAAAGCCACTTGGATTAAGTATTATCAGAAATACAGGGATAGGCTAGGTGTTAACGCACAAGCTATTCTGCAGAAGAATAATGAGGCTTGGGCTTCATTCTTCACCATGCTTAGGCTGAAGAAGGAGGGGAAGCTACCACCTCGCAATCACGTATCACCACCAGGGTACTGGAAGGAGGATGGAAGGAGGAAGAGGATCCTAGTGGTTAGGCAGGACCGCTACATTGTTGATTAAGATGGAAAGAAGATTATGCTCAAGGATTTCAAAATGGAGATTAACTTCGTGAGTAGGCTGAGGTGGGGTGGGAGGCAGGGTAGGTTAGAGATCATTTACGATGAGGATACTAATAGGTGGTATGCTCACATACCGGTAGAAGTTGGTGTTGAGGCAACTAAGACTAGTGAAAAGTCAAGATACATTGTTCATGGTGAAAGGAACTCTATTCAAGTAACTAAACCGAAGGGGGCAAGGCAGCATCAATTGATTTAGGCATAGGCATATTGGCTAGTGTTATTGTGAATGATGGTACTTGGTTGATTTATAGGGGTGTTAGGGCTAAGGAGGATTACTTCCTACTTTGAAAGGAAGATGGCTGAAGTGTAATCCTTGGCGGATTGGGTTAGGG
>NZ_DAXS01000082.1:0-1289 GCF_002506515.1 Caldivirga sp. UBA161
AACAGGCCTAAAACGCTCCACCCATGGCTCTGAGAACGATTGATTAGCCTTAGACACCATCATAATCCCCACCTATTGCTTAAAAACTTTAAGCCTAGGACTGAAGAGTTAAAATCTAAGGCTGCTTAAATTATGAGTAGGATAATTGGCGAAGGCATTAGGAGAAGTAAACTCTTCCAAGTTAGTGTGCTTTATAACGCTGCCGGTGGATTATATTACCCGGCTATACCATTATACTTAAGGGGCCTGGGGATTAATGTGAGCTTAACCAGCTTAATATTATCTGGCTTATCATTAAGCGGCTTCATTTCAGCGGTTCTTTGGGGTAGGTTAGCTGACTCACCCTCTAGAAGGAGGAGAATAATTACTGTAACAACTATTGGTGGTGCGTTTTTCTACATGATCCTAGCCTTACCATTACCTTTAGCGGTTTTCATAGTCATACTATTACTGGCTAATCTAATGGCACTTGGGGCGATACCAGTTATTATGGCTGAGGCCAGTGGTTGGGTTAATGCCACTGAGGAGATGGGTTACTATTGGATTGGTGGTTCACTAGGCTACTCCTTAACAACAGCCTTCACTGGGCTTATATTAGAGAGGCTTGGTATTGGTTTAATATTCCTAATATCATCAATATTAACACTGAGTGTTTATGTTGTCTCAAGGAGCATGAACTTTAATAGCATCCGTAAGGAATCCATGGAGGTTATTAGGAGTACTCAGGGTAATGGCATTTCAGCAATATTCTGGCTACTTATATCTTCAATAATAATCTTCCTATTCACTGATGTGGCTAAAAACCTCTATATACCAGTGTTCTACGCCTTTAATCTAGGGATGGGTTACGCATTATCAACCTTAACACTAAGTATTGAGGCTTTCCTTGAAATCCCCGTAATATATGCGTCCACAAAAATGCTCAGTAGGGTTAATGCCTGGTTAATATTTGGCCTCAGCCTAATTCTAGCTGGCTTCTTCTACTTACTTAACGCCTTTATTCCACCTGATCCAGTATATGCATTTCTAGTGATGGCATCATACTCCCTCGTCTGGGGTACTTACAGCGTCTCCAGTACTGAATTAGTTGCTAGGTTAACTGATTTAAGAAGAAGGGGTACCGCTTATGGCGTATATAATTCAGCATTCCCTATAGCCAACATAATTGGCCCACTCTACATAGGTTACGTAATATCAGCTTCAGGGTATAGGCATGGGTTAATCTACCTATCAATACCAGTATTAGTACTGGGTGTGTTTATACTTAAATACGCTAAACATAACTACGC
>NZ_DAXS01000082.1:1344-17735 GCF_002506515.1 Caldivirga sp. UBA161
GGGTGCTTAAGGTTAAATTCAGCCTAAGTACCAGTGTGCTCATGTTAATTACACCGCTTGGTGAGGAGAGCCTTGGCGTCAGATCCATGAGCCTTTACGTAGAGACTAAGAGTTTAAGGATACTGATTGATCCAGGGGCAAGCCTGGCACCATTTAGGTTTGGCTTACCACCGCATCCAAGGGAGTTTGATGCACTTAAGGCCTTTAGGGATAGGTTAATGAATATGGTGAGTAAGGCTGATTACATATTCATATCCCATTACCATAGGGATCACTTCACCCCACCCTACGGTAGCATTTACATGGGTACTGGCGCCAAGGATTATGAATTGATTTATGAAGGTAAGGTGGTATTAGCTAAGGATTATGAAACCGTTAACCCAAGCCAAAGGAGGAGGGGTATTGGGCTCTTTAAGGCTGTTCAAAGCTTAGTGGGTAAGTGGATTAAATGTGATGGGCAAGTTATTAATATTGACGGCACTAGGCTCATATTCTCTAACCCAATACCCCATGGCAAACCAGGCAGTAGGACTGGATACGTGGTGGGTTTAGGTATTATTGATGAATCCAGTTCCCTCGCCTACATACCTGATGTTCAGGGCCCATTATCCAGGGAGGCTGTGGAATTTGCATTAAGCCTTAAGGCTGAAACCCTAATAGTAGGTGGCTTTCCAGCATACCTCCTCGGTGGTAAATCCTTCAAGCAGGAGGATCTTGATGAGGCTAATAATAACCTAATTATAATATGGAATACTGTTAAGCCTAGGAAGCTAGTGATTGCTCACCATTTACTTAGGATAATTAATTGGAGGGATTACCTACCAAGTATGATTAAAGCGCATACTTACGCTTCCCTCCTTGGATTAAGTGATAATCTACTTGAAGCCAGGAGGAGGGAATTATATGAAAATGAGGATCCAGGTAGAGGTTACGTTAATAAATTTAGGAGTAGGGGTAGTGAGGAAGAATAGTTTTCAATTTTAGGGTAATTAATAATGTATGTATTTAAGTAAACTTCCTTATAAGCCCCTATTAACCGTGAAAAGCCTTAGCAATTCTTTTCCAGGATCAGTAATCATTAATGAGTAATAAGAGTGTTTGCTTGCTAATAAGCTTTGGTGATTTAATTGAGAGATTTATGAATAATCTATGGTTAAATATAAGCAATCTCCTACGTAATGATGGCATATTTGATTATTAAAAGAGAGAAAATTAATCTCTTTTCTCCATAATTAATGCTCTTCATGTTTATTAGCCATTACACCGTATACTTATTGACCGGTATGGCAGTAAACGTACAGCAATACCTCAATAAGGAGTATGAAGTGGAGTGCGATGGGCAGATGGTTAAGCTAAAGCCAGTTAAGGCATGGGTGCTTCAGCCAAAGGGCAGGAAGGGTGTGGTAATAGGCCTCTTCAAGTGCCCCAACGGTAAGACATTAAGGAAGGCAATAGGCAAGATTGAGTAATTTTAGTTTAAAAATAATAACATAAATGTAAAAACATTTTTATTTTTTATTTGCCTAATAATCTAGGTACACTTAGCCTTCCTAGACTCCTCCTCAATTTTAATGAATGAATCCCTAGGGTTACTTGACTCATATATAGCCCTCCCCACTATTTCAAAATCAGCACCATTAGCTATTGCACAACCTGGCTTAACTCCCTGCGCACCAATACCTGGACTAAGTATTACATACTCGCTGCCTAAGTATAATCTTGCCCTCCTTATTAAGCCAGGCTTATTACCGCCAATAATTGCTCCAGCGGCGTTTATTTCCTTAATAATACTAATTACTTTCTCAAAGTTAGAGTCATATAACTCACCTCCACTAGTCATGGAAACCAGCACCAGTAGATCTAGGTCACTTACATTAGGCATGTTAACCTTACCTACGAATCCATGGACTATAACCCCACTAATACCCAGTTCCTTAAGCCTGTTTGCAATTATATTGTTTATGAAGCCTACATCAGCTAGTTTAGCATCCATGAGGAAGTAAACATCATTATTATCACTTATTAAGCTACGTAATCCATCAGGCCCTATTGTAAGTAACGTTACCCAACTAACTTTAACTATCTTAACTAAGCCCCTTAATTCACCCATAATATCCCAATACCTTTTAGGTTCAGTTAAGTCCAGGGCCAGCACTATCTTACTTACATTACGTAAGTCTCTTATCCTCATTATGCAATGAGGGTAGGAGGGTTATTTATTTATATCATTGCCCTGATTCACTTGCCTCCTCTTAACACTGTTCCTTAAATCTTCAATTAACTTGAGTAATGCCACTGCGTAGCTTCTTTCAACAACTATGAATACGTCATTATCATACCTAAGCATGTGCCTTATCATTATTCCACTTGCCCTAGCCAACTGAACCATAAATGTTACAAAACCCACAGGCGCCTTCTCACCAAACATTATTCTAACTAAGGTATATTCCTGCTTACCCGCTGGGTTAGTGAATTTACTTAGAATTGCAACTGGTGCTATCAGCTTAACTCTTTCTCCATCGGTTAAGAGTATTGAGTAGCCTTTAAACAACTCCAGTAATTCATGGGACTCATAAAGCTTAACAGTATTCACTAGGCTTAATTCAACTTCATCAACGCCATTAAATATAACTACCTCAGCCTTCTCTAGGGCTTCACCAATATCCCTTATTGAAGTTGGTGTTTTCCTAAATGTTAATCTCTCCAATGCCTTAACTATGGTCATTAAGTTAACCTCCTTACCGACTATTGATTCAACAAGTGGTTTAACCTCCCTGGCTATGGCTGATAGGTTAGCTATACCGCTTGATAATGCGATCACGTAGAGGGGGTTTTCTTCCACAATGACCCTAACGGCCTGCTGGACACTAACCATAACTAAACTATCCTAAACTGGTAAATAAATGTAACTACACGTCATATTTTTGACGAAATAGCTTTTAAATTAGAAGCTAGTTAAGCGTGGATTATGATATACATAACACCACTCCAATACGTGCTCTCAGTAATATCAGGAATACTGGTAGGTTTTTCACTGGGCTTAATAGGGGGAGGAGGCTCAATACTGGCTGTACCCCTCTTCCTATACCTAGTAGGCCTAGATACAATACCTAATGCCGCCCACATAGCCATAGGCACCACGGCATTGGCAGTTGGTTTAAACGCATATGTAAACTCCTACATGCACCTCAGGAAGCATAATGTTGCACCAAGGGTTGGTGGCATATTTGCTGGTGTTGGTGTGGTGGGTGCATTAATAGGAGCATACCTAGGCCACATTACACCAGGTACTAGGTTATTAATATACTTCTCCATAGCCATGATAGTGCTTGGAATATATGTGGCTGTGAGGAGGGAATCATCCAAGGCGGGTACTGAGGATGAGGTAGATAGGGTTATTCAGTCACTTAACAGGTGCCCAAGGTTAACATTAGGCACCATTATGAAGGTGGCTAGCGCTGGTTTTGTAGTTGGCCTAGTGAGTGGATACTTTGGAATAGGGGGTGGTTTCCTCATTGTGCCAGCGCTAATGTTCTCAACAGGCCTATGCATAACTAGGGCTATTGGAACATCACTAATAAGCGTAGGTACCTTTGGCGTAGCCAGTGGGGCGGAGTATTGGGCCTATGGTGAGGTACTGGCGCTTATTGCAGTATTATACGTACTTGGAGGTATTGCTGGTGGTTACGCTGGGACAAGTATAGCAGTTAAGGCCCCTAAGAACACGCTTAGGGTGGCTTATGGAGTCATAATAGTATTAGTAGGCATATACATGCTCTATAGGTTAGGTGTCTTTTAAAATAATAGTTAAATCTTGAGGCTTCCTAATATTCATTCTAATATCCAATGGTAATGTTGATGAGGATTATACTTTTACGTTAATAGGGTTTATAAAATAACTTTATGAATGTGAAGGCCGCATAGTGGTCAAATAGAAAAACAACCCCTACTTAAGGGTAATTTGTGGCTAAGGTAACGGTACTAGTGCCAATTAATGCTAATGGGTTCATTAGGAGGTTTGGACCCATGCTTAGATTATTTTCACTACCCTACAGTGACTTTGAAATAGAGATTACTGGTGACGTATCATCGATAATTGAATCCAGATCCATGGGTCCTGATGCCTTATCTGGACTTAGGCTAGTGGTTAAGGTACTTCACGATAATTTAAGAAGACTAAGCAGTATAGTGCATGCGTTCTTCTGGTACATTAGGCCTGGGACCAAGCTAATACTTGAGACTGATCAATCCCCAGGCCAATTCTTCACAGGTTACTTAAACATGGCCATTACTAAAGCACCAGTGAGGGCGCTATATAGGGATTCATTAATAATTACTTGGAGCAGGTGGGCTAGAGATGGGTTATTGAGGGATGGCTTCAATGATGAGCAAGTGAAGGTGATTCCATTACCCTATGTTGAGCCATTGTTCAGAGTTGAGGCCACTAAAATTAAGGCAGTGGCCTTCGTGGGTTATGATTATTATAGGAAGGGCGGTGACTTAGCCTTGAAGGTCATGGCTATGGTTAAGTCCATTGACCCCTCTATTAAAACAATATATATTGGGCAAATACCACATAGTGCACCAAGATTCATTGATGAGTACTACGCTTACTTACCAAGGTCCAGGGTTCTTAAAATACTTGCGGGATCCATGGTTACCCTGGCACCATCTAGGCATGAAGCATATGGATTAGCTGCCATGGATGCAATGGCTAATAGGTCTATTGTAGTGGCTACTGATGTTGAAGGGCTTGGGGAATTCGTTAAGGTTAATGGAGGTGTAGTATGCCCCCCAAGTGACTTAAACTGCCTAATTGAAAACACATTAAGGTACCTGGATAAGAGGGAACATGAGGTCAAGGCGAACCTACAGTATCAAAGACTCATAGAGAACCATAATTTAGGTAAGGTTAGGAGCATGATGAAGAAGATTTATGAGGAGGTACTAAGTAAATAATACTCCTATGCCTCATTACTCTAGTTAATCCTAGTGAAACTTCATTAAGCTTCTCTAGAGATGCTAATAGAAATATTAAGAGGATGCTTTTAAGGTAAGGCGAATAGTAACCACATATGTCGTACTTACGAAGAAACGCATTAAGCTTCTTAAGGGAAGCTGAACGGGATTTCAATGATGGTGAGCTTAATTTAGCCATGTTTCACCTTGAGCAAGCGCTGCAACTTGCCTTAAAGTACACTCTCTATGAGAGGACGGGAACCTTTAAGAGGGCACATGATGTAATGGACCTCCTTGAGGACATCATTAAGCTGACCAATAATGATAAGTTAAGGGAATTATTGGAGAAGGAGGCTCATATCCTTGATTTATTAAGGCAAGCCTATATAAGTGCCAGATACCTGCCTATTCAATATAGTGGGAGGTCTGTTCAGGAGGCATTGAACCTAGTGAGGTTGATTCTGCATGAGCTTGAGTTACTTTAAGGAAAAATGGGAGNNGGAGAATGGAGATGCTTAGGAATGCGAGAAGTTACTTGAGGATCATGAAAGAAACCTGCATGAAGGAGGTAAGCCCTGAATGCAGGATCTTCCTCTTTGGTTCAGTGGCTAGGGGGGATTATAGGATTGATAGTGATGTAGATGTATTAGTTGTGGTTCCTGAACTTAAGGATGAATGGGATAGGAGTAGGATCTCTACTCTACTGCATAAGGCAGTTAATGCACAGGAACCATTCGAGATACATGTTGTGACCCCAGAAGAGTTCAGGGAGTGGTACCTAAGGTTCATTGATGTATATGAAGAAATAAAGTAAAGAATATCAACAGTAATACTCGTTAAGTCATTTTTAACTAAGGGAATACACTTCACTTTAATGCTATCCACTTGAGGTAATTGATTCAATAATACTCATGGGAATTACTTACCTTGATCCTTAAATTTAATATACTAGGCACTTAACCTAATTTAGAGTAGGCTATGCAGGAGTTACCTAAACCTTGGTTTGACATAGAGGGTTATAAGAAGATAAGGCTTCTGGAAGCTAGGTATGAGTCTGAGTTGGCTAGGAGGTTTCTTGAGGAGGGCCTTGTTAGGGGTGCCGCAGGTAAGGCATATCAAGCCTGGAAGGCCTTAGTTGCTGCCTTTGCTGCAGAGGATAGGAGTAAGTTGAAGGACTTATTTAAAGGTGTAGTTAAGGTAAGGGGTAATAGGGTTATTGAGAAGGTTGATTGGGTAATAGCCATAATGCCAAGTAATGTATTAAAGCGTGTATCACAATTAATAGGTGGTGATATAAGTGTGTACACTAATTTAGCCATACTTATTCATCAGTATCAGTATAATGGGCCTGATAAATCAGGGCTATTAAGCCAGTATTGGGATGATGAATCAGCTAAGGCTGACATTATTCAACTACTAGAAGTAATAGATAGGATACTGCATGAGAGAGGTATCTAAAATTAANNCTAAACTGGCGCAAGTCTTAATCCTGATTTACTAGAATACTTAGAGGTCATCAGCCCCCTCAAGGTACCATAATTAATTACTCCTAATACGTGGCAAAGCTCCTTAAATAATGTTGAAGATGGAGGGTGCAGTAATCTTAAAAAGGAGAATAAGTAATTGCGAATGCGGGGCCGTAGTCTAGCCTGGTTAGGACACGTGGGTTTAACCACGCCTAAGGCACGGCTCGGGCCCGTGTGATCCCGGGTTCAAATCCCGGCGGCCCCACCACTCTGCCTTAACATTAAGTAGTAGGAATAAGGTATATATGGTGGTTCCTTAACCCATGCCTAGGTTCCTCACCTACATCCTGTGAGGAAAACATTAATGTACTTAAAGGTACATGTTAATGGTTAATAAAAAGCTTTACGCAATGATTAGCTTTCATGCTAATAGTTAATGAATGCATGGACTTACAACCATAATTCTTCAAAGCAATGCATTGGGTGTTTTAGTATAGAAGTCATCCCCCATTTATAAGCTTCCCTCACCTCCTCATTATCCATTCCTCCCTCCTTTAATCTTCATCCTTAATTGCAGGGGTACTTGGGAGATCCAAGTCCACGCATAATTTACTTTCCTAATCCATTGAATTATAGGTTTATGAGTTTTAATAATGGGTTAAATGATTAAAATATTTTCAAACCCAAAATATATGAAACCTGTGGTGATTTTCTATGCTGTGAATATGCCTTGATGCATTTACGTTAAGCTAATGAGTGCACTTAGTAATTTATACCATTATTTTCAAGTTTACTGTTTCCATTCCTTAAGTTTCCTAATGGTATCTGTTCGTGGGAAACTTTAAATAGGGGAAGCTGGTCTTATTAAATGTAGGTCATGGGAGAGGTGGATAATAAGCCCAACCAGGATAATGTGATTGACCAGTTACTCTCGTCAATAAGCGGGAGTGATAATGCTTTCAGTGAGTCAATAGCTAAGGAGCAAGCCTTAATTAGGATAAGGGTTGAGAAGAGGAGGGCGCATTACGTAACAATAATTGAGGTTGATAGTAATGATGCTAAGAACATAAATCTAGAGGAGGTGGCTAAGCAACTTAAACGTAAGTTGGCCGCTGGGGGTACTGTTAAGGATAATAGGATTGAGATTCAGGGCGACCACAGGTATAAGATTAAGAAACTACTCCTTGAGGAGGGATTTAATGAAGATAATATCTTCATAGATGAAAATATAACGGTGGTTCAGAATAAATGAGTATAGAGTACATTAAGGATGGCTTTAGGAATGAACTGACTAATAACTTATCAAACCCAGTTAAGGTTCATGAGGTATGCTTAAAATTACTTTCAGAGGTGGCTAAGGTAGTGGGTATTAACAGGGATGTGAAATCCGTGGAAGATGGCTGGATTGTGGTTAATAAGTTAATAGAAATGAGTAATGAGTACGTATTAGCCAGGTTCTATGCTGAAAACTCCTGCCTAGCCAGTAAGCTTCAGGTTAATGAATTAGTGTTAGGTATGTTAATTAGGGATTCAATAACATGCATGGAGAAGATAAGGACCATCGCCCTCGGCATACTTCCGGGGAAGCAGATTTAACTATAACTTAAACTTAATTAACCAGTAGAGTAGGTATTTGGTTAAAATTAATGATTTTTAATGAAATAAATGTAGTTAAGTAAACCTACACTACTTATTTATATTCACTCCTATTTCCTTAAACACGGTAATTAAGTCATCAGTTAATAAACCACTACGGGCACCATATACGTATAAGGCAAGTGCAACAATGGCTGCTGCCACAGTATCCCATGGGAATGGTATTACTGGAGTCTGGAAGACGCTGAAGCTACCTAAGAATGATAGTATTAATGCTGAATATAGAACAGCTATTATCCACCAACCTGCATTAATGTGGCTACGGAGATCCTTACTACTTGCTGATGATGCAACCCAGTAAATTAAGGCCACTAATGTTACTAACGTTACTACAACATAGCCTAAGAAGTCCACTATATGGGTGAATTGAAGCTTAAGCATAGTGACAGGGCTTAATGATGGCCAGCCAGTGGGTTTAGCAAAGGGTAGGTAGATTAGGAAGTAGGTTGAGGCTATTAATACAATCCAGTAAATAATACTGGCAATAATACTAATTCCCCTGCTGGCCCCATACCTATTAACCATAGTGTACATGAAGAATAACGGTAATCCAGCCATAATCAAGGCAAATGCGAACCAAAGGTAATAGAAGCTTGACCAATAGACTATTAGGAACGCCGCAATACTTGCTATCGCCCCGATAACTGACGCTAGGGGAAGCTTAATGGGCCTAGGTGCATTAGGCGCCAGCCTCCTAAGGGTCATTAATGATGGCCCACTAACTATGTAAGTAAACACTGTTGTGGTGGTTATGAAGGATGATATTGCGAACCATGTTGGAAATGGTAGCAGGAAGAGCATGCCCAGTATCCAAGCGGTTAACGTTGGCCACAACGGCACCTTATACTTATTAAGCCTAAGGAATACGTTAGGTAAGTGCCCATCCGCAGCCATACCGTAAATTGTCCTTGCCGTAGTACCTATGTAAATCCAACCTGTACCAGATGGTGAAATCACAGCATCGATAAGCAGTATTACTGCGAAGGCTGCTAGAATTGCAATACCACTTGATGCAAGTATACCGTAAAATGGCCCACTGGCCAATGTAACGTAACTACTGCCTGATTTATAGGCTACGAATTCAGCAATATTACTGCCCACTGGTACGCCTGTATTGCTTATGTAGCCCCAATTCCACGTGCCTGCTGTTGGATGCCCAATAACTTTAACCACCTGGTTGGTTTGAGTATTTATATCAACTAAATATAGGTTGTTGAAGTTTAACCCACCTATGAATGATGTTTGAAGCAGTACGTAGATGATCATTACAACTATGAAGCCTATTATCGTACCCATTATTACGTCAGTTGGCTTCCTAGCCTCACCACTATAATCAACCCCCTGCCTAAATCCCAAGTAGGCGTACGCTATTCCCGTGGTTGGAATAGCCAGGAATACTGCTGCTGAGCCATATGGCATGAAGCCGCCTGCTAATCTAGTGAAGTTAACTGAATGCATTGCTAACGCCATGAGCAGGATGAAGGTTAATGATGGGATGGCTAGCTTCCACCAGCCAACCGCCGTATTAGTCTTACCCATTACATGAACACCAAACCAATTTAGTATGAAGAAGAAGGTTGCTAATACTGCTGCAACTAATACACCAAGTGGGGTCAACATCCCACTGACAGTTAATTGAGGTAACCATGTTGACATATACGTTACTGCGGCTATTGCTTCACTTGGTGCTACCGTCACTGCACTTAGGAAGTAGGCCCAGGCAAGCATAAATGATGCGAAGCCTCCATGAGTATACTGAGGGTACCTCACAATACCGCCTGATTTAGGAAGCATACCGCTTATCTCCGCGTAGGTAAAGGCTATGAATATCATTAGGAAGCCAGCTATTAGCCATGATAGTATTGCGGCAGGGCCTGCGTATGATGATGCACCAGCTGATGCAAATAACCAGCCGCTACCAATCATTGCGCCTATTACCAGAAATGCAATATCCCACTGATTTAAGGCGCGCCTAAGCATTTTATCAGTTTGCTCAGCCTCATTGGAGGTATTGGACTTATTCCCTCCTGCCTTACTTACCCCCTCATCTTTACTCATATCGGTATAATTTATTCTATATTTTTAAGTATTGCGTTTATTATGTATATCAATCTTATTAAATATAGTATAATAAATATGCACTAAATATACTTTCTACTATATACCTTATTGATGCCTCATTATAATTACCAATTAGAGAAAGATTTATACACTCAGCCCGATATCGAGTTTATGCCTGCTGTAGAGTTTGCTAATGTTACTAAGCGTTTTAATAAGATAGTTGCTGTTGAAAATATTAACCTCACAGTCAATGATGGTGAAGTAATAGCGTTGGTGGGTCCTAACGGTGCAGGTAAAACTACATTACTTAGAATGGCTGCTGGTGTTTTACTGCCTGATTCAGGTAAGGTGCTTATTTATGGTATTGATGCCCATAGAGCTGAGGCTAAGCGCCATGTAGGCTTCATGACACCCATGGATAGGGGAGTTTACTGGAGGATTAGCGCATTGGATAACTTGGTGTTCTTTGGTACATTATACGGTTTATCAGTTAAGGAGGCTAGGAGGAGGGGCCTTGAGTTACTTAGGGAGTTTGGCTTGGCTGAAAGGGCTAATGACTGGGTTGCAACATACAGTACAGGCATGATGAGGAGGCTTGAGTTAGCTAGGGCAATGATGCATGACCCAGACATACTGCTTCTTGATGAACCAACCAGTGGTATTGATGTTGATGGTAAAAGAATAATACTTGACCACATAAGGAGACTTAAGGGTAGGAAGACAATAATAATGGCTAGCCATGACCCACAGGAGATTGAGCTTGCCGATAGGGTTATTTACTTGAATAGAAACATAGTGAATACTCTACCAACCCTTAAGATTGTTAAAGTGCTTGTTAAGGGTACATTACCGCCGTTAGACGGCTTCAGGATTACAGACTTAGGTGATGGTAGTTACGTTATTTACGCTAGTATTGATAGGTTTAATGACTTAATTAAGAAGCTTGCCTCAATGGATGGTGGCCTCAGGGTGATTGACCTTAATGTTGAGGTTGCTTTTGCTGAAAGGAATGCTAGGATTGAGGAGAGAATGAACAGGAGGGGTGGTGGGCCATGGGTTTAGCGGCTAAATTATACTCCTTCGTGGTGATTAGGGGATTTAAGGTTTGGGTTAGTTATAAGACCCAGGTTGCGTTAAACTTCATAAGTTGGACAATTCCAGTATTCCTATACTACTTCATTGGTTTAACCTTTGGGGCAAGTAAAATGTCCATGGCGATAGCATCAAACTATAGTTATACGGCGTTTGCGACAGTTGGTATTGCATTCCAAGGCTACTTCTCATCAGCAGTAGCTACGTTGGCTGGTAGAATTAGGAATGAGGAGTTAATAGGTACCCTAGAGTACCAGATGGCGGCGCCACTTAAGCCAATGTCGCTTATGTTCTACTCCACGGTATGGGGGTTCGTAATAAATTCAATAAGCACGGTCACGGTGTTGGCTATTGGCTATGGCTTAGGGATAAAGTACATTATTAACCCCCTCTCAACCTTCGTGGTTCTACTATTATATATGGTGTCAATAATAGGCTTAAACCTAATATCAGGTGCGGTAGTCCTCATAGTTAAGCAGGGTAATCCAGTGGCCTTATTCACCTCAGTGGCCACTAATATACTTGGTAACGTGGTCTTCCCAGTATCAATATTACCCACTTGGCTTAAGGACATGAGCTACGCCTTATCCTTAACATGGGCTCTTGACGGCTTAAGGAAGGCAATGCTATCTGGTGATGGATTAAGTAGTATGGTTAATGACTTAGTGGTCTTAACAATACTATCAGTAATATACATAATATTAGGCATATGGTTAACCAACTACGCCTTCAAGAAAATACTGGAGCAGGGTACCGTACACATGTACTAATAGTGTGTTTAAAGTCCATTATTGATTAAATTAAGTATTGTTCTTAAGGCAATGCGGCAATAAGCCTTAATCCTGTTAATCATTGCGTAACGCTTATTAATAACCACTTTACGTAGGCTTATGGATAACCTGGGACGAGGAGGCCCAGTAGGATAGCCCTAGCCTACTCAGGTGGTTTAGATACCACTGTGGCTATCCACTGGTTAAAAAGTAAGTTCAATGCAGAGGTTGTGACTGTAACCGTTAATGTGGGCCAGGAAGATGACTTCAATGAAATAGAGAATAGGGCCTATAAACTCGGCGTACTTAAGCACTACACAATTGATGCCAGGGATGATTTTACCAATGGCCCCATAGCCTCAGCAATAATGCTGAATGCCCTATATGAGGATAAGTACCCACTTGGAACAGCATTAGCTAGGCCGTTAATAGCTGAGAAGGTTATTGAGGTTGCCAGGAGGGAGGGTTGTGATGCTATTGCCCATGGCTCAACCTCCAAGGGTAATGACCAAGTTAGGTTTGAGGAGGCTATAAAAGCCATGGCCCCTGACTTAACCATAATTGCACCGGCTAGGATATGGGGAATGGATAGGAAAACTGAGGTTGAGTATGCTAGGAGGAATAACATCCCCATCCCTGAAGTCCACAGTAGGTTCAGTATAGATGATAACTTATGGACAAGGAGCATTGAGGGCCCTGAGCTAGATGACCCAATGGTTGAGCCACCTGAAGATGCCTTCAAGTGGACTGTTAACCCAAGTAAGGTTAATGAACCTCTTAGACTTGAAATTGAATTCAAGAGTGGTATACCGGTGGCTGTGAATGGGGAGAAAATGAGGCTTTCCGAACTTATACTAGCGCTCAATAAGCTTGTTGGTGGTCATGGTTATGGTAGGGTTGACCACGTTGAGAATAGGGTTGTTGGATTTAAGTCAAGGGAGGTTTATGAGGCTCCAGCCGCATTAACGCTAATAGAGGCTCATAGGGACCTTGAGAAGTTAATCTACACGCCAATTGAGTATAGGTTTAAGAGGCTCATGGATCAGACTTGGACTGACCTAATATACCAGGGGCTTTGGCATGAACCACTACGCATTGAGCTTGAGGAGGCTGCTAGAGCCATGAATAAGTGGGTGACTGGCGTGGTTAAGGTTACTGTACGCGGTGGCTTAATGATAACAGGTAGGTCAAGCCCATACGCCAGCTACAGTAAGGAGATTGCAGACTATGTGAAGGGTTGGTATCCAAGTGATGAGGAGGCAAGGGGCTTCATAAGCATGTGGGTAATGCATTCATTAACCGCCTATAGGGTAAGGTGGGGTAGTGGTGTATCGTGAGGGGCTTCTGGGGAGGGGGGAATTAAGTAAAATTAGGTACATTTCGTCCCTAATTGATGATATTGAAATATATAGAGAAGTCATACTTTCATTAATAACGCACGTTAATGAATTAGGCAGGGTTGGTGCATTATCAAGTAGTGATGCAGAAGCCATAGTCAACACCTTAAGGTCCATCGCCAAGGAGCAGTATAGGCCCGGTGATGAGTATGAGGATGTTCATGAGTACATTGAGGCTACGTTAATTCATAGGCTTGGTGACGCCGGTGGGTGGATTGGATTAGGTAGGTCTAGGAATGATCACGTGGCGGCGGCCCTCAGGCTGAGGCTTAGGGGGCTTATACTTGAGTTGGCCTCCAGGGTCATTGAGTTGAGGAGGGTGGCTTTGAATAAGGCTATTGAAACCGCTAGTTCAGTCATAATTGGTACTACTCATAGGCAGCCTGCACAGGTAACAACATTGGGGCATTACATGCTTTACCTAGATGAATTAAGCAGTGACTTCCTAACTAACCTCCTTACAATTTATGAAGTGGTTAATAAGTCACCTTTAGGTTCAGGGCCATTGGCGGGTACCATGGTTAAATTAAACAGGGTTAGGGAGGCTGAGGAACTTGCCTTCAATGGTATCGTTGAGAACACGATATATGCAACGGGTTCAAGGTACTTCATGCTTGCCCCAGCATCAATCATAGTATCATATTTAGTTGAATTAGGTAGGTTCATTAATAATATTGAAATGTGGCTCACACCTCAGTTAAATTACGTAACCCTTGACCCAAGCCACCTAGCCACAAGCAGCATAATGCCTCATAAACGCAACCCAGCTACACTTGAGGTTTTCAGGGCTAGGATAGGGGAGGCTGTAGGCCATTTAACAGCAATGTACGCCATTGAGAGGCCTGTTGAGGCCGGCTACCAACTTGACCTACAGGAGGAGGCTAGGCATGCTTGGTCAATAATGAGGATAGCTATTGATGGCGTAGGCATAATGACTGATTTACTAAGGGGGATTAGGGTTAATGAGGGGAGGGTTAATGAGGACTTAGCCAAATACCCTGTCACGGCAGCTGAGTACGCTGAATTAATGTCAATGAATGAGAAAATACCCTTCAGGGATGCCCATAGGGAGGTGGCTGTAATGATTAGGGAGGGGAGGAATCCGGGAATCAACCCCACTGATGCCATTGAGGGTAAGGAGGTTTTAGGGGGGCCTAACCCAAGCGTGGTTACTGAATCAGCTAAGGCTAGGTTAATTGAATTAAATAGCATTGAGGCCAGGGTTAAGGAATTAATGGTAAGAGTTAATAAGGCTGAGGCTGAACTAATGGGTGGTTAAAATGGTTAGGTTAGCCAGGTACTATAAGGTTTACCCAATAGACATTGTTAAGGGTAGTATGCAGTACGTGTGGGATTCTGAAGGTAATAGGTATATTGATGCTAATACTGGCCATGGAGTAGCCTTCATGGGGCACTCAAACCCTGAAATAATTAATGCAGTGAAGGCTCAGTTGGATAAAATAACCACAGTACCACTTAACATGGGTAATGAGGCTAGGGATGAATTCGTAAGGGAATTCTCCAAAATAATACCCAGTAACTTCGAAACAATATTTCCTCAAAATACTGGTACTGAGGCTGTTGAAACGGCTATTAAGATAGGGAAGAAGGTAACCAGGAGGAAGACTATAGTTGCCTTCACGAACTCATTCCATGGAAGAACCCTAGGTAGCCTCTCAGTGACTTGGAATGAAAACTATAGGAAGGCCTTCCAGCCCCTTTACCCTCATGTGAGGTTTGGTACATTTAATAACGTTAATGAGGTTGATAAGCTAATTGATGATGACGTATGCTGCGTAATAGTTGAACCAGTTCAGGGTGAGGGTGGTTTAAACACAGCTACAGCTAATTTCTTGAAGGCATTAAGGGAGGCCACAAGTAGGGTTAATGCATTACTTATATTTGATGAAATTCAATGCGGCTTCGGTAGGACTGGTGAAGTATGGGCATTCCAGCATTATGGTGTTGAACCAGACTTATTCACTGCAGGTAAGGCTATTGCCGGCGGATTACCCATAGGCCTAGTGGTGGCTAAGAAAGAGCTTGGGGATGTCTTCAGCCCTGGGGAGCATGGCTCAACATTCGCAGGTAACCCAGTGGTTATGGCTGCCGCCGCCTCAGCCACTAAAGTCTTCACTAAGGTTAATGTACCAAGTATAGTTAAGGAGGCTGGCTCCCTATTCGCTAAGAGGCTTAGTGAGTTGAATTCAAGGCTTGTAATTAGGGTTAAGGGTATGGGTTTAATGATAGGCGTGGAATTAAGGACTAAGGCTGAACCCTACGTTGAGGCATTAATGAAGCACGGCATCCTAGCTTTAACAGCTGGGGTTAATGTGGTTAGATTCCTACCACCATACATGATAAGCAGTGATGATGTGGAAGCAATTGTTAACGCCCTAGGTGAGGTACTTAAAGGCCCAATAACCTAAAACTGAAGTAATTAAAAACATAGGGAAGAGCATATTTAAGGTCAAGTTAATGAACCTAAAGGTGGTTACCATATTAGGCTTCACCATTAGTAAGCCTGATGTTGAGGGAACCTTAGTTAAGAGAATCAATAGGTTTTTGGGTATTGGTGTAATTAATGGAGTTGAGGCACTAGTTCATATTCATGATCCTGGGCGTTTAACTGAAATACTTAAACCTGGCGTTAAGTTCTATGCATACTCTAAGAGTTCAGGTAAGGCTAAGTTCCACTTAATTGCAGTGGATTTAGGCGATGAATTAGTCTTAGTTAACTCAGCTATTCACAATAATGTGGCCGCCTGGCTCATAGGTAATGGCCTCATTTTAAGAGATTATAGGATCCTAAGGAGGGAGCCTAGGTTTGGTAAAGGTAGGTTTGATTTAATGCTTAAGTCACCCAATGGTGGCTACGCCATGGTTGAGGTTAAGGGGGTTACATTAGAGGAGGGTGGTGTAGCTAAGTTCCCAGATGCACCCACATTACGTGGTGCTAGGCATATGATTGAATTAGCTAAGGCTGTTGA
>NZ_DAXS01000082.1:17793-30913 GCF_002506515.1 Caldivirga sp. UBA161
AAATTCAGTGATGCGTTAAGGTATGCTATTGAACATGGAGTTAGGGCATTAGCCTATAAATTAATATTAACTAGGGATTGGGTGCTAATCCCCATGGGTCAGATTAATATAGTACTGTGAATCACTAGGTTAAGGTAGGTTTCCTAAAGGTTTAAAGGAGGGGTGTAGCATTAAATTAACGTGAGCAGAATTAGGGAGAGGATTGGGCATATGTATGTTATTAGGCGTAGGATTGGGCACGTTTGGGTGATTAAAAGTGGCCGTGAGGGTGAGGGTCAGGTTAAGGAGTAGTGGCTCTGATGTATTAACCTCAGCCTTAGTTAATACTGGCTTTGAGACTGATAGGCCACAGGTATTAATACCTATGAATTTAGCTAAGGCGCTTAAACTATGGCCACCCACAGGCAACGCCTACATTGTTGAATTCGGAACCGCAGGTGGACCAATTAGAGAGTATGTGATACCAAACTCCATAGAGATCACCGTGATCACAGCTAATAAGGAATCCAGAAGCATAACCTGCGATGCAGTTATATCGCACATTGAGGAGGAGGTTATCATTAATGATAAGCTCTCTGAGGAGCTTGGTATAATCATACTAGCTGCCGGTAGTGGAAAGTGGAAATTTGCAGATGACCCGGAAGGCATAGTGAGATACTCTGAAGCACCACAGTACTGGTGAGCTACCATTTGTGTTCATGCTTTTATTTCAGTGGGGTTCAGCTTTCAGCTGCAGTTTGGCTTTATGGTGAGTCATGGGGTTCATACTTAGGTTGTTAAGCATCTGGGTAGGTGTATTAATCATAGTTTAGGTCTAGTTTATGAGCGTGTTTATGTTTAAAACACCTTGAGACTAAATCTAGCTAATCTCATATTATTCGACTTTAATAGATGTAGCCATTAGGAGCTAAGCATGCTTCAGGCATTATTAAGTGGTGCTAATCCATTAGAGGGATCAATAAGCATTAATCTATAGGGCTGGTTAAACAAGTTAAGCATTATTGAAGAGAAGGTAAATACGATTAGGGGAATAATTAAGAAGATGCAGAAGTAACAAGCAGCGTAATAGTTGCATTATTACAGGGATTAACGTATAAGATTGAATGAAGCAGTAAAACAAGAAACTGCCCCAAGCCTTAAGGGTAGTTCGTGTGCTTACCATAACACGTAATACAATGGCGATAACATATTCAATTCCTTGGAGTTGAATTATAATGCGGGGAATGCTGCTTGGAGCCCCGGCCGGGANNTTGAACCCGGGACCTACGGGTCTGCAGCCCGCCGCTCTACCGTGCTGAGCTACCGGGGCTTAGTTAACATTATAGGCATGGATTTTATAAGCTTTATTATGAATAAACATGCCTGGATCCCTACTTTCAAATAGGATTAGTAGTTATGATTCCTCAAATTTAAACCACCCTAATGCCTTAACTCTACCATTCACTGGATTTAGGGTATGAAATTCAATATAAGCTAGGACTAAACTTAAGGTCCATATTAAGGAGGAATAGAATAACCGCTTTAAGGGATTAAGGTAACTTTATATGCTTATGAATGGTTCCGGAAATTAGGGAAATTAAGGGAAAAGTTACTTAATTTGACCTTACTCATACCTGAGTGTTTGGGCTGGTGGTATTCTGGTGGCTCTTATGGCTGGTATTAATGCTGCAATGACGTTTGTTACTAATGGGATAATAAACAATAATGCTATGTAGGGTGCGGTGAGGGTTATGGGTATTGGTAAGTTTATGCCCACTGATGATGAGGATGATGTGAATGCTGCGCTTGATGATGCTGCACCCCTAAATCCACCCCTAAAGCTGGTTCCTGGACTGGCGCTGAATAATGATGATGTGTGTATTAGGTTTGTTAGGGTGATTAGGAGTGAGATACCGATTACTGAACCTATTATACCTATTATTAAGGCTTCAGTTATTAGGAGGATTGGTATCGACCTCCTACTAAAGCCAACGGCACGCATTATCCCAAATTCCCTAGTCCTCTGGATAACATTTATTGTAGTGGTATCGAAAATCCATATGCCAATAATCACGAAGCTTATGCCTGATATGAATGCCAGGAAGAGTTCAAGGGTTGTGAAGAATTGATTAACGCTTGAAAGCACAGTGGATAAGTTAAGTACCTGATCCTGAGGGTAAAGTGACTGAAGCATGCTTGATACTGAATTAACGTTACTGGGCTTATCAACGTGTATTATTAGCCCGCTTAAGACACCTGATGGATCGATTTCACTGAGGAATGATGATGAATCCATGAATACCGCAGTATTGGGGTTAACCCCAATTAATCCAATACTACCAGGCTTTAGGATTCCACCCACTATAGCGGTTACGGCCTTACCATTAACAGTTAAAGTTATTAATTGACCTGGGTAAATTATTTCCTGACCAGTATTAGTGAACGCAATATTATAACCCACTAAAACCACACCAGCCTGTAAAATCGGATTACCACTGATTAATGCATCACTAAGGGATGTAACACCATACATTTGCATTAACTCATCCAACGTAACCCCAACTAATTGAACACGCTGAGGATGGCCATTAACGTTTATGCTACCTGAAGCCTCAAGTAAAGGTTCCACACCACTAACGTGAGGTAATGATGATACTGTGGCTAGGTCGGTTAAGGTTAATTGAGCTGTACCGCTTGGGAGGAGAACAATAGTGTTAACTCCAAAAACGCTCTCAAAGAAGCCTGTAGTTAATGACTTGAATCCTTGACCTGCACCAACAGCTAGGCCTAGGGCTATTATCGCTATAACTATGCCTACAATAGCCCCAATGGTCCTACCCCTCCTCTCCCATAATGCCCTCCAGGCTAAGTTAAGATAATCAACGACCCTCACTACCACCACCCCTCCTCCTTAAGGCAAATATAACTACGGCAACCACAATAATGGCCACTACCGTAATAGTTACGTAGGCCATTAACCCATGCTGGTTACTGCTTGTCCTACTTATCGTAGTGGTGAAGAACCCATGACTACCTGGGAAACCAGTAAACTCAGTTGAATTCCCAAACACGCTAATTGGTACATTATAGTAAATCCTATGGAGTTGGCCATACTGGTCAGTGAATGTTATAATGAAGATTATTGAACCATTAAGTGGCCTAACCGGCAGCACTGTGAAGGCAACATTGCTTAATGACTGGGATTCAAGTGAACCAAGGTAAATACTCCTACTGCTAACAGCCACTAATCCCGGACTAGTTAACATTGTTACGTTTAAGTTATTTGCAGTCACTGGACCTGAATTAACTAGTGTTAATGATATTGATACATCAGCGCCTACTGTGGCTACTTTTGGTGCAATGGTGTAACCTGTTATTAGGATTTGCGGTAACCCAGCGACACTCATGGTTATTTGGCCCTCCACATTACCCTCACCACCAGTGTAGCTGTACATTAAGGTGTAGCTTAGCGAAACGGAGCTTGATGATGATGGTATAGCTGCAGGTATTGTTAAATAATATGTTCCTTCAGCTCCAACCTCATTAATATGGTACTCAGTATTGGTAACAGACATGCCACTTACCGAGTTGAAGATTAGTGTTAAATTATAAAGTGGTACTGGTTCATTATTACGTATACCTAATATTAACTTACCTAAACCGGCATTAAGGGTAGAGTTAAGTGGATAAACCACGGCTATGATGCTGGGTGCACTTGATACGCCTAAGTTTAATTCGCCATTAACATTGCTCATGTACTTACCCACATCGTATGTTAAAACATAGTTAATAACTACTGAGCCTGCTGATAAAGGCACCATTAACGGTACAGTAACCGTGTATGTGCTGTATGATTTAATCTCACCAATATTGAAACTAGTCATTAGGGGATACGCCCCCTCTGTTGAGGTTATTGTGAAGGTGACGTTACTTAGGCTTGATCCTAAATTATTCCTTATAACTATGGGTATTGTCTCATTGCCAACACTTATTGTTGAGTTAAGTGGGTAGACGGTTAATATTGACTGGGGGCTAATTACGTTAACTGGTAATGATCCAGTTACGCTTCCACCATATGTACCTGGAGTTAGGTAGTAGTAAAGCGTGTAACTTATGGTTGCTGTGCTTATTGTTGATGGAACCATTACTGGTATTGAAATGTAGTATGAGCCACCTGGTGGTAATTCAGGTATATTGTATTCACTACTGCCTAGGCTTAATCCACTTGCTGAATTAAATACAAGGCTAACATTATATAATGTAACTGATGCAGAGTTAAGTATACGGAGTGTTAATTCTCCTAATCCAGGGCTTATTGTTGAGTTAAGGAGCAGTATTGATAATGGGTTAGTTACACCATAGATACCTAGGGTTAGTGTACCTTCCCCACTGCTTACGTAACCGTTAGGTAACTGAAATGATAGTACATAACTCACTGAAGCAGTAGTGGTGGATAATGGTACAACCACAGGTATGGTGAAGGTTAGGTAACCACCACTTGGTATACTTGGGACAATTATTGTGCCATTACCCCTTAGGATTAATCCCTGCGTTGAAATTAATTGAATAGTAACGTTATACAGTGTCACTAGGTTTAGGTTGCGTACACCAATCTCAATAATTCCAGGCCCTGGACTAAGCGTGGAATTCAGCGGATATACGGTAACTTGGCTTGCTGATACTGATAGAGTATTCATGCTTATTGTTGAGGAACCTGATACTGAATCGCCACTTTGGGATATACCACTGTAGGTTATAGTTAATGATACTGAGGTCGTTGAGGTAGGTGCTACATTAATCATTAATTGTACTGATTCACCAGGATTAAGGTGATTAATCACAGTTGATGCTCCACTGGGGCTTAGGTAGGCTCCATTAGCTTGAATTGAAACAACCATATTGTATATTGGCCCACTCCCATTGTTGATTAGGGTTAATGTAATTGGGTTAATTAAGCCATATATTAAGTAACCTTGATTAACTTGAACCACAATGTTTGGTTCACCATATATTACTACAGGTAATGTTACACTTGTTGAACCTGAGCCACCAGCACTGACGTATGATGACGTTAATTGAGAGTACTTGGATTCCCCACCCCAGTTAACATTAAGATTTGCCTGGCAATTTATGGGTAATGAACCATTTATCAAGTAGGTTAAGGTTAATTCCTGCCCTGGGCTAATCCAGCCAACGTATATTGAGCTTGGTGAAATAATGTAATTGCCGCAAGAAAGGGTAGGCTGCAATTGGAAGTAGACGTCATATAAGTAGTAACCACCAGTGTACTCCACAGTTAGTGTAAGCTTAGAGACGCCAACAGGTGTTAATGATGGTGTGGCTTGTTCATTTAATATAACGAAGGGTGGTGGCGTGTTTTGGGCATAGGCTACTTTAAGAAAACCCACTAGGGCTAGTAGGCTTGCCGCCACCATTATTGCCGCCATCTTAGTTTTACTTACTGAGGTTTTCGATAACGGATTCATACGATATCGGTGATCTATAAACCTTATAAACCCTACTCACTAGCTATACACACTAATTTAAATACCCTAAAAGCACATGAATTAACCATGGTATTCATTGAATGTAAGGATGTCTGGAAATACTACGGTGACTACCCAGCCTTAAGAGGAATTAACTTAACAATCAATGAGGGTGAATTCCATTGTGTAATTGGACCCAGCGGCAGTGGTAAAACCACATTACTGAGCCTAATAGGTGGTCTTGATAGAGTTGGTAAAGGTTACTTAAGGGTTGGACCATATGAACTTCATAAGCTTAGTGGCAGTGAGTTGGATGAGTATAGGAATAAGTACGTTGGCTTCATCTTTCAATTATTCTACTTAATACCACGCATGAATGTGATTGAAAACGTTGAATTACCACTAATAGCCAGGGGCGTTGGATTAAGGGAGAGAAGAAAGTTAGCCCTTGAAGCCTTAGAGGCAGTAGGTATGAGGGATAAGGCATATAGGAAGCCAAGCCAATTGAGTGGTGGTGAGCAGCAGAGGGTTGCTATCGCAAGAGCTATTGTTACTCAGCCAAGGCTTCTACTAGCTGATGAACCTACAGGTAACTTAGATAACAAGACTACGGCTGTCATCATGGAGATATTCAGGAGGTTAAATAAGGAGCTGGGAATTACCATAGTCATGGTGACTCATAACCTGGAGCTAATAGGTAATTGCCATAAGGTATCTAGGATAAGTGATGGAGTAATAACGAGGACTTACGAGGTGCCACAAGTCCATGAAAACCTCAGTAACTTAATCAGAGAGTTAACTTCAATTTAAACTAAGGCGTAATGCATTTAAACAAATGTAGTAGCCCACGTTATGAATACTAAGAGCCTACTTAGGATTACCGGCATCATAGGTTTCATAATAGCGGTTATAGCCACCTACATATACGTAACCCACATCCTTATACCGGCAATATTACCAATCCTCATTCACCAAATTGAGGCTCAGTCAAGTAGTGGAGGCGCATCAATTAGTCAATGTGAAGTCTCAAGAATTCCTTCATTTGCAGCAGAAGCATCATCCATAGGTATTATTGTTGGTTTAGTGATTGGCTGGTTAATAGAGCTACCGTACTCTGCATACTCAACAAGGATTACTCACTCTAGTTAAGAATCAAGGTGCGTTAAGGTTTAGTGAATTTGAGAAATGGTTTAATAACCTAAGGTTACGCTTAGCGTAATGAAGATTGGGTTAGTGGTGTCTAGGGTTGATGAAGCTTCCATGGGTATTTGGAGTATGCTTAATAATATGGTTAAGTTCAGGGAAGTTAATGCTAATGAGTATTTATCAGACTTAGCCCTAGCCTTGGTTTCAAGTAAGGATATAGTTTACGTTGATGAGGCTGATGAATGGGCTAAGGTCAATGGTGTGGGTTTATTATTATTTTTAAGTAGGCATGAGATGAGGAATCCTAAACCACTCATAACATTCCATACCCCAGGAAATTGGACTAATGAAGTTGAGTTGGGCGGTAAGCCTAGTCAAGTAGCTATTAGTGAACCAAGAGCATTAACTAACCTATTTAGGGAGGCGTATAGGAGAATTAGTGAATTGGAGGGTTACTCAGCCACCCTTGAGGCTACTCACCATGGCCCCTTTGTTAATAGGCCAGCAATATTTGTGGAGATTGGATCCACCAGTAATGAGTGGAGGGACCCTAAGGCTCAAGAATTCCTAGCATCACTAGTTTTCGACTTCCTTAATAATATTAGCAGGTACATTAATGATGATAAGGATGTTGCAGTATCAATAGGTGACCTGCATTACACCACACTGATTAATCACATAATTAACGGTGAATATGATGTAGGGCACATGGTGCCTAAGTACGTTAAACCCACACCCACAATTGTTAGGATGGCTGTTGAGCGTAACAATGTTAAGCCAAGGCTAGGTATAATACACTGGAAGTCACTGGACGCCGAGTCAAGGGTAATGGTGGAGGAGGAGCTTAGTAGCCTTGGCTTAACTGTGATTAAGAGGAGGTAATCATGCCCAGGTACATGATAATTGAGGCTAGGAGTAAGGCTACCTTACCGCAGGCATATAGAGATCTAGTGATTAAGGCTAGGGGGATTGCTGGGATTAATTGGGATTCAAACGGATGTTACGCTATTCCGATATTCCTCTATGCCAACAGGATTGTGGTTAAGGTACCCACTAATTGTATTGAATGGTTTAGGGCAGCAATGTTGAGTATAGATTATGCAGTAACGGTCAAGGTTACTGGAACAGCCAAGAAGGCTAAGGCTCAGGCATTATCAATACCCAGTATATATATAGTTTAAGATTACTTGCCCTTAATCCTTATCCTAACAATGAGAACACCATCATTCTCATTAACGCTTAATAACTCATTATTAGTTACCCTAGCCCAGTTAATTAAATCCTGCTTAGCCGCCGGATCAGTTGCCATTACTTTAATAACTTGACCAGGCTTAGCTAACCTAGCTGCCTTAGCAGCCTCAAGTACTGGGACTGGGCATACCTTGCCTCTAACATCAATAGTAATCTCATTACCCTCCTCCATAGTTGAGGTGAGGTTAATTAATTTAATATGCTATTTCACTTAATGCATATTATGCTCCCTAATGTAGAAAATAACCAATTAATGACCCTATATAAGCTAGGGAGTTAGGGGTCTAGTTATGAGCAGTAAAGTAGTGGGTATGGTTGTTCAAAGCGGGGCAGCTAATAGGATATGCTGCGTAGTGGTCTACGCTGCTGCCGCCTTGGCTTCAGGTAAAAAGGTTGTCCTACACTTAGTTAATGAGGGTTTAGTGGCTTTTAGGAAGGATGTTGCTGGGAAGATTTGGAGTAGTGAGAGGCCGGAGGATTGGTCAATATTTCCAGAGCAGTATAGGAGTTATGTTGAAGTATTCTTGAAGAATGTTAATGGGGCCATTAAGTCAGGTTCCTTTAAGAACTGGCATGAGATGCTGGCTGAGCTTAAGAAGGAGTATGGTGGCAACTTAAAAATATACGCATGCCCCTTGGCTGCTCAAATGTATAATATTAAGAGGGAGGACCTAATAGATATTGTCGATGCAATAGCTGGGGCTGAAACATTCCTAGCTGAAGTTGAGGGAGGTACAGTATTCGTGTTTTAGATTAACCATGGTGCTGATTGATTAAAAACTAAGTTTAATCCCTAATGGGGTTCATGAACCATAATAAGCCCTTATTAATTATACCCTTAATCAGCAGCCTGGAAGTAGTCATTCAATCCTACCTCACGCACCTCATCATCAATTAAGTTACGTATTTAGCCTAAATAAACATTATGTGAAGTTATATTAGGCTGAGGGAAGGGTTAACTCTAAGGTTGCTTCGGTGTACTTTATGTTAATTAGCAGTAGTTTACTTGCCTCATTATAATCATAATTAACCGGAATCCCATTAACCTTAACGCTAATCGGCTTACTGGGTGAGTAAACTAAGGCTTCACCAGGTTCAGTGAGTGTTAAAGTTGCTTTATAAAGTGAACCTGAGTATTCTTCATTAATTTTACTTACTGAGGCTGGCATTAAGGCATACTTAGTTAACCCAATTATCCTAGGCTTACTTGAATCATCAAATGCTAGGATTAAGTGAGGTTCAGCTTTCCTTACACAGCCCTCCACCTTACCCTCATGAGTAGTCATCGTGTTTACCCTCAGTAAGACTGAGCCCTTAGGTAAGCCTAATTTGCTGGGTTCTAATGTGTAGCATACTTGATCAAGGTCCCTATGCACGTTGAATAACGCAATTACCATAATATCTCTAACGTGGGTTAATGCAGTTAATGGTACTGGTTCAGTATATGGATCATTTATAAACATTTCATCAGTTAACTTAGCTGGTTCATCCGGCCTAAGTACAATCCATTCGGGGGTTAGGAACCTCCTAAGTAAATTAACATTAACACCCCTCCTCCAGTATGGGTCCTTATCAATGGCATCACCAATACCCACCGCTGAGAAGAATAATACTCTGGCCAATAGGTCAGCATAGGCGTGATGATCCGTTGTCACCATTACATCGAAGAATGGTGCATAACCCAGCTGTATTGCTAGCATTGAATCATAGGCATTGTAGTATAGTAGTAAATGCTTAGGTGTTGAGGATCCATAGTCAGGGCTTGTACGTATCATTAATGCTGAATTATGCTTAGCTCCAATGAAGTAGTGGTATAGGTCAGGCATACATAATTCAATCAACATGCTGTACTTCTCAGCGGCATTGAATAAGGCATCAAGGTACCTTTCAAGCGCACCAACCTCACTCATGTAAACTTCACTACACCTCTGCCTAAGTGTGGTTAACCAATCATGCTTAATTGAGTATACTCCCTTATCCTTAAGCGACTTAACTAGGTCATTGAAGTAATCCTCAGGTTGAGTTATGCATGTTGCATTCTTAACAACCCTTGACGGGTACCGTTGGGCATATGGTGATGTCCTCGACGGATACCTAATGTGTAGGCTTATTATTGGGCCAAGCACCCTTGAAAGGGACCCAAGGTCACTACCTAATTCAGGGACCTCATGGTACTCTAATGCACCCCCATCCTCAGGATTCTTAGGGTACCACCATGAGTCAACCTGATAATACTTAACACCAATACCATTATCATCCATATACCTCTTAATCTCAAGCATAGTTTGTGCATAATTCATGCCTGGCAATGTCCTGTACCAGTACATACCACCAGTATCAGTCCAGTATTGGAGGGAATTCAAGTAATTAATATTGGCCTCTATGGATGTCTTAACCCTACCGTAAATAGCCCTAATCCAACGCCCCCACCTATAGAGTGCCTCATTAGGCCTATTACCGTAAACCACTAGGGAAGATAAGGTGAAGCCACCGGGTAGTTCCTTAATGGTCCCACTCAACCCCAGTACAGCCTTAAAACCCACTGAACCTGGGGTTATTTTAAGCAATTGTGGAGCTCTAGGCTCCAGTGCTGAGGTTATTACTGAATTCATGTCCCTTGAGTCAATGAACATTCCAAAGGATCCAAGTGCCACGCTGTCTTTCAATTCACCCGCCTTAATAAAGGCGGGTTTAACCCAATTATACGGAGTGTAACCGAATACCCTATCTAGAAATACATTAGCATTAAGTGACGCAGTATTTACATCACCCTCACCTCTAATGACTCCAGTTAAATGTGAGTCGAGTTTAATGCTAGGGATTAATACTGGTTCATTTAGGTATGCCTTAATGCTTAAGGTTAAGTTAACCGAATTAGCTTTACCAGTAATATTATAAATAATATATTTACCTAAGAGATCTTCACCATTACTTAACCCATAATTTACATAAGCCAATGCAGTATCATTGATTAAAGAGGATGCCTTAATCAGTATCTTATCGCCTAGGATTAATTCCCATGAAACATCCTCAGGTATCACAACTAATCTTAAGCCATTCCACTTAACAATGTTGCTCATAACCTCACCTCCTCAATCCTAGTTTTAAACCATACTTGGGTCGATCATTAGGGAAATTAGTAATTGCGTTTACTTCGAGCTTTGTAAGTATCGTAGCTAGTTGGACAATCGTTCAGTGCGAGTTTATATATATGTTATATAGTTTTTATAATTACTCTATTATTGAGTACTATTTGTTTTAATGCTTATATCTTTTCATAATGATTAATCATGCACATCGTTAGCATGCATGTTTATTAACATGCCTCCGTACAGCAGCATATGAGGTTAAGCCAAGTACTCGTGCTATCAATGGTGGCTGCGTTAATAATACCCATGGTTACTATGGCTACTCAGTTCAATATCACTCAGGCAGTATCATCAACCCTACTTTATGTTCCAGGGGCACCAAACTGGAATCTATACTTATCTCATCCTGTGGGCAGTGATATTGGAGCATACGATACTTATGCTCCACTAGCCTACTATAATCCAATAACTGGTCAATTCTTTCCAGCTCTAGCCGAGAATTGGACTGTTGAGGTTTTGCCTAATGGTTCAGGTATTTTAACTATCTACCTTAGGAAGGGCCTATATTGGTTTAATGGTTCAGCCACAATACCATTCACTGCATGGGATGTTTATGCTGAATTCTACATTGGCGTTAAAGGTTTTGGATGGTTTTACCCATTCATGCAGTTCCAGTACGCTGATGATGATATTAGGGTCATAAACAATTACACAGTACAGTTCCTATTCCAGGAATGGTCGCCAACAGAGTGGATATACTTACTCACCTACCACATGTATACCCCATGGCCAGTATGGAAGTGGGCTGTTTACGCCTTAAAGAATATTACAAGTAGGACTGATGCATTAACCTTCGCTCATAAGAATATTACAACCTTTGTGGCGCCATATTGGGGTATTAGCCCATACTATGTTTCTAAGGTTGGATCAAATTACATAATTATAAGCCTAGTTCCTCAAAACCTATTTAATGCTTGGGAAGAGGTTTACCCACTTAACTCCTTCACATATTACCCAACGGTCACATCGTTATTCACAGGTGGTAATACTCAATCAATGACAGCTATAATGTCTGGTACGGCTCAATTCATATATGTCTTCCTATCTCCACAGCAGAACGCTGAACTTGAGAGCAAGGGTATTAAGGTGTTCACGATTTACTCCTATGATATTTATGGTATAACTATTAATCCTAATCAGTATCCTTGGAATATTCCTGCTGTTAGGAGGGTATTGTATTACCTACTTAACACCACTGCTATTGCTGCATCATGGGGGTTACAGTCACTGTTACCAGCTAACTACAATATCCCAGCGGCACCATATACATTAGTCACATTCCCATCATCAGTAACAAATATGTTATTCACGTATCAATATAATACTACAAAGGCGGCTGAAATTCTTGAAAGCCTAGGCTTCTACCAGAAGAATGGGCAATGGTACACACCAAACGGAACACCACTGCAGCTGCAGCTACTAGTACCTGCAGGCTTCACTAACCAAATAATACCAGCATCATATGCGGCTGAGGAGCTTTCAGCCTTTGGCATACCAACTAAAGTAGTGGCTATTGAGCATGATACGTTGGTTGGTAAATTAATACCTAATGGTGAATTCCAATCGGTTCAATGGTTTGGTCCTAAGGTAGTTAGTTATATTACTGCCTGGACTCAGTGGCCGCATTCATCAGTGTGGACTTATTTTGTTGGTAACGTGTTTAATACATCATTGGCCTGGCCTTTTGCTTGGCCTAAGGTTGTTAATCATCAGTTAGTTGGCTGGTATTGCCAATCATTATCAACAAACCTACCACCGCCAATTAATAATACTTTAGTTTGGTGTGCTAATTCAACATTTGGTTACATTAACTTAACTAATGTGCAGACTGCCATAGCAGCGGCTGCACCGGGTAGTCCTGATTACGAGAAGGCTATTGAGGCTTGGGTGGCTTGGTGGGAGTATTATGACCCACAATTCATTTGGGGTGCTAAACTTGAGCCGATTCAATATAATCCAAACTACTTCGACTTCACTTGGGCATATGCATGCATGCCGCACATAATAGCTGACCTAGTTGTTTACCCATCATCGCAACAGATGATTATGGGTGCGGCTTCAACTTGGTTACCTGATCCATTCTTCTTTGGTGGTGTGGCACCACCAGGT
>NZ_DAXS01000040.1 GCF_002506515.1 Caldivirga sp. UBA161
ATAAACCAACCAAAGACAACCCCATAAGACAGGAAGGAGGCCAGCTAAAAGTGTAGGGACAAACGGGTATATTATTCTACGCGTTAACGAATTAATATGAGCCCTCTAGGTTAAAGCGAACTGTCTCCGCCTTTAAGGGGTGAGGTTCCGCAGTTAGGCTGGTTCCAACCCCTATGCTTAAGGATACTGCACTAGTTAAAAACCAACGTGCCCCACATTAAAAGACGAGGATCTAAGTATATTAATATAATTCAATTACTCTTGGCCTCACCCAATCTCTTAGCCCACTCAATAGCCTTCTCGGCTAAGTGTCTTACATCCCTCTCCGCATCATGTACATTAACATACTTACTAACTATCCCCCCAGGATCAAGACCATTATATTGGAACTCATGAATACTTAACGCTAGGTCCGTTAAATATAATACTTCCCACCCATACTTATCCATTAGGATACCGGCAACTTCTCTCATCCTAACAGTGGGCATTAACGCTATAACCATATCCACCCTACTTCTAATAACCCCAACTCTATCCTTCACTGTACCTGGATAGCGCTTAGCCACTAGGTCTCTGTTTAAGGCTGCAGCTGCGGCTAAAACCGCCTTCCAGGCTTGAAAAGCCTTACCGGCGGCATTCCTGTGGAGACCCTGCTCTAGGAATTTAATGGCTAAGTCAGCCTCATAAAGTGCTTCATTTAATCTAACATCCACGTACCCTGATGCATCACGCCAAGGAGGCTTAAACTCTAGCATTAAGATTAGTTACATGAATATACTTAAAAGCTTTCATGAATGCGCCTATTTTTCTGTTGATAATGGCTGTATTGGTTTTAGAGGATTTATGCAGTAATGTTCATGAAGCCTTATAGGCTTTAGCCGCCTCTGCAAGCCTCCTAATACCCTCTATTAGGCGGTCCGTCCTCTCCCACACGAATGAAATCCTCACCGCGGCCTTATACTGCTCACTGAAGTAGCTTCCTGGGACTAAGGCTACACTATACTTCTCCATGGCGAATTCAGCGAACTTATCACTATCATCAATATACTTCGCTAAGTCAACGAAGATGAACATTGAACCCTTCGGGACTATGAACTTGGCTTCAGGTAAATTCCTCCTAATGGCCTCAACTGCAGCATCCCTCTTGGCACGGTATTGCTCAACAACGTACTTAATGTGCTTTAACCTAACCTCAGACCTTAAGTATGTTGCCACAAAACGCTGCGCGAAGGATGGTGGGCAATAGGTCATCTCCTCCCCCGCCAACTTAATTCTTGAAACAACCTCCCGAGGCCCGTAGACGAAGCCAAGCCTCCAACCTGGTATTCCTGGGTCCTTTGAGAAGGTGTTTAATGATATTACGTAATCTGGGGCATACTTGTAGAAGTAGACGTGGTTACCCTCGTATATTAGGGTCCTGTAGGCTTCATCTGATATTATCCAGAAGTCCTTATCCCTAGCTAAGTCGGCTAAAGCCTTAGCAACATCCTCACTAACTATGGAGCCTGTTGGGTTATCCGGTGAAACTAGGATAATTGCCTTAGTTTTACTGCTTATTAATTCTTTAAGTGCCTCCACGTTAATCCTAAAACCATCATCCATGCTTAACCTCAGCCTCTTAATCCTGGCACCAAAGTACTCTATTAAGGGTTTGTAACCGAAGTAGGTTGGATCCATCAATATTACTTCATCACCGGGATTCAATATAGTCATTAATGTAGCGAACATGGCCTCTTGGCCGCCGGCCACAATAACTATATCATCTGGCTTAACATCAATGGAGCCAAGCCTCTTCAAATCCTCAGAGACAGCCTCCCTTAACTCAACTATGCCTTGACTTGGTGTATATGCGTAAAGGTCCATGCTTTCCTTAGCCAATTCCTCAGCCATAATTGCCCTAATCTCAGGGGGTGGGGGTATGCTTGGTTGGCCAGCGGATAAGACTATTATATCCCTGTTCTCACGCCTAAGCCTCTCCCTTATTGCGTCAATTCTTCTCGTTGGTGATTCCCTTAAGGCTGATATCCTATCGGAGAGTTCACGCACAATTACCCATGCTAAGGCTTATATATATGCATTACGTATTTATTTTTAGCAAATTAAACATACAATGTAGATGCTATACATAATTGCGTAAAACCATTAAAAACCATAGGCTTATAAATATCCTTAGATTACTTGAAAACATAGTTTAAGCAATATTAATTACCCATTATAGGTGAGTACACTTAAGTACACTCATTTAAACCTAACCCTAGGGTATAACCACAAGGGTTAAATTCACCTAACCCAGCAACCACCCATGAAGCACTTAATCACCATTGAAAATCACTGGATAATTACCATGAAATATAGGGGTGAGAAACCATGAGGATTGGGGTATTAACCAGTGGTGGGGATGCCCCTGGTTTGAATATTGCTGTGTATTCCTTTGTTAAGTTGGCTGAGAGGAAACATGAGTTATTCGCTGTACTACATGGTTGGGAGGGGTTCATTGATGGTTCCATTAAGAGGGTTGAAGCCATTGACCTACTACCCTATATATCAATGGGTGGCACAGCTCTTAAGACATCTAGAAGGAATGTGTTTGATAATGAGGATGACGCCAGGAGGCTTGTTGAAGCCATTAATAATTACGGCCTTGACTGTGTGGTTGCTATTGGGGGTGATGGGTCATTAAAGGCCTCCTATAAGGCCACTGAACTGGGTATAAGGGTTATTCATATTCCTAAGACTATTGATAATGATGTTTTTGGTACTGATTTTACTATTGGTTTTGATTCTGCTGTTAATGCTGCTGTTAATGTTACTGAGTCCTTTAAGACTACTCTAATGTCTCATGAGAGGATTGGCGTAGTGGAGGTTATGGGTAGGGAGGCTGGATGGGTAGCACTACACACCGGACTAGCAACAATGGCAGACGCAACACTAATACCGGAGTACCCATTAACCATGGACTTTATAGTGAGTAAGCTGATTGAGGCCTATAAGGTAAAGCATTATGCGTTAGTTGTAATGGCTGAAGGCATTAAAGTGAGTGATGGCATGATTACTGCCAATAAGCACCCTACACCTAATGGAATCGGGTATAGTATGGCTGAGTTAATTGAGAAGCTAAGTGGGGTTGAGACTAGGGCTGTTTCACCAGGTCATTCCATAAGAGGTGTTCAGCCATCTGAGTTTGATCGGGTTCTAGCCGTTAACTACGCTACTAAGGCTTATGAGGCTTTGGATAACGAGTTATGCAATGTCATGGTTAATTACAGTGGGTCAAGGTTCGGTTATGTACCAATTCATGAGGTGGTTGGTAGGAATAAGCTTGTTAATGGTATGTGGCTTAAGCTTTATGAGGAAATGTGGGTTAATTAATTATTGATCCTCTTCAATTACCTTGAATCCCATTAGTTTCGCCATTTTCATGAGTTCATCCCTATGGTTGCCGAGCAGTAGTACCCTATGCCATCCTGCACCCCACTTCCCGGCCAATGCCTTAACATTAGCCTTAGCAATAACCTTCGTCCCACAGGCTGGTAGTGATAATTCATTACCTGTAATCCTGCTTACGTGAATGTGCATAACCCTATTAACAGCATCAATACCCACAGCAGTTAACTCTGAGGCAACTGGGTACTCAACATTAACTGCAGCATACCTAGTCCCTAAGTGCGATGGTATTATTGAGTACCTAAGCCTAATACCAGGCTTGGGGTTAATTGGTAGGTAGCAGTGGTAGTATGTTACCTCACCAGTCAACTCATCTGTAACGGGATCCGTTGCTGAGCCTGCAGTATTGAGGAGGTACTTACCTATCAACGCCACTATTAGTGAATTAGCATCAGCCTCACACATTGGGACATACTTACCGTCGAGCCAAAGCTGCATCCAGGTTAAGCATGGCCAGGCATCTAGGATAACCACTGAGGCACTCCTTAAGCCTAGGCAATCAATAGTCACTGCATTAGCCTTATAATCCTCTAGGAGCCTATTAACTGCAATGTAGAGCCTAGCACTCTTAAGCACCTCAGGCCACTGCTTATCTGGGTCTGGGTAGTGGGCTGCACCCTTAACCCAAGCCTCTGCAATGGGCTTAGCCTCATCATTATTAACCCTACTGTAGTACTTATCAACAAACTCACTGCCACTCATTAAAGTGAACCTAACCCCAGTACTCCTCGATACTGCGTTTAGCCAATTACTTAAATCCCTATTACTAACCACTACTGCATGAGTGTTCTTAAGCATGGTTAAGGCAATGAGGTACCTAACTAGGCTTAATGCATCATCAGAATCAACACTCCTAGTAGCCACGCCCAACACTGGGTATTGTTCAATGAGCCTATTGCCGAGTAGGTAATCACCACCACCCCCAAGGGACTCTGCAATAAGCACTATAGGCTTACCAGTGGCCACAATCCTCTGAAACATACCAGATGGGCCATGTAGGTCAACAACAATGAAGCCAACAGCCTCAGACTCCCTAGCTAATGCATCCTCAAGGTCATCAATACTCCTAGCATAATAAGGCGTGAACTCAACATCAGGGTATAGGGCCTTAAGCCTATTAAGAACCCTAGACTCAAAATCACCAGCCCACTTCCAAAAGGCCTCAAACCATGAGGAAACCTCACTAGGCGCACTACCCTGAAGATACTTGAAGCCTGGGCCCCCAGGGAAGCCAACGGCACCAAGGGGAGGCTCAAGGAAGAT
>NZ_DAXS01000030.1 GCF_002506515.1 Caldivirga sp. UBA161
GTGGGTGATTTGAGGGGTGGTGTTGGTACACCCTACATTGTCTATGATGCCAGGAGGGATAAGCATTGGTTACTATTCACTGGTTGGAGTGACCCCACTGGCCTTAAGAGGGAGGGGTTTGTTGCGCCAATTGATGAGGATCTTAATGTTGATTTAAGTGGATTAAAGAAGATATTGCCTTCAACATTCCCTGAGCCAGCAGATTACACTAATAATACTGTTAGGGGATTGTATAATGAGGCTAAGGATGAGTTCTACGTTGTTTCAACCCACGGTAAGAATTCATATATTTTTGTCTTTAACAGTGATTGGAGCCTTAAGGGTTATAAGCCATTGATCGTTAGGGATTACGTCTGGGATTCCGGTGTACCAATCAGGCCCACTGGCGCTTACGGTAATATTAGGGATGCCTTAGCCGTGGCGCCTATTGACTCTTCTAGGGCTATTGGGTTATTCATGGTTAGGAATATTGATGATTTAAGTGAACTTAAGATTGAGGATTGGGGTGAATTGGGCCGTTGGGGTAGTGGTAATGATGTAATAGACTTCACCACATTGCCTAGGCTTCAAGTGTTCGTTGAGGTTGATTCACCAAATAAGTGGGTTATCCAAACCTACATTGGGCCAAGCCTAGATGAATTAAGTAGCATTAATGATTTAAGGGATATCTCAATACTTGAAGCATCAATAATGCCGTTACTGGGCCTAGATGAATCACTCACCCAGGTAGGCCACCCACACTACACCACACTCCCGGATGGTAAGCCTAAACTACTTATAGCATCCTTCAGGGATACTTGGAGTACTAGGCTTGATACTAAGAGGGAGGGCTATACTCATGAGGTTTGGGCAGTATACGTTGATGAGGGAATCTTCAACCCAATGAATTACGGTGAATTAAGGGGATTATTCAACGGTAGTGAAAGTAAGTGGATTTACGTGCCTGGGGCCAGTAGGTTAATGATTTCAATAAGTGGTGATGCTGAATTACACATGAGGCTGGATCCGCATGATGATGTGGAGGAGGTGGTTAAGTTAAGTAGGGGGTTGAATATTGTGGGTAATCCAGCAACATGGATTAAGTTAAAGGCAAATACTCAAATAAAGGCAACAATAAAGGCGGTGGTAGGTTAATTAATTAACCCCCTATAAAATCTAAAAACTTAAAGTCACTTACCTCCTATCCTCTCCTTCTCAAGCCTTACTGCCTGGCTAATCCAAACAATGGCATATTAGCTTATCTTCCACCCCAAGAACTTATAGCTACACTACTCCTTAAACCTATACACCTCCTCACGGTTAACTCATACTTCTCAAGAAACTAAAATAGTGAACTACACAATATTAAGCATCAATTAGGAGGCTAATACAAGGCTCTTCAATAAAAATCCTTCCCTAAAGGGAGGGGTACGCCATTTAACTTTCACCATTTAATGCTTTAAAACTCACCAACACTCCGTATCTATGGTTGTTGGTGTTAGGGGTAGGGTTTCTTTGGATGGTTTTTGGGGTTTTAGGCTTGATCCGGGTAATGTTGGTGAGGTTAGTGGTTGGTTTAGGGGTTTTGAGGCTTTTGATAGGGTTTATGTGCCGGCTAGTTGGAATGAGCAGAATGCTGATTGGGATCAGTATTCTGGTGTTGCTTGGTATGAGTTTGAATTCCACGTGCCTAGGGAGTTTAGGGGCTTGGTGCCTTGGATAGTGTTTGAGGGTGCTGGTTACTTGACTAGGGTTTGGGTTAATGGTGAATTCGTGGGTGAGCATGAAGGCTCATTCACAATGTTTAGGTTTAAGATACCTGCAATTAAGTATGGTGACTGGAATAGGGTTGTGGTTAAGATTGATAATACCCTGAAGCCAGACAACATACCGCCTGGTGAGGGTTTGAATGCAACATACTTCGACTTCTTCCATTATGGTGGTGTTCATAGGCCTGTTTGGGTTGAGTTCACTAGCGGCTGCTTCATTGATGATTTAATCATTGTTACTAGGCATGATGGTTACCTTAAGGTTCAGCCTAATGTGAATTGCAGTGGGCCATTTAGGCTTAACGTTGAGTTGATTGATGGCGGTGGCTCAGTGGTTTACAGTAGGGCCACTGAGGGTGCGTTTGAGGATTATGTTAAGGGTGTTGAGGCTTGGGGTATTGAACACCCAATGCTTTATAGGCTTGAGGCTAAGTTGATTACTAATGGTGAGGCTGTGGATGAGGTTGTTGAGCGTATTGGCTTCAGGACCTTTGAGGTTAGGGCCAGTGGCTTCTACCTTAATGGTGAGTCAATATTCCTGAAGGGCTTTGGGAGGCATGAGGATTATCCAATATTCGGTAGGGCACTACCTGGGCCTGTTTTAATTAGGGACTTCTACAATATGAGGAGGATTAACGCCAACTCCTTTAGGACAAGCCACTACCCATACTCCAATGCCCACCTTGACTTGGCTGATGAATTCGGCATACTGGTAATCCTTGAGGCCCCATTGGTTGGGCTTAGGGATTACCACTTTAGGAACCAAGGCTACTTGGAGAAGGCTAAGCGTATTATTAGTGAGGTGATTAGGCAGCATAGGAATAGGCCAAGTGTCGTAATGTATAGTGTGGCTAATGAACCTGACAGCACTACTGATGAGGCTAGGGCATTCCTAGGTGAGTTAATTAATCATGTTAAGTCAATTGACCCAACTAGGCCAGTAATATATACGTCGCATAGGCACCTTAATGATAAGGCATTGGGGCTTGGTGATGCAGTAGCCTTAAACACATACTTCGGCTGGTATAGTGAAACAGGTGATATTGAGGCTGGTGTGGTTAAGCTTAACCAACTGCTTGAGGAGGTCCACTCAAGGAACCCAGATAAGCCAATAATCATAACTGAATTCGGGGCAGAAGGCTACCCAGGACTACACCACGACCCACCAGTAGCATGGAGTGAGGAGTATCAGGAATTATTCCTAAGGAGGTACATTGAGGAATTAGCCAAGAAACCATACGTAAGGGGAATACACATATGGAACTACGCAGACTTCAGGACGCCGCAAAACCCAAGGAGGGTAATACTAAACACTAAGGGCCTATACACTAGGGATAGGAGGCCTAAGTTAGCCACTAAGACAGTAGCCGAATTATTCTCAAAACTAAAGTAGGTTTAAAGCCACCCCAATTCCTTAGCCTTATCCTTAACGTTACATAGGTATACGTTTAGCTTCCTACCCTTATCTGATGTAAATACTATATATTCATCATTTGGCGTGAATATTGGATGAGGGTGTGCATCATTAACCCATGATGAGTCATGCCTGCAGAGTAACATCATATTAACCTTAAGTTCACTTTCATCATACCTAATTAAGGCTATATACTTGTCACCATCCTTAAAATCACTGGTCAAGTATCCTCTATCCCCAACAACTATTTTAGCCGTACTATTAGCCTTAATGTGACCCGGCTTAGGGCCTGGGTACTTGAATAACCTTAAGCCTGACCCATCTGGATTAATGAACATGTCGTAGTAAACCCAGTCACCACTACCTGGCCTTGAACGCCTACCGTACTGTGCAATTACGCGCCCATCATTAGTGAAGAATTCATGACCAATCATTTCAATAAGGCGCCTTTGCACGTATAGTGGCCAATACTCGTAGGTATCAGCCCTAATTATATGCATTCTTTGAACCATGAACCAAGGCCCCTCATGATTAAATAGTATTTCGTTAGGGTCAACTGGATTAATATTAACATGTGTAATCCACTCAGATTCACCCCAAACTACATCAGATTCATTACTCGCAGTATTCAGTCTAACTATAATACTCCTAGGCTTAAGGAACATGCTTAATTTAAAGCTTTCCCTAACCTGAAACTCAGTGAACCTATCCTTTAAAACCTCAGAGTAGGCGAAGGCTACGTAGTTGCCATCGCTTGAACAAGATAGTATTGAACCATTAAAGCCCCTTGGTATCTTATAAATAATCTCATCGCTTAAGTCACTTATGTGAACCCTCTTAAGTACACCACCCTTAGCCCAATAATAAACCACATTATGTATAGCATCCAGGCATGGCTTACTGGGTGGCGTGCCTCCTGGATCTTCAGTTAATTGAACAGCCTCATTCTCATTAAACCTAAGTAGGAAGAGCTGCCAATCGCCGTTGACCCTTGATGAAATGACCATGGCGTCACCATCCCTTGTGAATAAGTTCTGCGTGAAGTACGGGTGCCTTGAGTCACTTAAGTTGCTTGTAAAGTTAATTACCTGAACCTTAGTTTCAGGATCAGTGGACTCAATTGGCTTTAACTTAATAACAGTACCCTTACTCAAGTCTACCACCCGTTAGCCCGCATAGTAAAATGAAACCTCCGCCTCACAAGGTAATGGCGTATTTGATGCATTCACTAACTCATAGTAGGCCTCCGTTAAATTGAAGTAGGTTACAGCGCCATTGGCTAGGATCCTTATTGTATGCCAACCCTTAGGTAACCCGTATAGGTCAAGCATATACCATGTTGAGGTTAAGTTGGTGGCAATAACTTTACCATCTAATACTACAGTGAAACTGCTTGGAGCCTTACCAACATAAGTCCACCTAATAAGCATGGTGTATCCATTCAATACAATGTAATTCGTGGTATTTAACATCGATGGCTGATGAGTGTAAACAGTGTAATTGTTTAGCGGTTGTGCAATAGCTATGATTGTTGCATTAGGAGTCTCACCCCTGTAAAGCATTATTAACGCCTTTAAAAGCACAAGGTAATAATATCCCCATCCACCCTGCCACTTCCCCATGCATCCAGTGCTATTTAGAAATGTGGGTTCAATGTCTTGCGAATACTCTGGACTATACTGGTCCAGGTAGGGTCCAGTGGGGTGTAGGCATTCACCGGAGAATTGATTCCAATCATTAATTATAATGAACTTGGGCCTATAAATCATTGGGATAACCCACTCCTGAATTAACGTTGCACCATTCTCCCTACCCACTGCACCTGGTGCAGTCCATCCAACATCATTGGGTTTAATATCTGGGAAGAAGGCTGTTGACACCGTGACGGCTAGTGGTGATTCATTACAATAAACTATAATGGGCGTTAATACGCCATCCATCCAACTCCAATAGCACCATGGATTATCATGATATGGCTTTGAGGGTGGTGCATTCATTATATTTTCTAGGTGAAACCCCATGAAGAATATTGTGAACCTAGGGTCCCTAAACGTGTGGTTGGTGAAGCTACCATCAAGCATAATTAGAGTAGGCTTACCATTATAGTAAAATAATGATGTGTTTAAATCAGGATTATTAACATAGTGAGTATATACCCAGTTAAGTATGTAGTTCAATACTTGGGCACTGGCCCTATGTGGCCCATTATCAATACCAATGAGGATAATAACCTTAGGGTGTGGTAGGTGGGCTAGGTCCATTTCATGATAAACCTCAAGCAACTGCGTCGTATGGTCAATGTAAAGCCAATTAATCTGCGATATATCCTGAACCATTGTTGCTGGACTCCAGTCAATTAATACTGCATCAACACCAGCCCAACTTAACCACAATGCCTCTTGCTCAATAATAGCAGAGGTATTACTCCAGTAAGCAGTTAATGGCACTGCCTCACTGGACGGACCATATGATGGGAAGAATGGCTTATACTCAATCACAATATAAGTGCGCTGCTTCAAAGCTGTAGCCCCCCGTAAAGGCGATGTGATAAGCATAGTGGTAAGTAACCCCACTACACAAATAATAACCACTATCACCACAATAAGGATTACTCCTCTAGTTCTCATAACTTAACCCTTATTTAAGGATGCTTATATTAATAATATAGTACCATTGTTCAGCATCTAATGTAACGATGTGAATTTAAATTAAACTCGATTAAACTCAATTACTACACAATCTTAGAGGCATTATGATAGGCATTGTACATTGTCTGAATACACCCTTATTAGGTAGTGATTACTAATTAGCCTGGTGAAATCATGTTAAGTAAAAGTTGCGGATCAATGGGAGTTAAAGTGATTTATGGTTCATTAATGACTGTACTAGTACTGCTCCTTGTACTAACCATTAAAGCGGCTTATGCACAACAGACCCAGATAACGGCTGCTGTACCTACAACTATAGTTTACGCTCCAGGCGTACCAGTCTGGAATCCATACGACCCAGATAATTTAATGAGCCGTGCTGAGACATGGACTGCATTAGCCGCATACAATACACTTAATGGTAAGTGGTGGCCCTTACTAGCCGATAACTGGAGTATTCAAGTTCTTCCTAATGGTTCAGGTATTTTAACTATTTACCTTAGGAAGGGCCTATATTGGTTTAATGGTTCAGCTGTAATGCCCTTCACTGCATGGGATGTCTACGCCTACTTCTACATAGGCGTTAAGGCGTTTGGATGGTATTACCCATATATTAATAATAGTTACGCTGATGAGGATATTAGGGTCATAAACAATTACACAATACAATTCCTATTCCAAAGATGGAGCCCAACGGAGTACATGTATTTACTAATGTCAGCACCGGAGACCCCTTACCCTGTTTGGAAATGGGCTATTGAAGCATTAAAGACTATGAATACTACTCAGGCGAGAATCTATGGTAATAACAATATAACTAAGTACGTTGCACCCTATTGGGGCCTTAGTCCATGGTATGTATCAGCCATTACACCAAACTACATAGTGCTCTCCCTTGAACCTGAATCACTCCTTAATTCCTGGGAAGAAATGTTCCCGATAAACTCATTCAATTACTTTAACCCAATAACATATTGGTTTGTTGGTGGTGCAGCAACCACTGATGTTGCTGCGCTTGAATCAGGTAAGGCACAGTGGGCTTGGATAGGTATGCCTTGGGCCATGCTTGAATCAGTAAATAAGAGTGGGGTATCATTTGTACTCGTACCATCATTCACTGGGCATGGATTAGTGCTGAATCCACGCGTGTACCCATTCAATAACCCGTATGTTAGGCAAGCCTTCTGCTATGCAATGAATAGGACTGAGATGATTATAGCTGAGGGTGCGGGACCATTAGGCATACCTAACTACATGTCAGTACCAATACCACCATACGCGCTTTATACTTACCCTGCTTCAGTACAGGAGGTGGCTCAACCATGTTCATTCAACCTAACTAAAGCAATTCAATTATTTGAGAAAGGGGGTTTAATTGTTAAGAATGGGCAGGTTTACTTACCTAATGGTTCATCACTTAAATTACTCGTCATAGTACCTTACCAAGGCGAAGCTAATGCAATAGAGGCCACTGCTAAGGACTTGGCGGCAATAGGTATTACCGTTAACGTATATATTGATGCAGCATGGGCAAGTGATTGGCCTAATGGATACTTTGAGGCTGCGTCATTCCAAGTATATAATCCATCAGACATGGCTTACGGCAGTTCATGGAGGTATTTTGACGCTTGGTGGGCATTCATAGGGGGTTATGCATCAGCAACTCCATTAATTGCACCATATCATAACGTGAGCAGTGTATGGCCTTTCGCCTGGCCTAATGGTACATGCACACCAGTAACAGCACCTGTGGCGCCTCCATTAAATTCAACAATAGTGTGGTGCGTTAACTCAACGTACGGTTACATCAACTTGACTAATTGGCAGAATTGGTATGGATTATTATCACCAGGCACTAGTGGGTATGATTATTCACTTGAGGTCTTTCTAGCATGGTGGAGGTTCTTCGAACCCTCAATACCTTATGATGATGGCTACTCACCCCTTGAATATAATCCAAAAGTCATTGATGCTGGGTGGCTGATGCTACAATGCATACCATTAACCATTAGGCTTGATGCATCAGAATCATTATTCGGAATGTGGGCTGTAACTAATCCCCAATTACTACCAGGCTTATCAATAGGTGCCTATGCTCCCCCTGGTGTTGTTCCTCCTTTGGCTGAGGCTATTGCTAATGGTTC
>NZ_DAXS01000048.1:0-205 GCF_002506515.1 Caldivirga sp. UBA161
CGGTTCTCTTAACTATATCAAAGCCCCTCTCATATTACTCCTCATTTATGAATGGGAGTAAATTATTGGGGCCGGATATTGAACCCATGTCCCCTGTTTCGGGCCTATCCCATCTTAGTATGCATGCTTATAATCCTGAGCTAAAGGTAGGGGTAAGTAAGAATTACCATCGGTTAAAACGCGGAGGGTGTATTCTGGGCCATCC
>NZ_DAXS01000048.1:229-376 GCF_002506515.1 Caldivirga sp. UBA161
CATCGACGCTTTTACTTAATGCCTTCCTCTTCTCACTGGATAAGTAGGCTTGAATATCAGCCACCACCTTTACTCCCTTCCCCACTTGCTCCGAAGGCTTTATCGCCACAGAGCCTCCATAATCTAAGATAAACCTTGCCGCCTCAA
>NZ_DAXS01000048.1:390-10029 GCF_002506515.1 Caldivirga sp. UBA161
ATGAATAAACCTAAAGCAAGCAATTAAAACCAATCAAAATAATAAAAGCATCATTAAGTAAGCCTACAATAGGTATAGTGGGTCTCAGTGATGAAGCTACTCTATACGTAATCCCTATGAGGCCTTCATTGATTCTTATGCATTAACCTGGGCTAATCATTAAAAATAATGCCCCACCCCCATTTATGGTGGTTTATGGTGATTGTTGCTGTTGATACTGGTGGTACGTTTACGGATTTCGTGATTCTTAATGATGATGGATCAGTGAGTTCATTCAAGGTATTGAGTACGCCGAGGAATCCTGATGTGGCTGTGCTTAGTGGTTTAAGGAGGATTAATGGGCGTATTTCTGAGGTTCTTCACGCAACTACAATAGGCACTAATGCACTGCTTGGGCAGGTTGGGCTTGAGTTACCTAAGGTTGCCTTATTCACCACTAGGGGTTTTAGGGATGTTATTGAGATTGGTAGGCAGAATAGGCCTAAGCTATATGACTTATTCTTCGATAAGCCAAGGCCCCTAGTACCCAGGGAGCTTAGGTTTGAGGTTAATGAGAGGGTTAAGGCTAATGGTGAAGTAATTAAGGCTGTTGAACCAGGGGAGATTGAGGATTATGCATTGAGGGCTAGAGCCATGGGTGCTGCCAGTGTGGCTGTAGCCTACCTACACTCCTACATTAATCCAATAAACGAGGAGGTTACAGGTAATGTGCTTAGGGGCTTCTTCAAGTATATTAGCTTATCCAGTAAGGTGGCTCCTGAGCCTAGGGAGTATGAGAGGGCATCAACCACTGTGGTTAATGCAGCCTTAATGCCAATAGTCAGCGAGTACATTAGTAAGTTAACCAATGGGCTTAGGGAATTGGGCGTGGGTGAATTCTTCATAGCCTCAAGTGCAGGTGGGCTTATTGACACCAATGAGGCTGTGGAGAGGCCTGTGCAGTTGATTGAATCAGGCCCAGCCGCCGGTGCAGTGGCTGTGGCTGAATTCTCTAGGCTAATTAACGTTAGTAGGGTTATAGGCTTCGACATGGGTGGCACCACGGCTAAGGCCTCAGCGGTAATTAACCATGAGCCTGAAGTAACCAGTGAGTATGAGGTTGGTGGTGAGGTTCACCATGGGAGGCTCATTAAGGGCTCAGGCTACCCGGTTAGGTTCCCCTTCATTGACTTAGCCGAAGTCTCATCGGGAGGGGGGACGATTATTTGGCGTGATGAGGCTGGGGCCCTTAGGGTTGGCCCATTAAGTGCTGGGGCTGATCCAGGGCCAATATGCTACGGTAGGGGTGGTGGTGAACCAACCTTAACTGACGCCAATGTTGTCCTCGGTAGAATTGGCGAATACCTGCTTGGTGGTGAAATGAGGATTAATAGGGATGCAGCAGTTAAGGGGTTATCTAAACTGGGTAGCCCAGTTAACGTGGCTCTTGAAGCCATTAGGCTAGCCACCATTGAGATGGCTAGGGCCGTTAGGCTTGTAACCGTTGAGAGGGGCCTTGACCCAAGGGAATTCACGCTAATGGCGTTTGGTGGTGCAGGCCCTCAATTTGCACCATACATAGCTGAGGAATTAGGCGTAAGTTCAATAATAATACCCCCTGAGCCAGGGGCCTTTAGTGCCCTTGGCCTATTGATGGCTGATGAGAGGTTTGAGGCTAGGGCATCATTCCCAAGCGACATTGAGGAGGGCTTTAGGAGGCTTGAGGGTGAGTTAATGAGTAGGTTACGTAGGGTTGATTACTTCCTTAGGTATGCTGACGTTAGGTATGTTGGGCAGGGCTGGGAGTTAACAATACCTGTGGGTAGGCCGGCAAGCCTAAGTGGGGTTGAGGATGCGTTTAATGATAGGCACTACGCCACATACGGCTTTAAGCTGAATAAGCCCATTGAGGTGGTTACCATAAGGGTGTTCGCAGTGGTTAGGAGGATTAAGCCAAGGTTCAAGGCACCTAAGGCTCAGGGTGAGGCTAGGCCGAGGGGCTTTAGGAGGGTCTTCTTCGATGATTGGGTTGAGGCGCCGGTTTACTGGCGTGGTGAAGTCCCAATGGGGCAGGTTATTGAGGGGCCTGCGGTAATTGAGGAGTATGGTTCAACCACAGTGGTGCCGCCTGGGTGGAGGCTTACTGTTGGGGGTTATGGTGAATTAACCCTAAGTAGGTAATAGCTTATTTATAATTCAGGCTGAACTATGTGTTGATAGGCAATGCTTATATACCCTCAGTAGCCGTGGGCTTAATGAATAACCTCCAACATACTTAATGGCAATCCCATCAAAGGGGCGGCTAGTGGAGCCGGTTATGGGCCTCCTAAATTACATTGGCATTAAGCCTCAGTCAATGGATGATAGGGCCCTTGTATTACCAACAAGCTGGCGCACATTAAGCCTAATAAGGATTAGGCCTGAGGACATACCCAGTGTTGTTGAGTCTAATTCAGCAATAATGGGTATAACCGGCCTAGACTACATTATTGAGAGTGGGGCCTCAGTTAATATTATTGAGAGGCTTGGGTTTGGTAGGGGGAGGATTGTTATTGCAGTACCCTCTGGTTCAGGGATTAATAGTGTTGATGATATTAAGGATGGCTTCAGGTTAGCCACAAAGTACGTTAACATAACTAACGCCTACTTCAGTAGGCTGGGTAAGAGGGTTAGGATTGTTAAGATTTCAGGCAGCGCTGAGGTTATGCCCCTACTTAATGTGGCTGACGGTATAGTTGACGTCATGTCCACAGGCACTACGCTTAGGCTTCACGGCCTTAAACCCATTGGCGTAATCATGGAGAGTGAAGCAGTCTTAGCTACCCCAAGGGAATTGAATAGTGATGAGCGGGAATTCGTGGATAAATTCCTAATACTAATGAGGGGTGCATTAGCCTCAAACGGTAGGAAGCTAATCCTAATGAATGTCCCTGAAGAGGACCTGGAGGCTGTGCTTAAGGTCCTACCAGCAATGGAGGGGCCCACCATAGCTGATGTGGCGTCAGGTAGGCCAATGAAGGAGGTTATATCCGTCGTCCCAGAGGAGTCAATACCAGACCTACTCCCCCTACTGAAGAAGGCTGGGGCTAAGGACATATTAGTGTTAAGTATTGAGAAGGTGATACCGTGAGTAGGCTAATAATACCATCAATAGACTTAAGTAATGGCCTAGTGGTTAAGAGGGTTAGGGGGGTTAAGGGTAGTGAACTCGTTAAATTAAGCCTAAGTGAGGCCCTAAGCCTAATTAAGGATTACCCATTCATCCACGTTGTTGACCTGGATGGAGCTGAGTTAGGTAAGCCAATTAACGTTAATTCAATAGCTAAAATAGGCGCAGCAGTGAATGGGAGGTGCGAAGTAGGGGGTGGGGTTAGGGTTATTGAGGATGCTGAACTACTCCTAAAATATTGCTCAAGGGTCATACTAGGTACCGTGGCTGTTGAGAATCCGCAGCTACTAACCAGTATGATTAATAGGCTTGGCGCGGATAAAGTTGGCATATCCCTTGACTCTGATGGTGAGTGGCTAATGACTAGGGGGTGGAGGGTTAGGGCTAGGAGGATAATGGATGTGTTAAGCGGCTTACCTAGGGTTAGTGCCGTAGTTTACACTAATGTGAGCGTTGAGGGCACTGGAATGGGGCCTAGGGTTAATGGGGAGTTGGTTAAGAGGCTTAAGGATATTGGGGGTGAAGTCTACTATGCTGGTGGAGTATCAGGGTGCAGTGACGTGGAGTATCTATGGGGCCTGGGCTTTAATGGAGTCATAATAGGTTACGCACTCTACGTTAAGGGGGTGAAGTGTAATGCCTAGGAATGCTGTAATTGAGCGTAGGACTAAGGAAACTGAGGTTAGGGTTGAGTTAAATCTGGAACCAGGTGAGGTGAGTGTTGATACGCCCATTAAGTTCCTTAACCACATGGTTGAGACGCTAGTATTCTACATGGGTGCCTCAGGGAGGGTTAAGGCAGTTGACTTAAGGGGCTTCGATGACCACCACGTGGTTGAGGATGTGGCCATAGTCCTTGGTTCAGCGCTGGATAAGGCGCTGGGTGATAGGGTTGGTTTAACTAGGTTTGGTTGGGCCATAGTGCCTATGGATGATGCCTTAACACTAGCCTCAGTGGACCTTGGGGGTAGGGCCTACTTCATGTTTAAGGGCTCCTTCACTAGGGAGGTGGTTGGCGACATGGCCACTGAAATGGTGCCGCACTTCATTAGGAGCCTGGCATCATCACTTAGGGCCACAATACACGTTAACGTAATGTGGGGTGAGAATAACCACCACATAGCTGAGTCAATATTCAAAGCCCTAGGCCTAGCCCTTGGGCAAGCAATACAGGTTAAGGGTGGTGGTGTACAGAGCCTTAAGGGGGTACTATGACTAGGCCAATTGGCTTAGTTAGGCGCATTATACCATGCATGGATGTTGACGCCAACATTGTGGTTAAGGGAGTTAACTTCGAGGGGCTTAGGGTGATGGGCGACCCAGTGGAGTTGGCTTCAAGGTATGAGGAGGAGGGGGCTGATGAATTATTCCTATTGGACATAACAGCCACAGTGCAGGGTAGGTCAACATTCCTTGAAACGGTACGCAATGTTGCCGCAGCTGTGAGTATACCCTTGGGCGTGGGTGGGGGTATTAGGAGTATTAATGATGCTGACTTAGCATTCAAGGCTGGGGCGGATAAGGTCAGCGTTAACACGGCCGCCGTTAAGGATCCAAGTATTGTGGCTGAATTATCCAGGGAGTATGGTGCCCAATCCGTGGTTGTAGCCATTGATGCTAGGAGGATTAGTAATGAGTGGAGGGTATTCATAATGGGGGGTAGGGTTGAAACACACCTCAATGCGGTTGAGTGGGCTAGGACTGTTGAGGAGCTTGGGGCTGGGGAATTACTGGTTACCAGTATTGATGCTGATGGAACAAGGGCGGGTTATGATATTGAATTATACAGGAGGTTGGCTGACTCAGTTAATATCCCAGTAATAGCCAGTGGGGGTGCTGGGGAGCCTAGGCACTTCCTTGAGGTTCTTAAGTACGCTGACGCTGCATTGGCGGCTAGCGTGTTCCATATGGGTATAATAAACATATTAACGTTGAAGGCCTACTTATCGGAATCCGGCATTAGGGTGCGTACGTTAGCTTAGAGCTGAATCCTATTCACGTACCTGGCGTCGAAGCATGACCTAGTGCCCAGGTGGCATGCATTACCCACTTGATAAACCTTAAGCAGTAGGGCGTCACCATCGCAGTCAATCCTGAAGTCAATTAAATACTGGTAGTGGCCACTGGTCTCCCCCTTAAGCCACAGCCTCCTACGGCTTAGGGACCAGTAGTGAACCATGCCTGTTGTTAATGTTTTAAAGACAGCCTCCTTATTCATGCTAGCCACCATTAGCACATCCTTAGTTAAGTAATCTTGAGCCACGGCCACAATGGTTCCATCAGTATGCCTATACCAGAGTGAATCAGTAATCTTAGAAGCCTCCTCTGGGCTTAACTTAAGTACGTTAATGCCGTTAGGCAGCATTAATGAGGCTAATTAAGGGGGCTTTAAAAGATTATTAAGCATCATAGTTTACATGAGTGCTAATAATGAGGCTTAATTAATCCAACGCCTACTTAATACGCACTGAAGTGGATTTCATGTTTAATTTGGATGCTTGTGAATTCATTCTTCTATGAAAGCATTTCCTTAACTTCCAGGTAGAAGAACCCTAGGATTATCCAACCTAAGAAGGCGTTTACCATAACTGGCGAAATCCCCCTAAAGGAGTAAAATAATACCACTATACTGATATGTTCACTTGGTTAATTTTTCTCTATTTATTGGATATTTAATTCAATAAAGATATTTAGGGTTAAGTGATCTATATAATATAGTTATATGGAGATTGAAACTCTACTTAGCCTTAAGGATCCTCAACTTTAAGGGTGAAGGGAAATCAACTCTTAGCTAAGTTAATTAAACCACTTAGGATGCTTAACCCTAATTTACCGCTCTTCTCAGGGTGGAATTGGGTACCGTAGGTGGCTTTACCCTCATCGCAGAGTACGCTAAGTATTGTTGAGCCACCATACCTAGTGAACCCAATGTTTGGCGGCTCATTAATTGGGTTAACCACGGCGTAACTATGCATAAAGTAGTAGTAGCCTCCAATAACGCCTAGGTTACATTCACCATTCAGCTTAACGTAATCCCAACCAATGTGGGGTACCCTAGGCCCCCTAATCCTATTAACCCAACCATCATACCAACCCAAGCCCCCTAACTCCCCCTCATCACTACCCTTGAACATTAACTGTAGGCCTAGGCATATGCCTAATATTGGTGAACTACCCCTAACGCTATTCAATTCATCGGTTAACCTACTTAAGTTAACCATGGCTGAGTTAAATGAGCCAACACCAGGGAGAATCACTGCGTCTACGCTTCTTAATTCAACGGCACTATTAATTAGCATTGGTTCAGCCCCAATCCTACGTAGGGCGTTGAAGATGCTTCCAACGTTGCCGACGCCATAATTAACAACACCAACCTTAACCACCACCCTCACCCTCATGCCTCCTCCTCAACTCCCTACAGACATCACTTAGGTTAAGCCCCATAACTCTCAGTAGGACTAGTAGGTGGTACATGAGGTCAGCTGACTCCCTAATAACCCAATCCTTATCCTTAGCCATAGCCGCTACAGCAACCTCAACAGCCTCCTCACCAACCTTCTTACTAATTAAGCTAACTCCACCCACGTAGAGTGAGTAAGTGTAGCTCCCCTGCCTCCTAGTCCTAATCCTATCATCAATCACACCCTCCAGCACCTTAAGGAAGTCGCAATCATCCACTAGGCATCATTGGGTAACACTATAAATGCTTTCCCAAATAATCCAAAAGGGTGGAGCAGCCTAACAGCGGTAAAAATTAAGCCCCTGGAATGAAGTTAATGAAAGCTTAACGAATGCGAGCGTTAGGGGTTTAATATGCTGGGTAACATTAACAGCACCTTAATAAGATTTAATGATTTAATTAACGTTAACGGCAACGTTACCTTAATTTCCCTTGAATTCACTGGAATGTACCAGGTTTACAGAATACTCAACACGGTGCTTAGAACTAACCAGTACATCTTCAGATTCAGTAACCTAACCCTAATTAATGAGTCAGCTTACGTATACTGCTATACGGTGCCAAACAAATCATCTACACCACTGCCGCATTAGTGGTGAATGCAATTGTACGGTTACATTAAGGATTATTAATCATTCATGCTGGTAAATTACAGTGTATGATCCTGGAGCAGTATTGAATTGGTTCTTAGGCGTGGTATTGTATCAGGGTTAAGGTAAGCCATGATTCTTCATGATGTATGCAGTGGATTTACGAGTATTATTCTTCATTAATCCAATTGACTAATGCCTCAGAATGCCTCCTAAACCCCTCCCTCAACCCCAGTATTGCCCCTAATTCACTAAGCCTCCCAGCCTCAGTCTTACTGGTGGGTTCAATGTAGGCTATTGGCTTCATGAAGTCCATGGGTGTTAAAACACCCCTCCACCTAGCTGAACCACCAGTGGGTAGGACGTGGCTTGGCCCAGCAATGTAATCCACTAGGGCTGAGGGGGCCATTATTGATACTGCGCCGGCATTCCTAATACCATCAATGGGTAATTCAAAACCCCAAATTGACGCATGTTCAGGTGCTAGCTCATTAATCAAGTCAACGCATTCACTGGGCCCATTAATTAACGTTGATAGGTATGGTGAGTTAGTTAACTTGCTTAACTCCTCCTCAATAGCCGTTAAGTAGCCTTCATTCCAGGTAGCTAACACGCCCACGGCGCCAGCATGCTCAAGCTGAGCAGCCAGGTCCAAGGCCACTGTGATTGGCTTAATGCTTGGGTCAGCGCAGGTTACTAATTCAGTGGGCCCCTCAACACCATCAATACCCACGTAGTTTGAAACCAGTAGCTTAGCTGCCTGCACGTAAACGTTACCTGGCCCAGCAATCTTATCCACTTTAGGCACTGACTCTGTACCGAAGGCTAATGCAGCCACTGCCTGAGCCCCACCAACCCTGAATACCCTAGCGTTCAGCCTTAATGCCACGTATGCTGTTTCAGGGTCAATTAAACCATCACGCCTAGGTGGTGTCACTGCGATTAATTCCTCAACCCCAGCTGCCTTAGCTAAAACCCCAGTCATAACCAGTGTTGAGAAGTAGCCCTTAGGCACATATAAGCCAACCCTACTTAAGGGCACCCACCTAACTCCCCTCCTTAAGCCCCTGTAATAATCCTCAATGTTACTTGGCTTAATCCTGTTGTTAAAGGACTCCACTGAGGCCACTGCCTCATCCAACGCCTCCTTAACCCTGGGTTCAATATTACTGGCTAACGCCATTAATTCGCTTGAACTTAACTCAATGGAGCTTAACCTAACGCCATCTAGTTCACTTGTTAACCTAAGTAAAGCCTCATCACCATGCTCCTTAACATCATTAATAATGCCCCTAACCCTATCAATGTATTGATCCATATTAGTTATTCTCCTTAAGAGGCTGGGCAATTCACTACTATTAACCCTCACAATACCCCAGTGGGCCAGTGCTTAATAATATATTGCGTTTTAGATAATACTTATTTAGATTAATTAGTGGACCCCGAGTGGCTAGTGGGCGGTATTCATGGGCTAGAGTCCTCAGCATTGGCTTTTACGAGGAGCCTAATGTTGGTTTAAGTAAGTATAGGCTTCACTTCAATGAAAACCTATTCCTACCGAGGGAGTACTATGAATCAATTCTAGGCGTATTAATGGAACCTGATTTAATTAGGTACTACACTGAACCCCTTAACCCATCGTTAAATGAGCTCATAGCTAAGCACATTAATGCTAATGCCAATAATGTGTTTGCCGTTGCTGGCGGTGATGAGGGCCTTAGGCTCCTCATTCAGCTTACACTGCATGGTTCAGGCAGGCTACTGGTCATTGAGCCCACCTACTCAATGCCTAGGGCACTGGCTGAATCAATGAACATTAGGATTAAGGAGGTTACCCTTAAGCCCAGTTATGAATTGGATGTGGATGAGGTTATTAAGGTTGGTGGTGATGTCGACGTAGTGTACCTCTGTAATCCAAATAATCCAACAGGTAACTTATTCAATAGGGCTGACGTTGAGTACATTGCCTCAAGGCTTAGGGCACTCATCATTATTGATGAGGCCTACGCAGACTTCGCTGGGGTAACGTTAATGGATTTAACAAGGCACTACGATAACGTGGCGGTGGTTAGGACATTCTCCAAGGCCTGGGGCTTAGCTGGGCTTAGGGTTGGTTACGTGGTTGGCTCTGAAGTCATCATTAATGCCCTCAAGAGGATTTCCCTACCCCACAATATACCTTACCCATCAATAGCCATGTTAAGTAAAGCCCTTCAACTTAAGCACTACGTGGAGGAGAGTATTAGGAGGATGATTGAGGTTAGGGGGTTTATGATGAGGAGGATGAGTGAAATCGGCTTAAGGCCATTAAACTCAGTGGCCAATTTCATAACCTTCCACGCCTTAAGGCCAAATGCAGTTTATGAGGAATTATTCAAGAGGGGGTTCGTGCTTAGGAACCTAAGCGGTAAGGTACTCTGTGAGGACTGCCTAAGAACCAC
>NZ_DAXS01000048.1:10131-12254 GCF_002506515.1 Caldivirga sp. UBA161
AATACCCTAAATATTTGGATAAAACTTAAATATCGGGCTCATTAACACCCTGCTTGATGAGTAGGCCAATAATTCCCTACGTGTTAGCATCAATAGCCGCGGCTATTTTGGTTACTGTAATACTTGGGGGTCATGTGGCTTATGCAGCATCTACTCCTCAAATAATCGTTGCAGCACCAACAACAATAATATACACCCCAGGTACTCCAGTGTATAATCCCTATGCTCCAAGTAACCTAGTTGGTACAGTAATGACCTACTTACCCCTAGCCCTCTATAACCCATTCACTGGGCAGTTTTACCCAGTGTTAGCTGAGAATTGGAGTGCTGAGGTTTTGCCTAATGGTTCTGCATTATTCACGATTTACCTTAGGCCCAACATTTACTGGTTTAATGGTTCAGCAACAATGCCCTTCACAGCATGGGACGTCTATGCATACTTCTACATTGGTATTAAGGCGTTTGATTGGTATACGCCTTGGATTAACCTAACTTACGTGGATAGTGATATTAGGGTGATTAATGATACTACTATTCAATTCCTATTCCAGAAGTGGACGCCAATGATACCCTACTGGATGCTTCCAAGCTGGATAAGCACGCCATACCCAGTATGGAAGCCTATAGTGGATAAGTTAAAGACAATGAACGCAACCCAAGCAGCCAAATACTCAACTAACATTACTGAATTCGTAGCCCCATACTGGGGCCTTAACCCATACTACCTATCATACATAAGCACCACTTACTTCGACTACACCCTAGAGCCAATGTACTATAATGGTGTTCCATTATTAGCCACATGGGAGGAGATTTTCCCAGTAAATAGTTGGTTCATATACAATCCAACAACCATAGACTGGTACGTTGGCGGCAATACGCAGGCAATGAGCGCTTTCTTAGCCGGTAAGGCCAATTGGGGTTTCGTAGGCCTATCACTTTCGCAAGTATCTGTACTTAATAAGAGTGGTACTGTTGGTGTTTACCTAAGCCCAGACTTCTCGGCGTTCGGTATAACTATTAATCCTTGGTATGGTTGGCCATTTAATAACCCAATATTCAGGGAGGCTTTATGCTATGTTATTAATAGGAGTGCCGTGGTGGCTGCATGGGGGTTAAATTACCCAGACTACTACCCAGCACCAGTACTATCATACACTGCTAACCTATACCCGCCAAGCTTCAGCGATGTCCTAGTACCATGCTCTTATGATCCAAGTAAGGCTGCTCAAATGCTTCAAAGCATTGGTTTAAGGAAGGTTAATGGTTATTGGAGCTTCCCCAATGGTACACCAATAACAATCTACGTCTATGGCCCCAGTGGTTGGACTGACTGGATGACAATGGCCAGTGAGGCTGTTGAGCAACTGCAGGCCTTTGGCTTTAAGGCTAGTTTAATTGCGCAGGATGTTGGCGTTTACTGGGGTACTACAATACCTCAAAGCCAGTACCAAGCAGCCGTAACATGGAAGACTTACGTCAAGAGCCTTGATAGTGCTTGGACATTCCTCAATTGGCCATGGTGGGTGTTCGGTACTGCCATACAGGCCTACACTAATCATAGTGTATTCCCATTCCAATGGCCCAATGGAACATGCACACCAGTTACTGCGCCAGCATCATTGAACCTACCTAATAGTACAGTGGTATGGTGCGTTAACTCAACCTTCGGCTACATTAACATAACTAATTGGCAGATGTTCTTCGGTGCAGGTGCACCTGGCAGTGAGCCATATGACTTAGCTGTTAAGACGCTGTTCGCATGGTATGACTACTACGTGCCAGTAATACCGCTTGGTGAGAAAATTGAACCTCTTGAGTATGCTAAGAATTTAATAGACCCAATGTGGCTGTATAAATGCTTACCATTCTATACCATTGAGACGTTAGTCTATGAGAATGACTTATCAGGTATGCCGTATGGATGGCCAAACACTGTGCAGGCAGGCTTATTCTTTGGCGCTTGGGCACCACCAGGTGAGGTACCACCCTTAGCTCAAGTTATTGCTAATGGCTCATTATGGACTAAGTACCCGCAGTTTGCAGCATTCATAGGCATACCAAACCCAGACACCTCATTACAGCAGTGTGTTGCATCATACTTCCATATACCGTATACTCCA
>NZ_DAXS01000032.1:0-1363 GCF_002506515.1 Caldivirga sp. UBA161
AACACTTATCAACCTAACTAAGCAAATAATTAAGGACCCTTAAGGGAGATTTATAATTGTAGTATTTATAAGTTAGATTAACGGGCATTAATTATGGCTATTCGAGAAGGTGATGTTATCGTTACCACTGCACCATACATCTCAGGATACAGGGTCATTAAGGTTCTTGGCGTAGCCATCGGGGTCACAGTAAGGTCAAGGGGCCTTGGTGGTAGGTTCCTAGCTGGTTTAAGGTCGTTAGCCGGTGGTGAGATTAAGGAGTTCACTGAACTTGCCGAGCAGGCTAGGAGGCAGGCTATTGAGAGAATGATTCAGCACGCCAAGGAGCTTGGTGCTAATGCCGTCATAAGCTTTAGGCTGGATTCGAGTGAAATAAGTGAGTACATGGATGAGATAATAGCGTACGGTACCGCCGTAGTTATACAGCCTGAAGCAGATAGGGGTGCTGGCATTACAGTTGATTAAGGTGCATTGAGATGCAGGAGGAAGTGGTGGCATTATCAGTAACCTACCTAGTGGTGGCGTCAATCATAGCCTACATCCTCATGAACAAGCTACTATGGCGTAGTGAACGTGATTGGGTGTTCATTGGGGTAGGTTACATGATTCTAGCCCTAGTGCTTCAATACCCAACGCAGCAGGCACCCTTCATAGTACTGCTATTGAGCCATTTAAGGAATATAATGGAGTTGAATGAACTCACCCTCAGGGTCATTAAGTCTAACATTTACCTAGTCTCCATATACATGGGTTCATTAGCCGGTGTTTTCCAGGAGGTTGCCAGGTACTTTGCAGTTAAGGATAAGGCCATGGGTGCTTCATTATACATAGGTTACGGCTTCGCATTAATAGACATTGCAGTAGCCTTAATTAATATAGTAATTATATCGATAATACCCAGTAGCCTTAATATTAGTACCCTTACCTCAATTAACATGGTTGGAGTTATTAGTTTAGTGGGCCTACTACTGCAACCCTTAGTCTCTTTTCTATTTCACCCTGGTGCATCAATGATACTGAGGGGCATGCAGGCTAGTGGGCATGGGATAAGGGGATTAGCCGTAACTGTCACTACCCACGCATATATGGATTCCTTCCTTGAGTACCTTAATTCAGCTATAATACTTGGCTTAATCAATAACTATGGGGTCATGCTTAAGTTAACACTAGTGTATTTTACATCAGTTACATTAATACCCATATTAATCTTCTCATACGGCTTAAGGATATTAAGGAGCTAGTAATGGGTTAATGCCTTAATTATTGATTTCATTAAAATTAAAGGTTAAAGTAAATAATTAAGGCATTATAATTAATTTCACTTAAGGCTTCCTGTAACCTTCACTTCATATGCCTCCCTTAC